>AWNW01000047.1 GCA_000493945.1 Candidatus Hydrogenedens terephthalaticus JGI OTU-1
GAGCCGACTACAGGTCTGGATGTTCAAAGCAGTCGCTCGATTAAGGACAAAATTCTGGAACTAACACGGAAACACGGTCGTTCTGTATTAGTTACCACCCATGATATGCATGTGGCACAAGAACTCTGCGACCGTATTGGAATTATTAATAAAGGGAAATTAATCACCTGCAAACCCACATCCGAATTGTTAGAACTATTTTCCAAGCAAATCTTTTCGCTGCGGTTAGACCGTAATCTGGCAGAGGGAGACCTGGATACCCTTGCTCCGCAGATTACCCTTCTCCAAACAGACCTGACAGCAGATGGACCCACAATTACCGTGCAGGTACCGGAACCGTATGCGGAACGCTCGGAAGCATTATATCTTTTATTCGAAACACTCCACAGGAAAAAATATCAGTTGCGCTCCATACAGCAAAAACAGGTAAATTTAGAATATATCTTTTTACAACTTACAGGTGAAAAACCCGTGTTTGACGGGATAAATTCACAAGAACAGGAATAATATCATGCTTGGCTTCTTACTTATTATGAAGGCAGAGATTATACGCGGTTGGATTATCACCCGACGCTATTGGTTTCGCACATTGACGGGACTTATTATCGGCTATGGCATGCTCATGATACTTATCGCCGGTTTCTTTTATAGCCAACCCGCAATAGAAAGAGGAATAAATCAACTGGACGACCCGACTCGTGCTACAAACTATATATTAGGTTTTATTATTGGTTTATTTGCCTTCGGTGTAATTGGTATGTTTACACAGGGTATTCAAGGTATGGCTCAAACGGGTGTGTTAGAACAATTATGTATGAGCCCTTATGGTCTGGTAACGAATTTTCTTGCCCGTGCTGTGGTTGCGTCCGTAACGACAATTCTTTATTCCGCTCTTATGGTTTATTTTGTGGTGATTAGTGTTGGTGGAAAACTATTTTTTGACCCCATCCCTGTGATTATTTTGCTGACCCTGTCCTTTATTAATCTGTTGGGGTTTGGGTTCATGGTAGGAGGACTGGTTCTTGTATTTAAGCAAGTAGGGCAACTGACAATTATTGTGCGGATGGCATTGTTTGCATTAGCCATTTTTGCCCGTGAAGAATTTTTACAGCAAAGTTGGTTTGTATCTATTTTTATGCATGCCTTGCCTATTACAGATGCCTCTATCTGCTTAAAATATGTGCTTGTGAAAGGGCAACAGGTAGCCCCGGGAGAATTCATGTCCGTATTTTTTCATCCCTGCTTTTATTGGCTCTGTGCCAGTTGTGTTATCTGGACATTTATTGGAATTTCCCTATTTAAGATAATGGAAAATTATAGTAGATATAAAGGCACATTAGGGATTTATTGATGAGCAAGATAAGACCCATACATACCTTTGAACGAGAGGGAAAGTTTTTTGCGGTGGATGTGTTCGATACCTTTTGTTTTGAATGCGACAAAATCACACACGACACCCTGCAATATTATCCCGAAAATACTCAAAATAAAATATTACATGTCCTGTCTACACAATATTCGGAAAAAGAACTGCTGGAAGTCTGGAATGAACTTGAATACCTCCGCTCTATCGGGTCTATTTTGAAACATCAAAAAATAGAGAATTGGGCTCAATCCCTTACACAAACCCTTCATCTCGATACCCTTTCGTTTTTAATAGACGAAAACAGCCTCTCACAAATGCAAAAGATTATTTCATCGTCAATGCTAAAGGCGGTGTCTCATATTCAGGCAAGTCAAAAGTTCCAGATAAATTTATGGGTTCATCAAAAGTATGAGGCGACTCAAGATATCCTCCTTATACTACATGAACTCATTAATGATAAATTCGCAGTTAAAGATAAAAATTTACGGATAAATCTATACCTGCCTGTTATGGATTATATCAGGAAGAAATTAAAAATAGAGGACATAGAAAGACTATTTTTAGTCTTTCCCAACATTTCTACTGAATTTGTAAAACAGATAGAAACCTTTAGCAAAACGGATTTCCTTGATTTTATAAATAGTCAAAATGGATATATTCTTTTCCTCCCTGAAGAATTACCTTTTAGCCCGACCGTTGAAAAATTTTTTAATTACGGTATAAAAAAAGTAATAATAGACCTGTGTGCCCCCCTTGTCTTAAATTCTGATATTGAGATTGAAACATTCTTTCAGGAACTAACACGCTTAACCTCGATGTATACGCAACAATTAAAAAAGGGGAAGCGATATATCTTGGAACCCATTATGCAGTTATTCCTGAACATTCAACAGGGCATTCCCACAAAACGGAGAGACCCTGCAGGGTTACAGGAATGGTTTATAACACCTACCGGCGATGTTTACGGCGGATATTTATACTATAAAAAGAACACCTGCTTTATGGGAAATATCCAGAAAGATGAAATTCCTCTGAAAGATGCAGACGGGCTGTATCGTTTAGGAATAAACACAACACCTACATGTATTACTTGCTGGGCTCAAAATTTCTGTGGGGGTGGGTATGGAACAGTTCATTATCAATACACGGGGAAAGTAACTGAGCCCGAACAGAAATGGTGCATAGCACAACGGCAGTGGATAGAAGAAGTGATTGTTCGCTATCAAGAATTGAACAATGCAGGTGTTGCCCTTTCCTCGGATATACCTGTAAATATGGATATTCAAAAGCCCGGCAAATTAACTGTTCTGAAACATATTTTCCGTAGTTTTTATAAAGAGCATATTTCTATTCGACCTCTACGACCTCAGGATGAAGATTGGCTTGCTCAATGGGAAACATGGAATACCAATATCTATTTCACACTTAAAAATGGAAATATTTTGACAACTACAAATCATGAAAAAGAACAGGAGATTTTGAATACCGTAAGGGATTTTGAAGAATGGGTTATTATTGATAAAAAGACAAAACCCCGTGGACTGATAAAAATACAAGCCCATACAATTCCCAATCTGTCTGTGGTGTATATATATTTTCATAATCCGAACGATTACACGAATAAAGACATTCAAGATAATTTCCAGATTTTATTTAATCAAATCAGAAGCCGTTTTCCTAAAAATAGCTGGCTTATTTATGTTAGTCCCAACGATACACCACTGGTCTCCTTTATTGAGAAACTCCAATTTCAGAAAGCAGGCACTTTTCGGGATGCTCTATTTCTGCATAACAAATACCATCCCGTTGATATTTACATCGCGTAGAAAAACAAAAGTATGCTTGTGGTGTTGCAATTTATCATGCCAACAATCCGTGAAGAGTGATTGAAAAAAATAAGACCAATGAGGCCAGTGTGTCCCATGAGATATACGAGATAATAGAAAAAAAGAATAAAAACAACCCGATATGATTGTAATAAACCCGGTAAGCACATTAATCCCCATGCAATAGAATAATATATTTTATTTGAACAACTATATTACATAAGTAACATATAACTTTTAGTGTCTTCACAATACTGCGAAGAATCCCAGAATATGAATAAAAAAGAAAAGAGAATATTACCCAACTGAAATACGCTACTTCCCCTCTTTGTAGACTGGATTTAAATTTGTAAAAAAATTATTATCACGAATTCCACGATTAGACGCGAATAAAAACGAATAGAAAAAATCCATCATGCATTATTTGTCCAATGTAGCTGAAGCGTCCTCGCTTCTGGTATTTTTAAGCAGTTGAACCTTTTTACCACAGAGAACACAGAGACTTTGCACAGAGTTCACAAAGTAGAGGCGAAAAATCTTTCGCATCTACCCCACTGTGTTCTTTGTGTAAAATACCCTTTGTGTCCTCTGTGGTTAAAATTTTTTCACAGAGTAGGGGCACGGCATGCCGTGCCCCTACTACTACAATTGGGAAGAAAGTATAAATCTGTTCTCTATGTCTTATAGGTCATCGTTTTATTAAATAGGGGCAGCGATGTTTCTGAAGACACAGTTTCTTTTTACCTTCATTTGTCTCATGGGTCACATCTGTCTCATTCTTTGCAAAGGGGAAAGTATTATAGGTCGTTATCTATTTCTATGAGATTTATTTTCATGAAGGCATCAATTATTTGCGGGTCGAAATGTTTGCCTCGTTCTTCCAGAAGGTATTCTAATGCTTCCTCTCGCGAAGCCACACCTGTGCGATAATTGCGTCGGGAGGTCATAGCGCAGTAAACATCAAGCACTTTTAATATGCGGGAAAGAAAAGGTATCTGTTCGCCTTCAAGTCCTTCGGGATATCCATCTCCGTCATAACATTCGTGGTGTGATGCAATCACTTCTGTCAATTCCGGGAAGATGTTCCATTCTTTTAATATATTGGCGCCAATATGAGCATGTGATTTTAAGAGAACCCATTCATCATAAGTAAGCACAGTTTTTTTAAGTAGAATATCGTTGGATATACGGAGTTTTCCGATGTCTCTTAATACACAGCCATGTTCTAAAATCCACATTTGATTGGGAGTGAGGTCTAATACCTTCCCTATCTCTTTCGCTATTTTTACCATGCGTTGCGCACCACCTGAAGGAATGCCTTCACGAGCATCAATGGCATTTGAAATTAAATAAAACAAAGAATCATATTCATTCCTGACAGTGTGCATAATATCAATCACAGTGTCTATCTGGGAACTTTGTGTAATTGCCATTATTACACCGGAAAAAAAGGCGGATTCATTTTGAGAATCTATAATTATGGGTATATCATCATCTTTAAAAGCACTTTTTACCTTCTTTAATATTTGAGGTGATAGGGTAGAAGAAACAATTCGAAAGTTCATCTTTACGACTCCTCTTTTTTCTTGTTGCGTATTTCAGGAAAAGAATCGGGGAAGGTAACACGGACCCTTCTGGAAAAATTGATATATAGATAACAAACAACAAAGTAAATTAAAGAACCAATGGTTTCGTAGGCTATCTTGCTTAAAACGAGGTCGTAATAATCCGGAGGAAATTCCACCAGGGAAAACAGAAGAGCCATTCCGAGGACTAAGGAACATAAAAAGGAAATTAGATAGGCTTTTGTTATTCGAACAGCCCCGTTCCATACATTTTTCGGGGTCATTTATCTCCTGTAATTTCTCCTGAAATTCAAGATAATTGCTTTCCATATTACGAATGAAATGAATAATCGTTACGAATCCTAAATCATTTGTAATTAGGTAAAGAATACTTATGATAACAGAGAATAACAAAAATTCGATATTCTGCCGCATTTGATTTTGAAAAATATGTTCATGCACTAATGTAAAAGTGATGGATACTATCAGGATAGCAACAATGGTATTTCCAATTATCCCTATCAGAATAGGCTGGATAGTAGCGCGATAAATAATTTCCTCTGTAAGTGCAACGACGAAAGTTCTACCTAATATCACAGGTGAAAGAAAAGAGAAACGAAGCACCTGAAAAAAGGATAGGAATTGGTTTTGTACAATGGTATTAAAACCTACTATGATAAAAAATCCAACTGTATATAAGACATGCCCTAATAACAATCCTGTAATCCAGTTTGGCACGAAGAATAAACTTCTCGGAAGTATTTGTTGAGCAATCAAATAAACAACGGCACAAATAAGTAAAAGGGATTGAACAATTTTTACAATTGCAGTTAATTTCTGAATCTGGAAAAAATTACGGCACAATTCCAGCAGAAAATACATGAAGAAGAGAACCACAAGAATTATCTGAATACTCACGGAGACTTCTCCAGATGGTTCTTCATGCTTTCTGCCATTTTTTGCAGGGTAATTTCCCTTGTATGTTCGGTATTTTTCTCACGCCAGATTTGAAATTCCTCTTTTAGCAAGCCGTAAACATAAACATCATGCCAGACACCGTTTCGGGTAATGTGGTCTTTCAGCGTAAGTTCCCTTTGGGCTCCAAGGAATTCCAATAGTTTCCACGAAGGCTTATTGAAGGAATAAATAATAGCGGTAATACGGTGTAAATTGAGTTCATCAAAGGCATATTCTAATGCACGAAAAACATTAATACCCGTGGTCAGATGATTTCGATGTTCCGGGGCTATATATACATCCAGATTGCTGGAACGATTTCGCCAACTAATATTTTGTAGTGAAATCATACCTAAAGGTCCTTCCGGAGAATCAATGATAAAATAGACACTGGCAGGGATAGGGCTTCCTGTATTTTTACTTAAAAATCCGATGATCTGTTCACGAATAGTCCGCGGAGAACGGGCAGGGTCGCCATATAAAAAATACTGAAAATCTTCATCTTCCATCCAGCGGATGAGTGTATCTAAGTCATCTCGGTCTGCTCTGCGGATAAAGGTTTTTGTAATAATACTCACGAAAGAACCTTTCTTATTTCAATTCTTCCGACAAACTTTTGTTATTTTGAAATTTTGCCCATGTCTCAAGATTATGCCATTTTCCAGAGGTAAATAACACCTCTCGCATACATCCTTCGCATTGGTAGGAATGATTTAATAAAAAGTTTCGCAGATTTTCCTCTTCATCCAGACAGGTTGTCATCAATTTTCTTAGATGGAGTTGTTGAAATGCTCGCGTTTCAATAAATTCCAATGCTTCATGAATAAGAATCTCTTCTTTGTCGTAAATTTCATTTTCAAACAGAAGCATCATCTCTCCAAAAAGCGCTTCTGGATTTATTCCTTTCAGAACAACGAAACCACAAATGTCCCCGATTTTATTTTCAACTGCATAAAAGGACTGAGCAGCATCTTTATGTTGGAGAAGTTCCTCTAACTCACTCAGATTGGGCATGAGTGGTTCCCGTTTCGTATCCAGCAGGGAAGCAAATATAGGTTTATGCAGATAGAAACGGAGCAGCTCTTTTGCATCAAAACGGTCTGCATTGCGAATAATCGCATGAGTTTTTTTTATCATACAGAAAGGTTACATCCCGCTGTTAAAATTCCGCAACTCCACGCCCTACGATGGCATGGATACAACCAAAAAAATCCCTGCTTATGATAACAAAAAATTAAAAGCCGATTTCGTTTTTCTTTTCGTAACGGAAATCCTGCCAGGCACGCCATACCGCATTTAAGAAGTTTGTAAAAGCGTCGGCTTTCCGTAATGTCAATTTTTGAATGTGTTTCATATTCCTATTTCCCATATTGCAATTTTTTAATTGTTATTATATACAAATTTATTTAACTGCTTGAGGATGTAGTTGTTGTCGTAGTTGTACCGGTACTCGGTGGCGGTGCTTCCGGGTCTTTGTTCTTAAAAACAGGAATAAAAATCTTTATAATATCTTCGATAAATTTTATAATATTTACAGTGGTAAAGGGAAAATCACTTGCAGCGATAGGTTGTGTTATTTTATTTATATGTATCTTCTTACGAATCATTCTTACTTACCACTTCCGTCCAATGTTGAGGTGTTATCGGTATTTCTTGTTTCGAGTAAAGTTCGAACAGCAGACAATACCTGGAGAAGAAGAGTTAAAATGACATCAACCGTAACCGCTTGAACGGGCTTGTTATATGTCTGTTTCTTAATATGTTTCATAAAGATCCTTTAAACTATAAATCTATTATACTAAATCAACGGTATTTTACAAACTTCAACTATTCAGTATCTTACTAACTGGTTGTAGTATTTGTTGTTTCCTGAGGTTTTTTAATTTCTGCTAAGGGCAGGAAGAAATTCGTAAGCACAGAAAGTAAGAAACAAAGAAATGCCTGATAATCGCTTTCGATATTCGTGCAAAAATTAGAACCTTGACCTTGCTGTGCCTTTGATGGTTTAACAGTGATACATTGAATTCTTTTCATTATTTCTATCTCCTTTTATTTGAACTACGAAGAAGTTGAACCTCCTTCTTTAGCGACAAAAGCCTGAGCCACGACAGATAAAATATTTGCAATAAGGGTCAATATCTGTCCGATACTCAAAGTCGTCTCAATTTCTGCTTTGTGTAAAATGGTTAATCCTTTTATATGTTTCATTTTCAAACTCCCGTATATTGATTTATAATCTTACCAATATAGAATATTGTTTTCATTCTATTTTATTACATATTTTTTCTGAAAAATATAATATACTATTTAATACCAAATTACATAAAAAAGTTTTCCAATTTTGTCGCATAATATCATGAAATTATATAAGATAACTTGGAAATCAAATAACAATATATCAAATTTTTGAACAGAATTTCTTGTATAGTAACAGTTTTTATTTCTTTAATCGAGAACTACTTATCATAAACAATAATATTCCAATAAATATAAAATCAAATAAGTATCTCCATAAAGAATTGTTGTTAAAAGATTTGTTTGTGCAACCACAAGCATTTGTTACCCCTGCTTCATCTTGGCTGATATTCCCATCGCTATTGGTATCTATTTGACTGAATATTTCTTGAGTTAACCATGGATATACAATACTCAACTCATTCCAACTTATCAAGTTATCTCCATTCACATCCAATAGTGAAAAACGCTTCTTTATTATGTTCTTTAATTCTTTTAATGTCATCGGACATGCACCTGTAGAAACCGTAATAGTAACTACCGACTCGGGGTCTACTTGAGTTCCTGCGGGTGGATTCTGAGATATAACATTCCCTGAAGATGTGTCATTACTGCACTCCTGTATAATATCCCCTACTTTCAGATTTGCAGACCTTATTACAGTCTGTGCGGAATTCTGATTCATCCCGACCACATCTGGAACCACATTTAAACCTACATATTGGGATACTAATTGCGGATAAGATTCATTTTCTTTTATATACCATACCTTTTCAAAATCCCAACCAGCAAAAGTGGCTCGTTGTTTCATTTTTGCCGTTGTTTTACCGGTGCCACCCGCAGAACTACTCTGTTTCGATGTCTCTGTATCCCAATATGAGTTACTTACCGTGCCTAAATGGTTATATCCCACCAGACCGCCAATATACGAAGCCCCTGAAGGTTTCGATACAGGACCTGCTGAATAACAATAATTTACTGTGCCCCTATAATTCCCCCCTACCAGACCGCCACTATATAAAACACCTGAAACAGGACCTATAGCATAGCAGTTGCTTATTTCATTACTACTCTCACCTACCAATCCACCAACATTTATATTTCCCTGAGTTGAAACTTCTGCATAACAACTACTTATCTTGCCAGAATTTGAGCCTACGGCACCACCAACAGAAGCATACCCGGACACGGAACCTTCTGCACGACTACTACTTATTGTGCCATAATTTTGACCCGCCAATATGCCAATAGAAGAAATACTTGTAGCCCCTGAAATAGAACCCTTTGCATGACAACTACTTACTGTCCCATGATTCCGACCTACTAATATTCCAATAGCGGAGGAAGTGCCAGAAGAAGTATTTGTATGTCCGTATACGGAACCTTCTGTATAACAATTACTTACTTTACCATAATTTTGACCCGCCAATATGCCAACGAAAGAAGAACCTGAGACCGAAGCATTTTCTATACTCAAATTCTTTATCTCGCCTTTTGTATCAATATAGCCAAAAAAACCGACATAGTTTTCGGAAGGACGATTTATTGTTAGACCAATTATTTTATACCCTTTCCCATCAAATTTACCTTCAAATGAGTTATCTTTATTCGGTCCAATGGGTGGCAAGTCTATACCTGCCAAATTAATATCTTTAATTAATTCATACTCGCCATTTAAAGGATAAATCTTCCCTATCTTCTGCAATTCTCCAACACTATCTATAATAATACTCCCTGGACTAATATCCCGCAAGAAAGGATATGGATAAGGGTATATATCACTGGGATAAATTCTCCAAATTGTTTCAAAATCCCAATCTACATAAGTGCCTTTCTGTTTCATTTCCTCCGTTGTTTTTCCTATTCCTCCGTCTGAAGTGCTCTGCCCTGACGCATTTATGTCCCAGTAACAATTATTTATATTGCCACTTTCTTTTTTTGCGATAAGCCCTCCTGTTATGCGTTCTTCTGTTGAAGCGGCTGTAGTCCTGACTGTTCCTCTACTATAACAATTAGTTACACTATTTCCCTGGCTATTATTATAGCCTATAAGTCCCCCGACATAATTTTTCCCCGTAACGGAACTTGAATTGTAATTATTATTGACAGAACCCAGATTTTCGCCTATCAGACCACCAACGCGATTAGTCCCCGTTACAGTCGCAAGATTATAGCACTGAGATACTGTTCCCACATTTTGACCCGTAAGACCCCCAACATAATCTGTCCCTTTTATCGTTCCGCTATTAACACAACTCTGAGTTACTAATCCAAAGTTTCGACCGACAAGTCCGCCCACATTTGAATTGCCTTTAATGTTAACATTTTCCAAACGGAGATTATGAACTTTTCCCCCTGCATCAATATAGCCGAACAATCCTATATCGTCTTCATCTGCCCGTGATATGACAAGACCTTTTATCTTGTAACCTTTGCCATTAAAATCACCCGTAAATGGTTTATTAAATGTCCCTATGGGTTTAAATCCTGCTTTGTCATTCCAGTTCGATGTGCTACTCGCATCAATATCATCTGTTAATTCATATTCAGCATTTAAGGGGTAATTTGCATCATTGCCTATCTTCTGCAATTCCTCAATACTGCTTATCTGAATTGCAGTTGCCCCGAAACTATTTCCAGAAAGAAATGTCATGCAACAAATTAGAAATAAGAAAAAGAAATAATAATATATGCACTTATCATTAAAATCTCGATTATTCATCAGACGGCTCCTTGTTATTAGTAAATTTCATATACAAAAAAATCAACAAAATACATATCACTCTTCCACGATTTATCTCTTTCTAATCTTGATACAAAGCCGTTTCTTTATCACAAGACGGCTTACCTTCATATTTTAACAAGAAAGAAGTAACTCGCTTAAAAAGCAACCGATTTTCTATGATAATATTATTGAACAATGTAATTCTATTTTCAACCTTTTGGGACATCAGAACAAACGCCATTTAAACGATTTCCTCAACATCCTTACTGACGAGATAAAACAGGGAAGAGAAATAGAGAGAATGTATCAGTATAAATGCAGGTGCTACTTTTTAATTTTTCTATTTAAAAACTCTTTGTATGCAAAATAACCCTATGGATATTTCCTATACCAAACGGAAGGGTTGTGTCCATGCTTGAGATTCGCCTTCACCCCAACATTCAAAACGAATATAGGAATACGGGAAAGTATCGCTAATTTCATAACAGATAGAATTCCCCTGAACTTCTTTAATTCTCCGTCCATAATCCACAATAACAGCGATTTTCTTGGCATTGGAGGTTGTTAGGGATATGGTATTTGAATTTACAGTAATTTTTTCTATCTCAACTCCCGTGCTGGTGTAAAAGTTCCCGTTTTTTAGAGCGTTCAGGACATTTTCCAGGGTCAATTTTTCGACCTGTGCAACATTCCATGCAACACCAAAGTTTTCATCCCAATGGGCATCATCATTGGCATATCCCCAGACAAATTTTCCTTGCGAAAGGAGTAAATCCCAGCGGTCTGTGGCACAGGGATTTCCCGGTAAACGACGAACAATACCGTTGTATATCTCAATACCGGTATAATGTTCCCATGTCTCTAAAAATTCCTGGGGACAGTGATTGAAATCTTCCTCCCAATTGGGATGGGAAATAATAGCAAAACCGCTATCCTTTTGAATCTCATCCAGAACCTTCTGACGGTCTGAATACGGCTCGACTTTCTTTTTCGCATTTACATGAAGCAAATGAGGTCCTTCATCTGTTATTTCGTTTCCTTGAATGATAACCATTCCCTTTGTGTCCAGCCCATTTGCGGGAGCAATTAAATCGTGCTCGCTAAACATTAAGAATTGATAGCCTAATGATGCATATCGGGTTATAGTATCCTGTGGACTAAAGGCACCATCACTTATACTCGTATGCGTGTGTAAATTCCCTCTTACCCAGATAGAATTTGCGGAATTTAAATAAGGATTATTAATTTTCAATTGAACTTCTCCATCTAATATTTTTGATAGTTTATTCTTTTTCCCAGAGAGATATAAATTCTTCTGCAACAGAAGGTTCTAACAATTCTGGACGGTATAACCTTTTCACAATGGGGTCAGGCACTTTTGAAATTTCACCCGTTTCGGGGATATATGTCAATTGTCGCTGTATGGTTTCATTATCATCACATTCATAATAAGTCCATGCATCTCCCTTTCCGGGAACAAATTGTGCGGTTTTAAAATACTTCATTGTTTTATCCTCGTAAATTTAATATAATGGAACTAAAATTATTGGAATGATATTCATTAAATAAATGTAAATATTATAAACCTATTTTACAGGAAATGTAGTCTAATAGAAAAACTAACAACTTAATTATTTCGTATGAAGAACCCTTATATACAAAAAATCGTTATCTTTTTTTGTTTTGCTTTATCTCTATTTCTTTCTTCGACTGCCTATGTTTTAGATATTGAAGCAGAAAATACTTTTGTAAAAATTACAAAAGCCTTTGACCCGAACATTGACCCGGACCTGATTGATGTAGATAATAACGCTATTCCCGACCGTGCTCATGCAAAATTATTAGACCGCGTTCTAAAAGATGAAACGGTACCGAACCATGATTTATTGGTTGCCATTTATTACTTTAACTGGGTTCAGATTAAAAAGGATAATACTCTGGGTAATAAATGTATAGCCATTCAGCAATTGTATGGCATTACCTGTGACGAAATTGAACGCTTCTGTGCAGCAATTATTACCTTAGGCGAACCTGTGGCTATCCAATACTTTATTCAGGGGGCTATTAGTGAAGTTGGAATTCAAATTGATCTAAAAAACTATAATTTAAGTGGCGGACTATATCTGCGTGCGACCGCAGATCTTGATGGAGACCGAATTTCAAATCGCAAAGAGTTTCAATTAGCGGAAGGGGATTTCGATTTATTTGTATCGTATGCAATAACTCCACAAGAAAGCCCTGATGAAGGGGAAATTGAAATCCCACCTATTGATAAAGATGTCCCTTTAATAATCACACCGGGAATAAATAGTAATCTGGACTTCGGTAGTGTCTCCTTGAAAAAATCGGTAGTCGGAGAATTTACCGCTCAAAATATTGGTATAGATGCTATTCCTTTTTATATCTGGATAATTGGAGAACCTGAGTTTCAAATTGTTGGAGAAAAATCGTTTTTTGTAGAGCCTCAGGAAACGGTGAAATTTCAGGTTAAATTTACGCCCAGAGATTTCAACAAAGTATCCGGGGTACTTGTGATTGAAGTATATGGTAAAAAATATTATATTTATATGGGGGGACAAGGCTCGTGGTTACGAAATGTCATTTCCTGTAATACACATTCACAACAGACAAACGAGTTGACAAACAAAGGGGATATAATTGTTCTACTTTTAACTTCACTACTACTTGGATTTTTTTATAAAAAACAAGGGAAGACCACGACTTGATTTGAGGGAAAAGTGAGTTATTTTAATCTCTGTCTGATAAAACCTGCCGATATGTTTCAACAAATACAGAATTTCCCTATCCATGTATCCGCAATATTGTTAATAATATTGGTGGGATTGGTGATATGTTTTGCTGGTTATCGTGTAGTTTATTGGATTATTGGATTGTGTGGTTTTGGTATAGTAAGTTCGGGTTCTTTCTTACTTCTTGGTGGATATGCAACACACTTTTTCCCTCTAACGATTGCCCTTTCCTTTTTCCTGGGTATATTAGGGAGTCTTTTTGCCATTTTCTTTTACAGGTCGGGAATCTTTTTATTGGGTGTGGTTGGCGGATTTTCTTTCGGAATTGTTTTATTGCCAGTAATGGGTAATCCTATTATCTTACTTCTATCAGGCATATTGGGAGGTATTTTATCTTTTGTTATTGAAAAGATAATCATTGTTGTTGCGACAGCTTCTATCGGTTCGCTAATTGTTGTATGGGCGATGTTGCGTTTTTTTGAATTGATGGGTATCCTTTCCATTACTCCCGATTTTGAACCCTCCTATTTTCGAATGCTTAGTATGCTCACATGGTTAGGATTAGGCTTGTTAGGATGTGCCGTGCAATACAAATATTCAAAGTCAACACACAAAAAAAAGAAATAAAACCTTATCATCCCATTTCTATTAATCTCTCTATACCCTCCGCAAATTTTAGGGGTTTATTTATAAATTTTAGCTACTTTCCTGGATACCTGTTACTTTTTGTAGTCGTTGGATAAGTGTATTTAGTGCATTCTCAACCTCTCTTCGCGTATTTTCAATTTGATGTTCTTCCTCAGATGGCGGGGGAGGAATTGTAGGACCGAAACTAACATATATCTTAGAAAAAGGTTTGGGGATAGGAAAACGGTCCCATGATTTAAGATGCCAGCACTTGCTAACAATCGCAGTCATAGGCACAATGGGCGTTTTTGTTCTTGCAGATAAAACAGCGATACCGGGCTTCGCAACCCGTCGAGGACCTTTGGGTCCGTCCAATGTCCAGCCTACGCATCCCTGATTTTCCAGTGCTTTTTGTAGTCCTTTTAAGGCATCGCTACCCCCTTTAGAACTTGACCCACGAACGGTTTCTAATCCGAAACGATGAACGATACGCGCGGCTAATTCTCCATCATAACTATAACTTGCAAGGGTATGATAATGTGTTCCTTGAAACAAATGAGCTCCAAAAGCCATGTGTTCGTGCCAGAAAGCAATCAATACTCGTCCTTCTGTTTTTATCGTTCGGTCAATATATTCCTCTTTATCAAATACAGTCCATTCACAAAGGGCAAAGAGGTTTTTCAGAAGAAAAGAAACAACGGGAGGAAGAATTGTTAATGCAATTTTCTGTTTTCGTGAGAAGGTATAGGGACTGTCGTATGGAATGTCAGGCAATCTCACGCTGTTCCAAACTCCGAACCAATTGATAAACCAGTTTTGTTCGCGGTGTTGTGAGAAATGCCGATGTCCCGCGGCGGAAAATTTCGCCACTTATGGAATCTATTTCGGTTCGTTTTCCGGCGCGTATATCCTGCAACATAGAGGATATATTATTTGCAGTTTTTTCGCAGACTTCTTCTGCCACTTCTACCAGACTTCGTGAGAAACGATAGCCCTCTGTCCCTGCTACTTTGGATGCTTCTATCACAAGTTCACGAAGTAATTCTCGTGCTTCTCTGATTTTCAACAACATACCATTGGGAACATTAAGAATAGCCGTTAACGGATTTATTCCTGCATTTACAGCCGTTTTTTCCCAGATAACCTGACTTGGGCTATCGGTAATTTCCACCCAGAATCCTGCCCTTTCCAGAATTTCTAACGGCTCTTTCACAGATGCTGTAGTCCAACTTCCGAAAGTCGTTAGTCCCGATGCCGTGTGTCGAACTTTTCCCTCTTCGATTAAAGTGCTTGCTTCTGTAGTTACTCCCGCAAGAATATTCTCTGCCCCTGTTTTCTTACAAAGTGTTTCTACATTTCCCAATCCATTTTGTAATGTAAGAATAGGCGTGTCTGGCGGCAAGGTTAGATTGGCTGTGGAATAGGATTTCACCAGAATAATGATTAAATTTTGCATGGTAGGTATATGCCCTGTTACATGAACATGATATTTCTCTGTCTGGTCTCCTTCTATAATCTCTATCCCATTTTTTGATAACCGATTAATTCGCTCCTGCTGATAGTCAATTAAGTGGACACGAAATCCCGCTTTTGCGAGTTTACCTGCAAAAAGACATCCTAAAGCACCCGGACCGACCACACTCACAGCATATACATTATTCATTTGTTTTGCCTCCTTTGATATTCTCTCATTGGCAATTTGTTTTTTATATTATAGACAAAAATATAAATTATTAAAAATTATTTTTGTGGTTTAATAATAAACGCCTTTTTAAAATCGGGTTCTTGTGAAAGAATCTTTAATGATTCCCTTGCTGTTTTTTCATCAGGGATATTGATAACAATGATTTTATAAAATTTTCCTGCTGGTTGAATCTTAAAAACGAATTGATTTCTGTATTTTTTCTGTAATTTTTCCACCATACTCCGTGCCCTTTTTTCCGCATCATCTCCTGTTAAAGCCGACAACTGAATGCTATATGTCTTCGGCTTTTGTTTTATATTAACATCCGTGGTTAAGGTATTTTCAGATACAGAATGCTTTTCAGCAGGGGAAGTGATTACATCATGGTCAATAGGCGGGGTTATGGGTGTTAACTCAACCTGGCTTAGGGGTTGTGGGTTATTGTTTGGAGGAGTTGTAGTTGATGTGTCCGAGATAGGTGTTGTTGCTGTTTCTACTGTCTTAGCAGGTTCTGCACTACTTTCCGTAGTAGAAGTAGAAGCAGATGTAGTCGCTGTTTGTTCTGTTGGAGGTTTATCTACAGGAGTGGGATTTTCTGATTTTTCGACTGTGCCTTCTGTAGATTTTGTATCTGTGGATACTGGGGTCTCGCTTTTCGGTGGTTCAGTTTTTTCAACAGTTTTTGTTTCTACGGGTGGCTGATTTTCTCCCGTTACTTCTGTTTGTTTCGATTGTTGCGATAATTGCATGGCGAATTCTCTTTTGCCTATTAAAACCCCGGAAATAAAGGAGACAATAATAAGAAGAATTACAAGAAATAAAATTACCGAAAGTCTGTTTGGAGAGATATAAATTCCCCAGGGTTCCTTTTTTTTCGCTATTGGTGATTGAAAATCATTATACATGGGAAATGCTATCTTGCGGGTTTGAGTTCTCCGTTTCAGGTTTATCTCCAAGTCGTTCTAAAACAATTTTTTTGGCTTCTTCCATTTCGGAAAAAGAAAAATTTGGGTCTCTTACTTCAATAACGCGGTCATCTACACAGTCAATATACATAATAATATAACCATCTCTCTGTGAGATAGCCATTTCCTTTATCTTTTTAAATATTTTTTCCCTTCTTAGTAACTGGGATGTCAGAAAAGCAATGGCGAGTTCCATACGGGAATGCTCTTTCTCCACTGATTCATAAAAAAGTTTTCGCAGAGGGCTATCCTCTACTTCCTGTTCTTTCCGTTTAACTTTTGTATCTATATAACGATGCCGCCATTGCGATATAGACTCCTGCTTATCCTGTTTTTCCCAGCAAGACAGACAAAAATCCTGCCGTTGCCATTCTTTTTTTGTGCCAAGTATTCGCGACCAAATCCATTCCTCGTGTATAAATGGTTTCTCACAGGAGAGACACTTTATTCCATTCCGACTGATACTTATTTTCATGTCAACACCAACTCCATTTCATTTAACAATTATCGCAAATTAGGGAAACATACTTCATTTTGGAGGACCGGTTGCTGAACCGAGGACACCTCCACCTAATTTGAGCAGATCTACTAAAATCTTACGCGGGATATCAATAACGCGAAAGGCTTCTGTCGTAATTTCTGCCGCACCACTAACCAGTGTAACTCCGAGGGGAGGCAGCTCTTTGACCTGCCCCTTAGGGCTAAATGAAGGTCCATGAACACGGAAACCTAATTGTATCGGGTTCTGGATAATTTGATGCCCACGAATATTAAAGCTATCCCGAATTACCGCTATTTGCGAAGCCAATTGGGGTGATAATGTTACGGACAAATCGTAGTCCATATCCCCATCAATAATGAACTGCCCGCTACCGTTAATCTGCAAGCCTTCTGAACGGAATTGCACATTAGGCGTTTTTACAAGGTCTTTTTCCATCTGCACATCGCTTGTAAAGGTATAGAAAGGTAATGTTGCCGGAAAATTTGTAGGTGACATATCCGGGGCAAATCGGCTAAGGAAAAGGTCTGTCTTCACTTTCCCATTGACCACCTGAAAAGTTCCTTTTCCCGAAAGTGTATTGGTATCATCTAAATCGAGAGAATATTCTACATTTCCTGTACAATTACCTTCCATGGCTTCTGGCAGATTTAAATGACGAACAAGATAAATAACAGGAATGTTTTTCCACTGAGCCTTTAACACGCTTATATTTTCAGGGGAAGTAACGGAATAACTGCCCTCTATTGTTCCATCTCCAACCTGGGCAGAAAAACGGTCTAATCCTGAGATTTGCGGTTTATTGTAAGCAATCCCCTTAAAATGAGTTCCTTCCCATGGACTCATGGTTATCTTCTCTGCATTAAGGGCAAAGGTCCAATATTCCGGTGGTGAAGGAGGTTCTTTTTTTCGTATTCGTTCTGCCTCTGCCTCTTCTTTTGTGCGTAAAGGCAATAGCCATTTTACCCCTATGGGAGGAATATTTGCCTCTTTGGCAGTGATTGTGAAAGTGCGTGTGCGATTATTCAGGTCTCGCTCATCAATAAACGCCTGAAGAGAGACCCCTTTTGCTTGCAGAGGAATTTCGGTATCCTTTGCAAGGAAGGAAGCCCAATCTATATCCATTCCAATTCGCATGGTTTCCCCATATTTTTCCGTCCGTGTCTTTTTCTCCCAAAGGAAAGAACCATTGGTCGCAACACCCCCTCTACCTTCATACGGAACACGGAGGCACTTGCTTGCGGTATTAATTTCTAATGCGTTAGTAGTTACATTTACTCTACGCAGATTAAATTTTTTATTGTAATAAGCATATTCAAATTTTGCATCCAACGGCGTTGATTCTAACAATGCAGAACCTTCTATCGTCAATGTCTTTTGAGGAATAAATGTAACATTCAAATTAGGTATTGTTGCCCCGATTCCAGAATGCTTACGAAACCACCATTGAAAACCTATATCAGCGGAGGTTAATTCCGCATTTAATTGGGCTGTTATTTTTTCTGGTTGATAATCTAATACTACCTGAAAAGTAGCACTCCCGGCTAACGATACATCATCATCTTCTTTTAAAAATGGGAGTTTTTCCAGTGAATTTAGTGTCCCGCTAATCGTAAAATTACCTGTCTTTTCTTGAACTTTATATACCCCTTTTGCCGTTATAGGGGAATTGTTATAAATCCCTGATAAGGAATCTACCGTTACTTCATCTGTATCCAGAATGCAGGTTGCAGAAATTCCATCCATTTTAATTTTTAGAGGAGCATATTCAACAACACCTTCTTTAAGGACTAATGTGCCTTTGGGTAATTTCCCCTCTGTTGCCCAGCCTACTTTCACCAGTTCCAGTTTTGCACGCAACGAAGGGAGTTCGGGTCGAGTCGGTGTAAATTCTAATGTTCCGTTCGTTACATCAGCTAACGCCTCTAAAATAGGCTTTGAAAATGTTCCACGAATCCCGAACCGCAAATTATTTAACTGGTCGAAGGTTAATACAAAATCGCCATAAGGTTTTATTTGCTGTTGCGTCAGAGAAGTAATAATATCCACCAGAGGTATCTTACGCACTTCCAATGTCAAATCTAATTCAGGAACAGGTTTATCAAGGAATATCAGTCCCGAAAGACTTCCATCAAATTCCGAAGAAGTAATATCCGCCGTAGTAATTCGCAGACGCTTTTCTGACAACTTCACATCGGCGAGAGCCGTAATCTCTCCCGTGATTGTCTCAAATGGGATATTCGGTGATTTCGCTTTTATATTTTCAAAAGGTGCTTCCACAGCAAGGATTAATGTCTGATTGGGATACCCCGCTATACGCAGAGAAGGAGTTATAGAACCTTCCGGATATAGAAAATCGGAAAAAGAGATTACTTTTTCCAACTGTGTTAGCAAAATTTTATCACTGGAGGCTCGCACATCAAAATCTTCGATAGAACGAAATCGGACATCCAGATTGATTGTGTTCTCTTCAGGGATTTCAGGCAGATAAGAAACCGTCGTTTCTACCTTTGCCCGAATTTCAGAAGAATCCGCAAAACGATAACAATCAAATTGTAACTTTTTTAACTGCAATTCATGCTCCGGAATTAGCCCCAAAATAGAAATATTGTTTCTTTCCCCAACAATACGAAACGAGATATCCTTCAAATCTATAGAAGAATTTCCATCCGAAGATTTTCGTATTTCTTCCCAAAAGGACGGATCTACGATATTTACCTTTATATCTGACTGGCTAACCTCAATACGGTCAAAACTCCATTCACCATAAAGTAAGTTTATCCAGTTTACATGCACCACAGTGCGAGGAATCGTAACATCTGCCTTTATCCCTTTATAATCCACGCGAAGGGAAATATCATCAATTCGAAGCCCTCGTAACCCATTAGGAAGAATTTTTCCAACAGAGAGTTTTCCATTTACTTTCTGGCTTATTTCTTGCTCATAATTTGCCTTCAATAATAGTAATTTATACCGTGCATACAAAAAGCCCCCCGATAACAACAGAGCCAGCAAAATAAAAAGTATAGAGATAAAGCGCAGTCTGTGATGGCTGTCGTGTTTTTCCATCGGTTTCGATATGTTCTCGGAATGCGGAGCGATTCGTTTGTTCCTTACTTCTCTTAATGATTTAACTAATTTTCTTTACTTTCGGGTGAATTTGCAATACCATGTTTTTCCAGCACTTTATTACGAATTTGAGAACACAATTCCGGATTATCCTTCAGATACCTGCGAGCGGATTCTCTTCCCTGTCCGATATTTTCGCCATTATAAGAAAACCAGGCACCACTCTTTTGGATAATTTTTTCATTAATAGCAAGGTCAAGCAAATCCCCTTCATACGAAATCCCTTCATCAAACAAAATATCAAATTCCGCAGAACGGAAGGGTGCGCTCAACTTGTTTTTGACAACTTTGGCACGAACTCGGTTTCCTATATCAACCTCTTTTTCTTTTACAGAACTAACCCTTCGCATATCAATTCGCATACTTGCATAAAATTTTAGTGCCTTACCGCCCGTAGTAACTTCGGGATTTCCATAAGTGCCACCTATCTTATCCCGAATCTGATTAATAAATATAACCAATGTTTTAGAGCGACTAATAACCCCTGTAAGCCTGCGCAACGCCTGAGACATAAGCCGTGCCTGTAACGCCATGTGCTGGTCACCAATTTCCCCTTCAATCTCCGCTTTCGGGACCAATGCGGCAACGGAATCAATAACAATCACATCAAACGCATTACTCCGCACCAAATTCTCGCATATATCTAAAGCCTGTTCAGCATAATCCGGCTGGGATACCAACAAATTGTTTATATCTACGCCTATTTTCCCTGCAAACGACGGGTCTAAAGCATGTTCTGCATCAATATAACATGCGATACCCCCTTCCTTTTGTGCATTGGCAACAACATGAAGAGCCAATGTCGTTTTTCCGGAAGATTCCTGCCCAAAAATTTCAACCACACGCCCTAAAGGCAATCCACCAATTCCTGTGGCAAGGTCTAAAGATAAACAGCCTGTGGAAATAGATCGTATCCCTTGAGTAAAACGGTCATCACCTAAACGAATTAATGTCCCTCTACCATATTGCCGTTCCAATTGAGAGAGTGCAATTTCCAGTGCCTTATTTTTTGCTTTCGCATCTTCAGCGTTCGGTATCGTTGACATTTCTTTTCTCCATCGGTTTGTTTGTTTCAATTTATCATGTGAAAATTATTTCACTATACATAATATTATGCACATTTTCTTATACAATGTCAATTATACTACTTTTTTATTATACCTTTGCACCATTGACAGAAAAAAACACGAAAAATCATTCCATCAGAGCGAACATTAAAAGCACCCTCTATACAGAAAAAAGAACCTGTGTTATCTATTCGTTCATACTTATGCATGAGTATAATTGTTAAAGATAAAAAAATTCCGCCCTTACTTGTGTTAACAAATTTTCTTTTCTTAATAAAACCCGATCTACTATTTCTAATTTCAAGATTGAAATTTCTC
>AWNW01000048.1 GCA_000493945.1 Candidatus Hydrogenedens terephthalaticus JGI OTU-1
GAAAAGATAACCGAAAGGTTTGACGCGGTTGCACATCTTTAAGCAACGCACTGATGCTAATGGACACGGCAAATGCATCCATTGCAAGAGCCACTGCAATTCCGGCAAGCACATACGGGTCTAACATCTGCTTTTCTCTTTATAAAAAAATTTTTGGATTAAATAATGGCAATAATGATAACCTATTTACAGTGCCATCTAACAAGTTCAACTCGTCCGAAAGGTCTATCTTGAGTTACTTTTCAGACGCCCTTCTTTTTTTAAAGTTGGTTTTTAACCAAAATATACAATACAATAGAAATATATAAAAATTAACAACATCCGAGAAGGAATATTTTATGACACAGGACAACAAACATCAACACCATTCATGCTGTGGCTGTATGCATGACTTAGGAAAACTTAATATGGCACGGAGAACTTTCCTCGCTGCGGTTGGAGGAACTGCTATCGGTGCAAATGCTATTTTATCAGCAAATGCAGATGCTGCTTCAGCCAGTGCGGCTTCGGAATATTTGAACAAGCCCATTACTTCCGCCAAAAAGAAGCCTCTGGTTGTTCAACCTGTTTTTACATATCATCTATACAAACGACAAGAACAGGCAAGTTGGCGTCCCTGGGGTGGCTTCCATACAAAAGAAGATGTTCAGAAAGAATGTCAGCAAATAGAAAAAGAACTAGCTGAAATGAAACAAAAGGCGGAATTCCCTCTGGAGATCCTACCGATAATGCCCGTATCTTCCCCTGCAGAAGCGAAGCAAGCACGAGAAGCCAATGCAGATGTAACACTTGTTTATGGAGCCACGGGAGAGATAGATCCTGTCTTCAGTGATAATAAACAACATATCGTTTTTGTTCGTCATCGCTCAGGTCCTGCCTATCTATGGTATGAGATTGTTAGTCCTCGATTTTTAAGGAAAACCGTAGATGAATTAGGAGAACCGCGTCTGGCTCCGCAGGATGTTGTTGTGGATGAATACGCTGATATTTTATGGCGGTTACGCTCTTTGTATGCGATAAAGAACACGGTTGGTAGTAAAATTGTTTGTATTGGTGGTCCAGCAGGTTGGGGTGCAGGTGGTCAGAAAGCACCAGAACGGACAAAGGAAAAGTTTAAGATGGAATTGATTGATTACCCCTATTCCGAATTAGACAAACGGATAACTTCTGCTCTCAACGACAGCAAACTTCGTGAGCAAGCAAAAATATGGACAAAACAGTATCTAAATCTACCCAAAACTTCCATGGAAACAGATATACCCTTCCTCGAAAATGCTTTTATACTCACAGAAATATTTGAGCAAATTATGAATGAATTAGATGCCCCAGCTATTACAGTTAATGAATGTATGACGACTATTATCCCCAAAGCAAAAACAACAGCATGCATGACCTTGAGTTTAATTAATGACCGTGGTGCAATGGCATTTTGTGAATCCGATTTTGCTGTAATTCCTTCCGGTGTGTTGCTATATTATCTTAGTTCCAAGCCGGTCTTTTTGCAAGACCCAACCTATCCTCATCATGGTGTTGTAACTATTGCACACTGTACAGCTCCGCGTAAGATGGATGGGACGAACCTTGAACCCGTTCGGATTCTCACCCATTACGAATCCGATTACGGTGCTGCACCAAAAGTAGATATGCGGGTAGGTGAAACGGTCACTGTGATTGACCCCGATTTTGAGTTCAAAAAGTGGATTGGTTTTCGTGGAAAGGTTCAGGCAAATCCATTCCTTGATATTTGCAGGTCTCAGACAGATATCGAAATTGAAGGAGATTGTAACCGTCTGGCAAACGATATGGTCGGTTTCCACTGGATGATGTGCTATGGTGATTACCTGAAAGAGACAGGTTATGCACTACGCAAATTAGGTATCGGTTGGTATAATCTTACACACGACCGCACCTTAGAGGCATAATCATTTGTAGTTACTATTTATATAAATACCAGGTAATTCAGAGACATTATCTTTAAGAACAGTAATATTTAACATTGTTTCATGACTTCACTTAAAAGGGCAATTCGTATGAATTGCCCTTTTATCAATTACAAGAGTTGTAATTATAAATTCGATATTTTGGTATAAAAATACTGTTTCTTGTAAGTAAAGATATTACTTTCACTCATAGAATAAGATTAAATACAGTTCTACCCCAAATAGAAATTACATATCATATAAAAAGTAAGGCATCTATGATTTAATTAAGGGATTATTCTTCAATCACCGTTTCTTCTTTTGTCTTCTTTGTGGTGCTTTTTTTTGTTTTTTTTTGTTTTTTGTCTAAAGTCTCGGGCAAGTTGGAATAAAAATATTTGCCCAATTCCAAAAGTGCACCTAACTTAACAATTAATTCATCGTGTAGTTCAATCTGGTATTCGGAAATTTTTCCTAAAAAATCTTCCCAGTCATTATGTTCCCATTCGCCTTTTTGTTTTACGACGAATTTGGCTGCCTGTTCAAAAATGTGTTCAACAGAGTATTTTGCTCCCATGATTTACTCCTTATGTTAAAGTTAAAATTAAATTTACAAGTTATATTATATCATTTGTTAGAATATATAAAAAAATTTTATTTTATAGTAGTTGCTATTCTTTTGTGAAACTAATATAGTTTTTAACAAGTCTATTTAACCCCTGTTTTGAAGGATTATTTTGCGAATAGAGGATTTTTTATGTATCGAGATTTACCCATTTTTTTGAAGTTATTTTTCTCTCTGGTAATTGTGGTAATCGGTTATCTAATACTTTATGAAATTTTTCTTTTGGGTGCGAAGTTAATTAATGACCCTATTGATGAGGCGATTTTATTAGCATTGCAGCCTGACCATTATATCCCTGTTTTAGATGAAGTTATGGTGTTTTTGACCCATTTTTCTGTTTACCTATTCTCAATCACAGCGATTTCCTGGCAGATAACGAATTTAATTGTTCGAAAGAACAAAACCGCTATAAAAGTTGCTGGATATGTGTGGAAAGTTTTTGCAGTTATTTTAGGGATATATCATTTATGTGGATTATGGATTTCATCTCACGGGATATTCTGGTGGCGACCTCACGAATATCAAAGTGTTTTTATTATTTTAAGCATCGTTTCATTCCTCATTTTCTGGTTTGGTTCCAAAACATGGGAGAAATGGGATTATTTCGAGCGAAAAAAATGGAGCCGAATTTTCTGGATAACAATTATTAGCGTATTTTTTACTAATTATTTAGGTGAAGATAATATAAAACGGACTGTTGGTAGACCGCGACCGTTGAATGAGAAATACGAACCCTGGAACAAGCAGGTTCGTGTTATAAAGGATGAAGTGGTAAAAGGTTCGCCTTCATATATTTCGGGGCATGCTTCCTCTTTATTTGCTTTACTTACTCCTGCAATATGGGCTGCTCGTAAAAAGTGGGCAAAAGGGGCACTGGTCTCATGGGCAGGTGTTCATGCTTATACGCGTATCTATACCGCTGCACATTTCCCTTATTGCACCTTAATGGGCTCTTTATTTGGATTTCTTATAGGGACACTTACTTATTGGTCGTTCTGGTGGTGTTTAGTGCCTGCTGAGAAAACTCCATTGCCATCTCCCTCGGTAAAGACAAATACTGTATAGATGAAGTATTCCATTCAAACCGTCTTTGTAGTTTCTCTGGCATTTTTCCCGGGTGTGTTGCCATACTCGCTATAGCAAAGATTACAGCAAGAATAGGCACTATCAGTAAACTCAATAACACCCATTTATATCCCTGCACAGGTTTTGCACACGAAGGGAAAGTAGGTATAGGGAACTTTTTCTGGATACTCCAGATACTTAAAAGTATCATCAGGAATAGGAAAAAAGCGTGAATTCTCACAGGAGAGAGGCTTGCTTTAGGTATCATCATCAATATTTGTGTAATCCAGCCGTTGCTCCATATCGTCCAGAGCCATAAGAATTGCATTTGCCAGTGAGATGTATTTTCGATACGATTTTCCTTGACCCATTTCCAATAAATAATAATAGAAATTAAAGTGAGAGCAATACCTCGCAACATCACATTAAAATAGGGGTCTAACCAAAGCGTATCACTTCGCACTAAAATGCTGTTTTCCTCGAAGCGTTCCAGTAAATTGTGAAGGGTAATCAAAGGAACAAAGGAAAGAATGATAAACACTGCTACGATGTAGAAAAAGGGTGAAATATCCATAATCGGACGGTCTTCATCATATTCGCGGAAAACAGCGTAAGCAATACCTATTCCCATAACAAAGCCGAAGGAAATTTCCATCACTTTCCACCAATCAAATTCCGGACCTAAAAACCTTCCTGCAACTTGTAGTAATTCCCCAAACATAAAACCGACAGCACCGGCAAGAAAACCTCTAAGCACCAATCTACATGTTTTATGTTCTTTCTGGATGAAATTGATAACAAATAGAGCCACAACGGCACCTAATACTAAAGCCCAATTTTCGACCCGTGGCGGTGTCATTAAAAGTTTAAGGACTTTGATTAAAACAAAATAAAAAACCTGAGCACTGATATATAAAGTTATTAGGAAGAAAATCCAGAAGGGCAGGCTTTTTCGTTTATCAGACAAAACCATCCCTAAAATACCCGAACAAAAAGCCCCCCATAACCCGCCGACTACCGCTAAAGAAAGATAGCCGTAAGTAACATTTAATAAATCAATCCCATGAGTATAGCCAATCAGGATGCCATAACTCTGAATACCACCTAAAGACATCCCTAAAGCACCCGCAGCACCTATAATAGGGGCTTTTTCCTGCCAGTATTTTTTACCACTGGCAACAACAATCGCCAGACCTAAAAGGGCACCGGGAACTAAGGCTCCCTGTTCGCCACCAATTTCACCACGCAAACCCCAACCTAACGCTACAGCCAATCCGACAAAAAGTATATTCATCTTTTTTCCTTTTCATAAAACAACTATATTATAAGGTGTTGTAAAACGGTATTTATAATCTAATTTTGTTTGTTTTCAGGAGAAATTTTAGTAATTACGCGTTCGGATTGCTGCTGAGGTCCATCGGTATGAAAAATCACCTGCCCTGCTATACTCTTTTCATCCGTGGCTCCATTTTGAGCGGTTACCTGATAGGTAATGGTAAATGGGAACGGTGGAATAGAGGGCCAGACAAAGTTTAATGTACCTGTATCCCCTTTTTTAGGGGCAATAGGCGGGGCAGGACCATCAATTATTTGTTCAAACTGAATTTGCGAAGGTAGATTTACAACTAAAGCAAGGGCAGTTACTGGTTTTTGGCCAGAAAAGTTAATCGTGGTTTTCACTTCTAATGGACTATTGGGTGTATATTTTTCAGGTGTAATTATCTGCATCAGAGTTATCTTTTCTTCTTCTTTCTTCACTGCTAATGGTTTAGGAGGCGGAGACGAAGGAGGATTTTCTGCTGTTGATGGAGCATCGGGTTGCATCTCCTCCGATTTTCCGGATGGGGCTTGGTCTGTTGAAGGAGTGGATGTAGGTGATTGTCCACCAGAAGGGACGACAGGGGATTTAATTACATCTGTTCGTAATTCGCCTGCATCTGCACGATAGAGGGTTTGTCCCTGAATTTCTACGACATCTTTAAAATCATTGGGCACCCGCACTCTATATGCAAAGGATGTAGGGAAGGCGGGTATATTAAACCAGGCAAATTCTAAAAGGGGTGTTCTCCCTGGGGGCGGAACTAAATCCGGTCTTGTCCCTTCAACTACTGTATCAAACGCCCAACCTGCCGGGAGTAATTCCTGAATACCTAATGCACGAATTGTTTTTGCCCCTTCCTTCTCCAGTGTAATAGTAATATCTAAAGTACCGCCCGGTTGTGCAGAACCTCCACCCGCAATCTCTCGTGTCATTTTAATGAGTGCATCAGGTTCAGTCAAAGCAGGCTGAAATGTTGTTCCTTCGACTTTGAGAGGAGGTGTACGGGGTTGGATTGTTTGTGGCGTTACGGGGGGACGCTTTGGAATATTTGCTGTAGTGGAAGGGGTTGTTTGAGGCACAGAGGGTCTTGCAGGGGTTGGATTTTTAGATGCTACAAAAATAATATATCCTGCGGAGAAAATTAAAGCAATGATAAGTGTTAAAATAAAACCTATAATAGTTGAGCGTTCCATGTTTTGATACCTCTATATATTAAAAATTAGAAACAAATACCCATCACCCGGGCATTATCATACAAGTATATAAATTTTCAATTTGAATATGCGAATTAATCAGCGTATAGAGGTAGATGGGACAAGGGACTGGTATCCATTGTGCATCATCAGATGGTCTAATAGAATACACGCTAAGAAGGCTTCGGCAACAGGCCAAACGCGAGCCACAATAGTCGGGTCTCTCCGTGTTACCGCTTTGAGTGTTGCATTTTCCAGACTTACTTTATCAATAGTTTCCTGGTCTTTGGCAATGGTAGGAGTAGGTTTCACAGCAATCCTTGCAATAATAGGTTGTCCTGTAGCAAGTCCACCTGTAATCCCACCTGCGTTATTTGATTTAAATATTACTTTCCCATTCTCGGCTCGCATCTGGTCATTGCATTCCGAACCTTTCATATCTTTTACCGCATAACCGGCACCTACTTCGACGGCTTTTACGGCACCGATACTCAGCATTCTACCTATTTCTCCATCTAATTTACGAAATACGGGTTCTCCCAGTCCTACCGGGACACCGGTTGCAACGACTTCAACCAGACCTCCGCTGGAATCTCCTTCATCACGAATTTTGATAATTTGTTTTTCCATTTCAAATGCGGCATCCGTATCCGGGCAATTCATAGTAAAATGGATACCATATTCTTCGCGGATTTTCTGAAAATCTACAACGGGAGCCTGTTCTCGAATTTCAAGAAGTTTGCGTTCTAATTCTGCAATAACCGCCATCTTATGCAGGAACCGCATTTCCGGGGTAATTCTTCCTTCTTTGAAAACCCAACGATAAATGGGGTCATAATCCCGACGCACGGCACGGAAGGTATCCACTTTTTTCTTGGCTTCATCCAGAGGAACATCGCTGGCTTTGACCCCGGCGGCTTCTTTTACATAGGAGAACACTTCAATTCCGTGTTGTTTCAACACTTTTCGTGCGATGGCTCCTGCGGCGACGATGGTTGATGTATATCTTCCGCTGAAGAAACCGGCACCGACAGCATCATCCCAGATACCATATTTAACAAAAGAGGTATAAGAGGCATGACCGGGGCGTGGGGTGCGATTGGTTACCTGATATTGTTCAATGTGTTCCATGTGGCGGTCAACATTGGGGATTAAAATGACCAGAGGCGTTCCATTGGTATAGCCTGCATTCTGAAAACCCGGCATGGTGTCTGCGGAATTTACTCCACTGTATATAACGGGGACATCGGCTTCACGACGCGGTGATGCCAATTCACTTTGTCCGGGCTTACGAGTCAGCAGAGATTCATAAATTTCGCTTTCGGTTAAATAGTAACCTGGTGGGACACCTTGTATAAATGTTGTTAGTCCCTCTTGATAACTTCCTCCTGCAACGGAGACCTGAAACATACTACCCAGCGTGCAACCTAACATTGTTTTTCTCCTTATTGTTTTTTTGTTTAATTTGTTTATTTTAAAATTTACTTTCTAAAAATTTCCAGAAGTTCCCTCCAAGATAGTTAGCAACATCTCTTTTAATTTCGTTTTCTGTTAATTTCCATCCGGTTGCAAGAATTTTTGAATACTGTTCGGTATATACTTTTATTAATACCTCCCGTGTATGTTCCCATTTATAAATAACCTGTTCCAGCACACGAGCGTCGGAATGCTGTGGAATAAAAGTAGTGCCTAAAAGTTCTGCCCTCATTGAGGTGATTTCCTCAATCAGACTGGGATTGTTCAAAAACCACCAACAGCCGAAAGGTAGAAGATTTCTAAATTTTCTCGCGGTAACACATGCAGAATGAATATTCTCTCGAGAAAGCATGGTAAACATAAATTTGTTTTGTGGGTATTTTTCACAAAGATTCTCAATAGGCCGTAAAGAAGCAGTCCCAACGCTATCTCCTGCCAATTTTAATTCAGGGTTTACATTTCGGTTAACGCCTATCATCAATGCTAATGGTATGTTAAAAAACTTGGTTACAGGTAATATTGCCTGTTCGATAATAATCCCGCGTGGACTATGCTCTGGAAAATCGAATTGAGGGGGTAAGGACACCGCCACATATACTGGTTTAATTTTTTGTATCCAGTCGCTAACAAAGCGCCGTATCTCGGATAAGGTTTCTTCGGTAAGGTCTTTGTCCACTGTATAGCCCCATGCTTGTAACATGGTATAAATCTCTACCCAGCGGAGGATAAGCGTATCCAGACGAAGCGAAGTAAAAAAACGCGTATCTATCTCTGCTGGACTTAACCAGAAATCGCGTTCATTGGGGTCAAAGGGGTCGTTTGTCATTACTACCGCTTTTAAGTTCGCCACTTCAAACACACGGTTTACATGGTCTGCGATTGATTGTTGAGCAAACCAATCTCTATATGCGTTCAAATCTCGTTCTGCTGTGTCCAGTCCCAATTGTTTTAACACGGTTAGCACACCGCGACAGGCTTCACTTATCGGGCTGCGTTCTATAAACAAGGCTTGCCATATTGCATTGGCTTGTTCTTTTTTGGACATATTCCAGAAGTTCGAATAGGGCATTTCTGTGGTGCGGAAAAATTCCGCTACGAGATAGTGATAGGTCAGCAATTCATCAATACCCCACAAAAGCAAATTTCCAAAGGAAGGAGCGTATAAATGGGTATGAATATCTGTTATAAGTGTTTCATTGAATATTTTTCGAATAGTATCCGTAAGATTTTCCATCAGTACAGGCATATCATCAGACATTTTTTCAGGCATTCAAATTCTCCTTAAAAATAACATATTCTTCTATAACATGATATTGTATCTTAAATGAGTATCTTTCCCAAAAATAAAATCGGATTATTTTATTGTTTTGACCTATAAATTGCAAATCATCTCTGCTGTCGGAAAAGGACTTCTGCATCCTTTCGGGCTTGTTGGATAAGTAGCAGGTCGCGGGTAAAATTGATGAACTTTAAATCACTTTCTCCGGACTGGCGAAGTCCTCCAATTTCGCCATGTCCTCGCATGATTAAATCTTTTTCTGCGATTTCAAAGCCATCGTTCGTTGTGCAAAGTATTTTTAAGCGTTCCATACTGATTTCATTGTTAGAAGCAGGTAAAAGGAAACAATACGAAGGATGAGAGCCCCGTCCTACTCTTCCGCGTAGTTGATGTAATTGAGCCAGTCCGAAACATTCCGCATTTTCGACTACAAGACTTGTTGCCCGTTGCACATCCAATCCTACTTCGATAACAGTAGTTGAAAATAGAACATCAATAGCACCACGGGCAAAACGGTTCATTACATCTGCTTTTTCATTAAACGAGAGCCGACCATGTATCAGGTCTGTCCGTAAAGAGGAAAAAGGACCTGAACGAAGTTTTTCGTAAACAGCCAGCAAGGGCTTTAAGTTTTCTCTGTGTGTTGATTCTTCAATACTTGGGCAAACCCAGTAGGTAGCAAAACCTGCCTGCGCCTGACGGATAATGAATTGAACCAACCCTTCCCGTTTTTTTTCTGTGATAATATAAGTTTTAATGGGAGAGCGTCCCGGTGGCATTTCGTCAATAACACTAATATCCATACCGCCATATATGGTCATAGCAAGGGAACGAGGGATTGGCGTTGCCGTCAGATAAAGCACATCCGGGGCAGGTCCTTTCATTCGTAATTTTCTTCTTTGCATAACGCCGAAACGGTGTTGCTCATCAATAACGATAAGTCCCAAATTATGGAAAAGGGTTGCTTCCTGTATGAGTGCCTGTGTACCAACGATAATGTGTATCTCTCCTTGCGCAATTTGTTTTCGTATCTCTTTTGCGTTTTTAACGGAATGGGTTAATAACTCAATCCGAACAGGCAGGGATGATAAAAGTTTTTTGAGATTTAAATAATGTTGCTCTGCTAATATCTCCGTAGGAGCCATTAATGCTGCTTGGTAACCGCTATCCACACAAGCACAAATAGCATGGAGAGCCACTAATGTTTTGCCACAACCGACATCTCCCTGAACCAGACGCAACATTTGTTTGGGTGCGGATAAATCAAGGAGGATTTCATCAACAACCCGTTGCTGGGCAGAAGTCAGGTTGAAGGGCAATTGACGGCGAAAAGTTAATAGGATTTCACCATCCGTTTTATGACAGCAAACAGATTTGCCTTTGGCACTTTCCTCTTTCCATATCCACCACTCTTTTTGGATTTTCAAGACCTCGTTATAAGCAAGCCGTCTGCGTGCATGTTCTATATCTTCCATTGTTTCAGGAAAATGCAATTTTCGAATGGCTTCGGGCAACGGTAATAGAGAACGAATTTTAAGGAACTCTTCTGATAAATCATCGTCAATATGGACACTCAATAATGTTTCATATATCCACCGACGAAAGGAACGAAGGGAAATACCTTCACAGACAGTATATATCGGGACAATGCGCGCGGTATGGATGTTTGTTTCCTCGTCAATGTTTTCTTCATATTCAGGATTATTTATTATGAGGCGAGCGTTTATCTTTTCTATAGAGCCATAAAGGAAAAATTTTTTGCCTGGTTGGAACAGGTGTCGTGTAAGATATGCCTGTCCCCAAAAAATTCCTTCTACGGTTCCTGTGTTATCTTTGAAGATTACCCGAGCCTGAGATAGCCCCTTTCGCAGATAAACCTGTCTTGCACGCTCTACTGTAACGGACAGTGTATATTTCTTGCCTTCCTCTACTGTCTGAATACTTCCCAAACATCTTCGGTCTTCATATCTACGGGGCGGGTAAAGAAGTAAATCATGAACGGTTTTTATACCCATAGTATTTAATTTTTTTTCACGCCCGGGACCAACTTCCGGCAAGGATGAAACAGGAACATCCCAGAATTTCGGATAAGTAGTTTCCTGTTTCTTTTTAGCAATCATGCAGATATTCCTTACTATATATCATGTAAGTTATAAGAAAGTATCATATCATTTTATGAAGGGGTTGGACAGGTCAGACGGATGGAGTAAGTCGGACGGGTTTAGCCAAAAAACACCGCCTTAATTAATTTTCTGTTTTTATCTCCACAGTTAATTTCCCGTTATAGGCTGTCTCTGCCCAGACTTTGATTATTTCAGGTGCGAACAGGATATCTGACTGTGTTCGGGTATCTTTATTCTTTGGGATAATTTCAAATGTGAAGGTCTTAAAAGCCGGTCCGGCCTTTTTCCATTCTGCTACTACTAAAAACCATTCATCCTTTATATGGTTTACTTTCACACTCCATTTATTATCGTCCATTTTAATTTCAGGTAGTCCACCTCGGCGTATGCGCAACAAAAAGTTTACCTTTCTAAGACTACTTTCCTTTGTAGAAGGAATTATTTGTATCTTTTTTGTGCCTTTAATAAAACTTTCCTCATTCTCTATTTGCGGCACATCGTATATTTTTACTTCAACTTTATTTCTTGGCTTATACAGGAATGGTTTCCCCGGCTCTGTTTTTGTTTTGTTCTTTCCTTCCATCGCATATACCCAGACCTTACCTCCTTCATCCTGGTAAAATTCGGGAACAACTACAAAGGCAAACTCAGGGGATACAATTCTCGCGGAAGGAGAGGTAATCGTTCCAAATACAAATTGGGTATCTCCAGTAAAATTTCTTCCTTGAATAAACACTACAGAACCTCCTTCTGCAAATGCTTCTGAAGGCTCAATTCGCGTGATAATCTGTTTCCCGAAAGCAGGAACAGGTGAAATATCCGCACCATCCCAAATACCATCTCCATCACTATCAGCACATGTCGGGTCTGTTTCGTTTTCATCCCATATCCCGTTACGATTTTGGTCTTCATCTCCGTCGGGAATACCATCTCCATCACTATCTTTCATATAAATACTCGTTTCCCCTTCATCCATTATTCCATTCGAGTTTCGGTCTTCTACAATATCGAACAAACCATCTCCATCGGTATCTTCGAGACTTGTTTCAGAATAAGCCAATCCCTGAAATAGATTTCTTGCAAAGGTTCTGTTTTCATTAACAGATAAATTTGCGGAACTCAAAGGGGTTCGTGCTGATAGAATTACCATTTTTCCATAACCGTAATTTCTTGAGAGACAAGCAACCTGTTTCGCAGTTGATAAAGAATTTCTGCTTGTTGGATTTGTTAGAGGGGGTATAGAATTTGTGGTGGGAACAGATTTCAATGTTCCACCTCCAACAATAAATATTTCTTTCCCTTCAAGGTCTGGAATATTTTTTATTTCAACGGGCAATTTTCCATCAAACCTTTGTTTCGGGTTGTATAACACGCCCAGAGGTGCAAGCCAATAATTAAATAGGTTCGGGTCTCCATCAGGCCAATAATCCCCTATAATAAGAAGTTTTCCTCCCCGAAAAACATAATCCAGCAAATCTTTAATACTAATTATTCCACTTGCTATCGCTTTTGCTTCGACGATTACAATCCCATAACTATTAAGCATTTCATTTTTTATAGGTTCGGCATGTTCTTCACAAGAAAAGAAGAAAGGAGTACCCGCCAACATATCTGCCAGAAGTTTTACTTCACGGGGGTCTTTGTTGCTACGAAATGATTCGGGAATAGATTGAGCCCATACAAACAAAATTTTTCGGGGACTCATACTGTTTTTAGATACATGAATCCGAACATAATGATTTGAGGGGACAGAAAAATTGTTGTCCACGAGTTCCTGATTTATAATGGGTTTAATATTAAGCCACACAGAAGGAATATATTCATCCCAGGAATAGGGTATCAATCCAAAATAAAGATAAGCATTGTCAAAATAATTATTTCGATACCATAATAGCCAATCCACAGGATTGCTAATATATGTGATTTCATAATCAATAATTGCGGGGTGTTGTTTCCCTAATAATATTCCATGTACATCTTTTCCGGCTCGCTCACTTTGAAATTGTAATTCATCAATAACTATTCCATTTGTAAGTTCATCAATGGGGATAGAAGAATGCTCCGGGGTAATCTGGAAAATATTTGTAACAAAGCCTGTATTTGTAAGTATCCATTCTTTTTTGCTTCTATCATTGATATTTATTTGTATCAGTTTACCTCCCATTCCTACATTAAGCGTTGTATCTGACAACCAACCCAAATAAGTGATTTGCCCTTCAAACTTCTCCACCCACGGTATATCAAAAGGTTCTCCTACAATCTCTACGCAGTTATTGTGTGCTGCCGCAACGATTTCTTGGGATGGATGAATGGCAATCTGCCAGTCATCCTCAATACCAACAAAAGAATATTCCAACTTTTTTTCCCATCCTTCGATAGGTTCCCACTTTGCAAAGGTTAAATAGCCAAACCCTTCTGAAATGGAAGTCGTCTTTATCCAAAAGCCATTTTTCACAGGATATATATTTTTTTCCTGAATATTTCCTTCTCCGTATAATGTCAAAGGGTCTGTAAGTTTAACCCCGTTTTTGGTATCAAATACGGAAATTTCGCTCTTATTTCCCCGTGAAGTTCTGTTACCCCAACAATTCGTCATTACCATAAGGAAAGGGTCCTGTATTGGCAATATTTCCTGAACCGAACATTCCTCTATAAATACATCCGATAAGAACGGACGGCTCATTTTTAAATACATATCAACAATACAAAATTGTGGAGAGCCAAAAAGGTCTGTTTTTTCTGCTATCCACATCCCCTTTTCGTTAAAAGGACTAACAATATCCGGGGCAAAAGGTATCGGAATTTCACTTTTGGGTGTTTGTAGAAAATGATTATCATCGAAAGCAAAGACCAATGCTCTACCTAAGGATACATTTCCACTCTCTCTTTTCTGAAAAATCACATACTGTCTTAAACCGCTTACAGGTTCTATATTTGGGAACACTCGCATTACTTCCCAATTCGGTCCGGTATAAATAAAGCGAATGTCCTTAATCCTGCCCGAATTGTCAATAAGGGTGTAGTAAATACCATCCTCCTGCAAAGGTCCTTCTGCTTCCGAATAGGTGTAAGTAAATAATTCAATAAGTGCGTTCTCATGGTTATTGACAGTGAACACATCTATAATTTTTTTACCGGGAAAAATTTGTAGGGAGGAATTGCCATTTTTTTGAATTTCATCAAAAGAAACTGTTTCCCCACATATACGCACCGCTTTGTCATTGTTCGTATGGGTTACCGTGAGCAAAAAAATATTTTCTGCCCAGACCATTATTGGTAAAAACAAGACAATATTTATTAGAATTATTTTAAGCACATTGTTCATACACATATTTGGCTTTTTTGTTATTTCAATAAATATAAACGCTTTATATATACAGAATAAAACCAATTTTATGGAACATACCCCTATACATCCGAACTGGCAACACTTAAAAGAATTACTGGAAGAATGTTCTACTTCCAATAATACTCCTGCGCCAGAGCCCGAAAATGAGAAGGAACCTACCCCATCTAAAAATAATATTTCTGTTCCTAATTATACAGAGAAAATAGAACCCGATAATGATATAACAGAACTCATTAATAAAATAAAGAAGTTAGAAGAAACCATTAAAGAACAAAATCAGATTATACGGGTAAAGAATGCATATATTAATGTATTGGAACAGAAATTAAAAAAATTAAAAGAAAAACAGATTTTGACGGAGGATACTACGAGTATTCATATCTTAGATAACCTTTCCTCTAATATTGATTTGGATGAAGAAACGGAAGTAAAAAATCCTATTGAAAAAATTGCGGATTTACATCAATACTTGCAAGATATACACGAACAGGTGCGCCTGTTAAAAAAGCGAACGGAAAGTCAATAGATTTAACTTTCCCAATAGTCATGACAAAATAATAAATAATCTTACTTTTCTAAAATTTTGTTTCTTATAATACATTGTGATTGAATAATATAAATTAACTATCTTTCTCCCTTAGAAAAAACTCATCTGATTTTATTTTATGGTTCCTCAGGTTATTATTCTTCATCAGAAAAAAGTGTGGCTCTTTGAAAAGCCATCGGAAGTAGTTATTGCTTCTCGTATAGATGAGGTGCTGCCTTCCTTATATAAGGTTCAACAATGGGTTGAACAGGGCAAATATGCTGTGGGATGGGTTACATACGAAGCAGGTCCTGCTTTTGATAGTGCTTTTCCACAACGAGAAGTATCTATTCCTGATTTACCCTTTGTTTGGTTTGGGATATTTGATAAGCCGACCCAACATCCGTTTTCAGTTCATCATGATAAAGATGAAAGCCCTGCAATGAAATGTCAAGCTCAGGTATCTCAGGAGGAATATAAAAAAATTATTGAGGATATTCGTGAGAATATTTCGTGCGGAAATGTATATCAGGTAAATTATACATTTCCTTTAGAGACTTATTGGGATACGAATCTTATTTCTCTTTTTTACCGTTTATGTTTTGCCCAAGGGGAAGGATACTTTGCTTATATACAAACAGATAACTATACGGTTCTTTCAATATCCCCCGAATTATTCTTCCATTATCAAAATGGAGAGATAACACTAAAACCGATGAAGGGCACCCGTCCTCGCGGTAGATGGTATAAAGAAGATAGAGATAATCTCTACGAACTACAAAATGACCCTAAAGACCGTGCGGAAAATCTCATGATTGTAGATTTGTTAAGGAACGATGTGGGAAAGATAGCAAATTTTGGAAGTGTGGAAGTCCCAAAATTGTTTACATGTGAACCTTATCGTACCGTTTGGCAGATGACCTCTACCATAAAGGCAAAAACAGAGAAAAGTTGGGTAGATGTAATTAAAGCACTTTTTCCATCGGGTTCCGTTACAGGTGCCCCAAAAATATATGCAATGAAACTTATTCAACAATATGAACGATTTCCTCGTGGAATATATTGTGGGACCGTTGGCTGGATTACACCTCAAAATGAAGCCGTTTTTAATGTTGCTATACGGACTTTATTGCATCATCATAAGACACAAATTGCTCGTTATTATGTTGGAAGTGGTATTGTATGGGATTCCGACGCCGACAAAGAATGGGCAGAATGTCTCGCAAAAGGAGCTATTCTTAATAAGCTCCCATCATATTTTGAACTTATTGAAACTATGCGGGTCGAGAATGGAGAAATATTCCTGCTGGATTATCATCTCCAAAGGCTTCAAGAAAGTGCCGACCGTTTTTTATTTCCTGTGTCTATCCCTCACCTGAAAGAAATGCTGCTAAACTATGTGAACAAAATATCGGATACTTTATATCGAATGAAAATATCCATTTCACCCATGGGAGAATTTTTTATTGAACACAATCCTTCTATAGGTCCTACAAAATTACGAGTAGGTCTGGCAAAAAATCCCATACATTCGCAACACTTGTTCTTATACCACAAAACCAGTTGTCGCACGATATACGAACAGGCACGGCAGGAACGGTTGGATTGTGAAGATGTTCTGTTATGGAATGAAAACGGATGTATTACAGAAAGCACGATTGCCAATGTCGTTGTGCAGTTCGGAACAAAAATGCTTACACCACCGATACATTGTGGGTTATTACCCGGGACCTTCCGTCAATATTTGCTGGATACTCATCAAATAGAGGAACAGGAAATATCAATAGAAGAACTGAATAACGCAGATGCAATTTATTTGGTTAACTCCGTTCGTAAATGGATAGAAGTTGTATGGGTAGAGCCAAAATTATGATAAAATAAATCTTTACAATATATTCTTTTATAATCATAAAAAATTAAATTTGCGGGAAATAAGAAGTTTAAATTCATTTGCTATATTTGATAAAGTATTAGCAAGTGGGAAAAAACTGAATATAAAGGGAATGACTTATGGCGCTGAGCAAAAAACAGCAGAAAATTGTAGATGTGTTAAATAAAAGAGTGGAATTGTGTCGAGAGTTTTTAAATGACTGGCTTTTATTTAATCAGTTGATTAACGCATACCCGAGCCCGGGAGCTAATAAGGCTCAGTTAGAAAATCAATTTTTAAAGATAAAAAGTAAGATAGCCCGCACTCATAAAGTATTAAAAGAGATGTTAATGGAAGATTATCAAATTGATTCTAACCTGATGAACCTTGTTTCCGCATCTACCAGTCTTGAAGCCATCTATAGCCAGTCGGAAGTGTCCGTGAAAAAGATGCAACAGGAATGGCACCGGGCGTTTATAAGTATTAATGAAACATTAGGTTTGCTGGAAGATAAAAAAGCCCGTGCAGAAGCCGGTGAAAAGGTAAATGTAATGATGATGGGTGAAGGTGGCCTTATAGGTGGTGGCGGTGGCCTTTCGGACAATCAAAAAACATTTTTAATTATTGCCGCAGTAATAGCAGGACTTGTTGCGGTCTATTTCATTGACCCATTTGGAATTGCTACTTTATGGCTAAATTCTCTAAAAAGTCTTGCAGGTATCCCCATTCAGTAAGTATCTATATCAAACCTAAAAAAAAATCAACCTTTTCTTTATGAAATTTTGTTTTTCCTGTCCAAAATGTATATGCTCTCCCCGTTTTGATAGAATAGATTGAAGTATGTATTGCTAAGTAGACTGCTAAAAATTATAGAAATATTTATCATCCATTGCGATGTGAAAGGATGGTCTGCCCGTGTGGGAAGATGACAAAAAAATGACATTTACAGAACATCTGGCGGAGCTGAGAATACGGATTATCCGCTCAGGGGTAGCGGTGCTTATCGCAATGGTTATCTGTTATATATTTTCTAATGCTATTTTAGAGGGGTTACAGAAGCCATTAACTTTATTAAAAGACTTAGGAATTGTAGTTTTCTCTGACAATGAAACAAAAAGTAATCCCGCCGAAAATTCTACTGAAAATGTTGGAAATAGTCCAGAAAATAAAAAGAGTTCCGATGAAATAAAGATGGTGGTTTTAAATCCTTTTGAAATCGTAATATTAAAAATTAAAGTTGCAGGTTACGGGGGATTAATACTGGCTTTGCCTTATATAATATGGCAGGCATGTGCTTTTGTTTTCCCGGGGCTAAAACCGAACGAAAGGAAACTGGTAAAAATTATACTATTTGGTTGTAGTTCTTTAGGTATTATCGGTGTTATTGTCGCTTATTTCGGTGTAATACCTCTCGTTATTCCTTATTTATTGCAATGGATACCCCAGGGCTGGGATATTCAGTTACGGGCAAATGAAACGCTTTCTATTATCGTTTTACTGCTCTTTGGATTTGCCCTTGCTTTTCAATTCCCGATGGTAATATTAGCGTTAGTATATCTTGATTTATTAAATCCAGACACTTTGCGAAAACTTCGGAAATATGTTGTTGTTGGTTTAAGTATCGTTTCCGCCATATTAACTCCACCCGACCCTATTTCTATGATAATTATGTTGGTCCCATTAATTGTGCTGTATGAAATTAGTATCTGGGCTTCCTATTTAATTCGAAAAAAACCGCAAACCGCACAATAAAAGGAGCATTCCTGATGGTAGGCATTGGTTTTACAGAGATGATAATCATTGCAGGGATTGCTCTGGTTGTTCTGGGACCGGAAAAATTTCCAGAGTTCGCGAAAATAGCTATTCGTGCAATTCGTGATATACGCGGTTATTTTGATGAAGTGAAAACAGAGATTGCCAAAGAGGTCAAACCCTTAGAGAAAGAACTGAATGAATTAACGAAAAAGAGTAATGAACTATATCGCGAGATATTAACAGAAACCGACCCGTCGTATACCTCCAAAGGTTATACACCGTCAACGAATTATGTGGAACATTCTTACCAGACAGATACGGATATAGCAAAGCAGGAAGAAAGACAAGACAGAATTACTTCGGAAGGGGTATCCGAAGACACAAGTGGTGTGGAAATTACCTCTAATGATGTTCAAGAAACAACAGAACCCTATGACCCGGATATACCCCAGGCAGATTTACAAAAAATGACACAGGCAACTCCCCATAATGATGAAGAATTTCGTGATGCAAATGAAGAAACCGATATTGATAATCAAAATAATATTCAATTGCCTGAACGATTAGACGGATAAAATACTTGATTTAACAACGGGGATATATTCTAATTTTGATATGTTTTTTTAGTCTCTTTTCCTGCTTCGACTTTGACGAATGGCATTCGCTTTATAAAACATGGCAGGCTCAATGATGGGGTCGTGCAATCCTTCTGTTTCAATTCCACCGAAACAGACCCGCCCACGATAGGTACGATTGGAAAGGATAATGGATATTGCCTGTCGAGACCATTTCTTCCCCTGACGGGTAAAAATCCCTTTGGAGTGTAAATATTCTACCACCCTGCCTGTGCTACGCATCCGTATATATTCACGGAAAATCATACGAACAATTTCTGCTTCATAGTCATCAACAACTAAAGGTTTCTCTCCTTCTTCACCACGACGATAGCCATACGGAGCCGGACCGGTTCCATATCTTCCCTGTTGAACGGAAGCAATCTGCCCACGACGCACCCGTTCCCCATGAGTTAAAATATTCTTTACTGAAGTTTCCTGTTCTTTTAACGGAATCATCTCCTCAATGTTTCCTTTGTGTTTCATTTCCTCTTTGCGCAACTTGCTCATAATCCCGTCCTATTCCTACTTATTTTTATTATGTATGACAACTATTTATCATTCAACATGCCCAAAATTATAATTTCGATTTGTAATCTTATGTATATAGTTTATAACATTTTTACATAAATGTCAAGAAAAAATACAGTGTAATTCCTAATTTTATTAGAAATCCTTTTCATCTGTTTGGTTTCAAAAATGATTGTAAAATATTTCAATATTATAACTCAGGTAATACATTTCGCTGTTATATTTCTCTGCTCTTATATTGTTGCGGTATATATTGAGCCTATCATTTATATAATGGGTTACTTACCCATCGAAACAGGGAATATATTCTGGGTATATTTTTCTATAATATCGGTCTTTTGCCTCATTCAAGTATTATTTCGTGGACTATTACAACTATTATTCTCTGCCCCACTAATAACAACATCATTTGTGGACATTATATCTTTTTCCCCTTGCCTTATTCTGGTTGGAGATATGACAGGATATTTCTCCGAAATTCCGTATATACCGGAGCGGATAGTTCCTTTTTTTTATTTATGTGTTTTTGCCGCATTACATCTCTTTTTAAAGTTAATAACTTTGTTTACATCCATATATGGTAAAGCCAATTCCCGCTGGTTCTCATTGTGCTGGTTTCTTATAGCATTTTTATTTACATATACATCCCTGGTGGGATTTATACAATGGAAGTATAGTCTGATACAACATCGGTTCTTTCAGGTTAAAACATCTGTTGTGGCTCTAAATAATACAGGTCGGATAGTAACCACAGAAGCCCCGGAAGGCAGTTTATTAATACAACCCGTTCCTATTTCAAGCGAAGAAAATTGTCAATGGTTCATCCGTGCAGGAAATAAATTTTTATCCACAACGAATATTTTCCTGTATATCCTATTTCTTGATAAGAGCCTATCCC
>AWNW01000049.1 GCA_000493945.1 Candidatus Hydrogenedens terephthalaticus JGI OTU-1
AGGTTGTAAAAATTATGAAACCTATGGCAGATTCAAAGAGGTTAGATGAGGATATAGTGGATTATATTCTTGCTCATTTTAAGGAAGCGAAAAAACGGCGTGATGAAGCGGAGTCTTTTGCCCAACAGGCTTATAATGGGTTTCGAGAGGATATTAAACGATTTTATGAAATCGAAACGAAGGAAAAAAGATAGATGGGTAATACTATATTCAGGGGCTCATATACGATGTATATTTCCAGAATGCCTGAACTATTCGGGGGTATAAATAACCGCTAATATGCGAGCATTTTCTTCGTTGGCGGAACGAACTTCATGGGGAGTAGTGGAATCATAGTAGATACTATCACCGGGGGCTAAAATGAATATATCCGAACCATACGATACCTGTATTTTTCCGGAGAGAACGAAAATAAATTCCTCCCCTTCATGCACCGAAAACATGCAGTCCTCAGAGACCGTAGGATGAATATCAATCAAGAAAGGTTCCATGTGCCTGCCCGCTTTGTTATAGGCTAAAGGACGAAATTCAAGTGTGCTGGAATCCGAAGCAACTCGTATCCCGGAAAAGCGAACTACTGGGCTTGTTTTATCTTCTCTGCGGGTAATTATGGGACCCGCATGAGGTTTGTCATCCAATAAAGTGCCTAAATGGACACCCAATCCGCGGGCTATCTGAAGAAGAGGGGCTAATGAAGGAGAAAGGTGCCCTTCTTCTAACGCTTCAATGATTTCAGGTTTGCAGTGACTCCTTTTTGCTAACTCTTCACGAGAAATCCCTTTACTCTGTCGGAGATGTGCTATATGTTGCCCCAAACTGCTTGAAAGTGCCATAATGAATTCTCCTGTTCAGTTGAAAACCCAAAAAATATTTGTATCTATCATATCACAAGAACATGACTTATTAATACCTCTATTATCATGATAAACAAAAGCAAAATCGAAACCGCAAGATATATTTTTGAAAAGGTCTATTCCCAATATCATCATAAAAAATTTGCTATGAATGACCCGGTGCAATGGATTTATTCTTACCCCAATAAGAAGGACAAGGAAATTGTTGGGCTTATCTCTGCCCTTTTGGCTTTTGGAAATGCAAAGTCATTTAATAACAAAATAAAGAAAGTTATTTCTTTATGGCGATATCCATCAAAAGAATTGTTAAATTGGTCTAAAAAAGATTTTCAATGGGCTCTTGCAGGATTTCAACATAGATTTGTACATGGTAAAATTGTTGCTAATTTTTTATATGGACTTCGTCGAACTCTGGAGGAGTATGGAACGATAAGTTTTTGTATATTAAATCATTATAAAAAATCTTCGGGAAATTTATGGTATACATTACAAAGTTTTACAGACGAGTTGCGTAAATTAGCAGATTGCCCTTTACATTTTTTAGTTCCTATGCCCAATAATGGTGGTGCTTGTAAACGGCTCTGGCTTTATCTTCGCTGGATGGTGCGAAAAGATGAGATTGATTTGGGCTGCTGGGAATTTATCAAACCGCAACAGTTAATCATCCCTTTAGATACTCATATTTATCAATGGGCTGTTTCTCTCCGTCTTATTTCTGATCGTTCTCTGAATGCGAAAACGGCAATGATACTAACGGAGATTTTTCGTCAAATATGTCCTGAAGACCCGTTACGGTATGACTTTTCTCTTTGTCAGGCGGGCATGTTGGGAATGCGGGACAAAATCTTATATGATGAAAGGAAAGGAAAATAAAAACTATTGAGGATATATTTATGGAAGCAGGTTTAATAAAAAAAGTAGCTGTTTTAGGTTTAGGATATGTAGGACTTCCTCTTGCGTTGGAATTTAACAAGAGTGGTCTGGAAGTATGGGGAATTGATACGGATAGGGAAAGGATTCATAGGATTAAATCAGGCATATCCTATATTGATGATGTATCCGACGAGATTATTCAACAAGCGATGAAAACAAATCGCTTCTTTGTAACGGATGAATATGAAATACTCAAAGGAATGGATGCCGTTTGTATTTGTGTCCCTACACCTTTGAATAAGATTCAGGAGCCGGATTTATCTTTTATCATACAGGCAGTTGATGCAATAGAACCTTACCTGCATCAAGGGATGCTGGTTGTCCTTGAGAGCACAACTTATCCCGGGACAACAGAGGAGGTAGTATTACCCCGTTTGTCCAAAGGTGGATTGTGTGTAGGAAAAGATTTCTTTCTTGCTTTTTCACCAGAACGCTATGACCCCGGGAATAAACAATTCCATATACGAAATACACCCAAAGTTATAGGGGGAATTACTCCTGCATGTACGCAGAAAGCAAAAGAACTCTATCAACATATCATTTCTGAAATTGTTCTTGTATCGAATGCAAGAACAGCAGAAATGGTGAAGTTGTTGGAAAATACTTTTCGTGCAGTTAATATTGCACTGGTCAACGAAATGGCAATGATGTGTGATACTTTAGGTATAGATATATGGGAGGTGGTGGATTCTGCCCGAACAAAACCGTTTGGTTTTATGCCTTTTTATCCGGGACCTGGATTGGGTGGACATTGCATCCCTGTGGACCCTGTGTATCTATCATGGAAAATGAAGACATTAAATTATACGGCACGGTTTATTGAATTAGCCCGAACGATAAATTCGTCCATGCCCAAATATGTAGTAGAAAAGATGGCGGATGCCTTAAATAAACAGAAAAAAAGTATTCAAGGAAGTAAAATTTTAATTTTAGGGGTAACTTATAAGAAGGATATTTCCGACCTTCGGGAGTCACCTGCATTGGATATTATTTCGCTACTTATTAAAAAAGGGGCGGAAACATATTTCTCTGACCCGTATGTGAGCCAATTAGAGGTTGAAGAGAAAATATTACAATCCTACCCGATAAAAGAGGGTTTGTCATTATTTGACCTTGTAGTTATAATCACAGACCATTCCAATTATAACTATGAAGAAATTGTTAAACAGTCTCAATTCGTTTTAGATACACGAAACGCTACAAAGAATATTTCTCCCACCTTAAAGGAGAAGGTTATAAGACTATAACCTATCTGAATAAAGTCATTTTATATATCTGGTTCAGGATGCCTGTATTGGCTACTTTTTAAAAGATAATGTGCGTATAAAAAGTTTAATCCTGAGATGTATCAATATAGGGAGTTGGAAGAAGCGTCATATAATCGTTTAGAAATCCGCGGTCCATAAAGCACTCAATAATAGTTTTCCCCAACGGATGTAAATCAGGAGTAAGGTATTTCTTCAATTCGTTACGGAAGAAGTTGTGAAGGATTTCAGCTCCTTCATCATAGGTATCTTCACCTACTTCTGGTTGGAGATAAGTTTCAAACAAAAAATTAGGTAAAATTTCACCTTCAATTCTAACCATTTTTAAGGTATGCCCTAATAACGGACAGCGAGAGTTAACCAATTGAGTGGGCTTAAAACGAGCAATTCCTCTCCGAGCGAGGTATTCTCGGGCTAACCATTGAGGTGCAAAGCCAACTTTCCAAGCACCTATATGCTGGTTAGGACAAAGAATATGATATACACGCGGGCTGGCTAAAATCTGGTCAAGAAGTAGATTTGCATGATGGACATATTTCCCTGTAGCAAAGGGCCAATAGGAACCGACACCTTCGGAACTCATCCCTTCAGTCTTTACAATGGAGGGATTTTCATGTCCGCGTGGAGCCACTAAACGCCATAACCAGCCTAATGCCGATGGTAAGAGGTGGAACATGCCAATAATACCATAAGTAGGTTTCTCTTTGGTGCATGGAGGTGTTCTCACACCAAAACTGCGAATGTCAACAGGAACGGGCTTGTTGACAACATGGGGCATAATACGCCGAGGAACAATCACTCGTGGGTTGGGACAGGGGACGCCCGGTTCGTCTTCTGTGTGTTCCCATATCATAGCGCGAGAATTTGGAACTGCGTTAATATTCAGGAATAACAAAGGTTCCGGTGGTTGTGCTGTAAGTGCCTCAAAAGTGAGGTCCATCCCATATCTACCTATATGATTTACACGAATAAACCAGCCTTTTTCCGCATCGGTTACAGTAATTTTACCATCTCCACGCTGAAAGGAAGGATGACAAAGAGCCATGTCATCACTTACAGGTCTCAAAGCACAAGCACGGGGCAGCTCTAATAAAATCTGCTCGTTGGTCTGGATATTTGTTCCTACTAAAATACGCCCATCTTCCTCACGATGTATTGATTCGAGCATCTCACTTTTTCCACCACCGCTGGCACCTTCATGTAGAATTGTTACCACATTATCATAGGGGGTAATTACCTGAACTGTGGAACTATGCGTTGTTAACCAACCTTCCTGTTCTCCTAAATGCAGTAGGTAGCCATAAACTCCTTTCTTTGCACTAGGACCCGGATACAAATTGTAGGAAAAGATTTCATAGTATTCTTTTCCACGGCGATGAACAACAACCTGTTTTTTGTTGAAATGCGTATGACGGAAAACAGGGGCAACATACATAATCAATTTTGGGTCAAATTTAGTAGTCAACACATCCCACGACACAATTCCCTGAAGCAGTGCCAAACCTAAAGCAAAGAAACCTGCATTAGCAGGAGCAATTGCAATAGCATGTTTCCCTAAAAAATCACCACCTGCCATAAAACCGAACATAATTAATTCCTGCTCTTGGAGCCAGGCAAAGGTTTCCTCTGCAAGTTTTTCAAAAGGATAGCCGAATACATCCTCAAAATAAGGTTTATCTGTGGGTTCTTGGTCTCCAATGAAGGTACAATTTGGATCTCTTCTTCGCATGTAGATTTCTGTATAGTTAGCACAAACACCGTTCCTAACCCGATTGACTGTGGCTTCATGATACTTGCCTATTCCCGGAACATCATATTCAACTTTAAACTGGGCATCAGGTGCTGAAGAACCGCAGGCTATTTCAATTAACTCATTAATAGATGTAGCAACGGAAACCTTCTTTGATTTTGACAAAATATTTCTTACTTGTTCTGGTAATTTGATATTTTTCCAAGTCATTTCTTCCTTACTCATAGGAAGTCTCCTTTTACTGGTCTTATATTAACTTAATTAAATAGCGTAGTATACCAAAAATGGTTAAACAATTTCATTTTTTCAACAGATTTACTTGACAAAGTATTCCGACCAATTTTTTATAATCTGTAGGTCTTTTCCATCAGGTTCAAACATATATATATCAAAAACAAATCTACCTGTGCCGCCAGGACGGTCATCGAGGTAAATAGTAGCCTGATAATTATTTGAGGAGGAAGGTTGGTATAACACGAAAGGATGTAAGGGACGGGTATCAATATCCACAGGGATTATGATTACCTCCTTTTGAGGTAAAGGGAAGAATAATTGTGCAGAAACAACTTCCGGTCCATCCCATCGGAGATGTTCAATACGATATTCATTCCCTTGAATATGTAAAAGGTCCTGTCCATCAATAAGTATTTCAAAATGTCCCAACCTTTTCATCATTCCTTGATATTGCTTGAATATTTCCTTGTAATTTTCCTGTTGTTCCTGAATAATACGGTCAATTTCTTTTTGAGTGGGAACCGTTTCTAATAATTTTCTTTCCGAGTGCACATCCTTTACTGTCCGTTGAGCATGTTCTATTAAAACATTTACACCATCTAACTTATAATTAAATCCCGGTATATTTCTGAATGTCTCACGGGAATTAATTAGTTTTAACATCGCATTTTGTAAAGAGCCCCTATCTTCTACAGAGCCGCTTCCCAAATAGTCGAAGAAATGAAATACCGTTTCAATGTAATCAGAATGGGTATCTATAAGAGATTGAGTCATGATAAGTTGTAATTCTAACTTGTGGGACATTTCTTCAGAATTAATCTTATGTTTTATATTCTTAAATCTTTCAAGCATATTTTTTACTTTCGACAATCCAAAATTTAATTGCGTTTTTGTGAACTCACGCCATGGGAGACATTGTAGATATATATTCCTCAAAAACTGAATATGCCCTTTTCCCAGATCAATCAATGGATACCCTTCTGCAACAAAGGAGCCAACGCGCATGTGAGGGAAGGAATTAAACTGTCCATACGCAATCGGCTCGAGGAATAATCCGTATTTATATGCATTTGCGGTATCCATAAGGATATCTGCTATGGGTTCTGCTACTTCTGTCCCTAAGTTTATAGCACAGTAATCGTGAGCCACCTGTCTTATATCAACATTAGGTTCCCATGTGAGACGATATAATGTATAAATATATGCACTTCTTGTAGACCATTCCTCCGCGGAGACACCTCCAAGATAAGACAGCCCTGAAACATTGGTATTGTCTGCAGATAGGAAGTATTTCAACCCATTTTGGAAATATTCACCGGAAAAGGTAGGAAAGAGATTTGTATCAGCCCCTTCATAATAGTTCATAGGTTCAAAAATTACTACAGTTTTATGAGGGCTTAAATTAAAAGTGCGATTATAAGGTTGAAACCACCAGCGGTCTGCACGCGTTACCTTTATTTTTACAAACATATTATCTGTTGGTATCTCATCAGTAAAGACCTTCTTAAAAACCTCTGGTTGACAATGGATTTCATGGTCTCTCAATCCCCAGTTCTTTTGAAAATAGGTTTTACCAAATTCACCGACGACAACCTCATGAATACTTTTCAAGAGATGTCTATATCGTTCTTCATAACTCATCGGACAATCGGGACAATCATGTAGAATATCAAAGGGATGGTAATTGTCCCAGAAGCCCGAAATATCATCCAGACAAATTTCTATTCCATCTAAATCAGGTAGGGCTGAGAATAGTAGCCGATATTTGTCTTTTACCCGTTCCCAGAATTCCGAAAGACAGGGATTGAGAAGTTCGGGTTTATTATCAAATAATGAAGGATGATAGGTAAGTTCATTACTAAATGCGAAGTAACGCATACCCAATGAATGAGCCAAATCAATAAGTGGTTTTATCTTTTTAACATGTTCTTGATTATTTTTCTTTTCTGGGTCTGAATTCCATGAAACTAAGTCTAATGTGTTCATCCCGGATACCCAATTGAAACCATAGCGGAAAGAAGTCTTTATTTGCTGTTCTGTGGCTCCGCCGTGTAAATTTCTGCCCCATGAACTAGCAATACGCACAGGAAAAGCAGGTGCTCGTCGTGTATTTATATCCGGAATGGTTCCATATACTTGTAATCGGTCTAAAACCCAGTATAGACCGTGTGCCGTTCCAACTGCTGTTCCGCCAACTAATGCGATTATTTTTGAATTGTCAGGTAGGCATAATGTTTGAATAACAAATCCTTCTTGGGGTATATCTTCGGATAATTTATCTTTAAATTCCACAGGGAGATTTTTTAGCAACTCCTCTTCCATTTTTTCTACAACAATAATCGTGTTTTTCCCTTGCTGAATTTTATCCAAAGATAGGATAGATATCTGTATATTATATTTTTTACTTGCAGTAATTAGGTCATCCAGAGCCATTTCAGTAGGTTTCTTATCCCTCAATGGCTTTGAAATGTGTAAGTTCCATTCTTCCGCATAAAGGATAGAAGTGCATAATATTATAAAGCACGCAAATAGAATAGGAAGAGTTCTCATATAATTATCCTTAACGGGTAAAATTCTACAATACTATTGAAACCCATATAAAGGCACCATGTTGGATATTAAAAATTCATCAATAATTAACCTAGATGTTCATATACCCATTGTATCAAAGAGATATTGTAGAACTGTAGGGCAGAAACCGTTCTTTGTGAATGACATTAGAACGGTATTTTGCTAATTATCTGTATCATTTTTAGGTAAGGAAATTAAGTTGCGTATAAGTGGTAAAGCCGTCTTTTCTTTGATATTAACGGATTGGATATGTTCTATTTCTTGACCTATTAATTGAGCAAGTTTTTCCATAGTTTGATAAAGCAATTGAACCTCTGACTTCAAGTTTTCAGCCGTGGATGAACTTTCCTCTGCAACACCGGCATTTTGCTGTGTCCCTTTATCAATTTCTGTTATTGCTTTGGTAACCTGAGCAATTCCATTAGCGGCGGATGCAGAAGTATTTGTTATTTCTTCCATTATGTTTGAAGCCTCAAGAACCCCTTCTACCATTTTTTTGAAATTTTCAGATGCGTTATTTGTAATCGCAGAACCTTGCTTCACTTTATCCACAGTCTGCCCAATAAGAGATGCTGTTAATCGAGCTGCCTCTGCGGCTTTCATTGCTAAATGTCGAACCTCATCCGCTACTACTGCGAAGCCTGCACCTGCTTCACCGGCTCTTGCCGCTTCAACAGCCGCATTTAAAGCCAGAAGATTTGTTTGAAAAGCAATCTCATCAATTGTTTTTATAACCTTAGATGTCTCAAAACTGGCATTTTCAACTTCTTTCATATATGTGCTCAAACTTTTGATAGAATCTTCAACTTTTTTAATCTCTGCTAATTCATTCTGGATTATTTGATTGGCTTTGGAAGAACCGTCTGCACCTTTCTTACCGATAGAGGAAAGTTCTTCGAGCGTAGAAGTTATCTCTTCAATAGATGCAGCTTGTTCAGAAGTAGATTCTGCAAGAATTTGATTTCCACCGGTTAACTCCTGAACGCCGGATAAAACAGATGATGCGGATTCTCGAATACTATCCGTAATTCCAGATATATTTTTTGTTACTTTTCGGATAACATATAGAATAATCAAAGCCGATATAAGAATAATACCTGTGCTTATTATAATGTTATTTCTCGTATTTTCTATGATTTTTAAAACACTCTCTTTTCCCAATTGGATAGGAGCCGATTCAATTTTCGTTAGAGTATCACGCCCTAAGAGATTTAAAGAAGATATTTTCTCTTCCAAAGTTTCTAAATTGGCAATATATTTGACTGTAAGGTCATTCATTAATAATCCTGCTTTCTTTGCGTTTACGGGGAGTTGAGCAAAATCGGTATTTTTTAACCTCTCTATATCCCTCTCTACATTTTCAAACAAAACTTTGAAAAAGTTTGTAATCTCTTCTTTTGCGGTAGGGTCGTAAGATAATCTTTCAAAAATATTGAGCAATTTATAATTGGTTGTTGTGTTTATTAAAGCCCCAACAATCACTAATTTTTCTAATGTGGTTACTTTACCTTCTTCTGCCGGGTCTGCAAGCCTTTTTACCACTTCATTAATATAGGTATCCGATTGAAAAATATTTTCATCAGCCGTTTTCCTAACATCAGCCTTTATCTGTATGTTTTCAGACCGTATCTTATCAATTTCTGTGCAGAGTTGTAATATATTTTCAATTTCCTTTTTGTAAGGGAGCAAAAAAGCATTTTTTAATATAAGTTCTTTTTCATTCGCTATTTCTGAAATCGGAGTTCGATTCGATATAAAACTATCAATTACTGTCCAAAACTCTCTAAATTGGTGACTTGCATCTGCAGATGTATTTATATTTTGAGAAAGAGAGTTTCCTAAATTCCTCCCATAAACAAACAAAATACTCTGAATAATAATTAATAGTATGTATGTTAGAATTACTGCAAACAATAATTTTCCTTGAAAACCTTTAAATAGCATAGATTTTTTCATTTTGATTAATCCTTATCATTATGTTAACAAAAAAATGGAACAATTATTATAATCAATAATATGAGATTAAAGCAAAATATTGTTATTAGATTTCTTCCTCTAAAATTACTTTGATTTCATATTTTGGACAAAGAATTAAGCATTATTAGCAAATATCCTGTTGTGGTGTTTTTGAAAAGCCATCAATTAGATATTGAGTTTTAGTAAAATATCTCAAAAAATCTGGATGAAGGAGGTTCTTATGCAAGCAGAAGTTATTTCACATTGTAGTGAGATTAATCGGTGTAATCAACGAGGAGGACGAATGTTCTCTATTTTTGATTTGTTAGAACGGGAAACACTGAATACGGAATTAGCCAGTTTTGCCCTTTATTGGATTAGTCAGGGTGCCTCATTCCTTGTTGGGGCAAATCCCGGGGGAGCAGGGAAGACAACCATAATGGGTGCTTTACTGAACTTTGTCCCAATAGATATAGCACTTGTGCCTGCCACAGAGCAGGAAATATTACAGGGAATAAAACAAGGGCAAAATAATAAGAAAAAGTGTTATATATGTCATGAAATAGGAGCAGGACATTGGTTTGCCTATCTCTGGGGTTCGGCATTACGAAATTATTTTTCACTATTGGATTATGGGCATATCCTTGCTACTAACCTTCATGCAGATGACATAAATGAAGCATACGACCAGATATGTATTGAGAATCGTGTTTCAGAAAGTGATTTTCGCCGAATTAATTTGATGTTTTATATTCGTGTTTTATCCGGATACCGAAGGAGGATAGAAAAGGTATATTTTTCACGAGGAAATGTAGCCCACGAGTTGATTTATGACGCTAATAAAGAAATAAATTTGATAAGTAATTATATAGAAAATCGAACATATTTCAAGAAATGTCAGGATTTTTTATGTTCGCATCTCGGAAAACTGCATACTATTGAGGAAACACGACAGGCGTTGTTAACATTTTTACCTGCAGAAACAACCTGATTTTTTTTATCCAATTCGTGGTGTTTTTATTTCAAGTATTCCATAAGTTGGGTAGGTGCAATAGGGATTTCTTTTACGCAACGGAAACCAATAAGGGGCGAACGCATTTCCGGGTCTGCACTTCTGCTTTGGGCAAGGGATGTTTGAGGAGAAGCAAAATCCCCACCCATAATAACACGGGGACAAAAATTATCTTGTGAACAATCAGGATTGGCAGGAGTGCTTGTCCATTCGGACACATTCCCTAACATATCAAAACAACCCGTAGGACTTCGGTCGTCAGGGTATGACTTAACAGGTAAGGGGGTATTATTAACACTTCCTACATTCGCAGAATTTTCTTTCCAGACATCACCCCAGGGATAGAGTATTTTTCTCTCTCCCTGGGCGGCTCGTAGCCATTGCCAAACTGTAGGTAGACTTTTTTTATAGTAACTGGCAAAAGCAAGAGCATCGAAATAATTTACCATTGTAATAGGTAATAAATCCTGATTATCCGTATTGGTATCTAAATCGGGAGATGGTGGAAGTTCCCAATTCACAGAACCCGATGTGCAGAATTTCCTATATTGTTCCTGGGTTACTTCGTTTATATCAATAAAAAATGCGGGGATAGTATATTGCTGGTTGTTCCATGTAACATTTCCTTCAGGGATAAGCACCATTCCCTCATGTTCGCAAAATATGGCAGAAAGATAACGGGCACATGAAAATAGCAAATCTAATGGGACCGTTTCCCCTGCATTAAATTTTGTTTGTATCTGTTTAAGTAGAGGTTCCCCCCAACTTAAGTATTGTCGTGCCTCATCATCTACAGCAGCCCTATCTTTTGCTTTTTCAGCGAGACGGAGCAGCAATTTTATATAGGTGCTTACAGTAGGAACCTGATTACTATTAAGCACAACCAGATTTCCTTCCGGAATGGTTTCTTGTGCGAGTAGTTGTTCCCTATATTGTTCAGCAAAAAATAACCCTGCGGAACAGAAAAGCAGAATAAGGGTAATTAAGGACCAGCCTATCACTTGAGGTGTAAAAAAAGTTTTCCATTTTTTAATTCTTTTCGTAGGGTGTGAAATGGAAACTTCATCACCAGCAAGCACAAGATTTTTTAATGGTTCTATTGCTTTTCTTAATTCCCCGGCACTCTGGAAACGGTTTTGGGGTTCCGGTTGAATACATTTTTCTACGATTTTATCCAATTCCGGGGGAAGTTCTTTAACGAGTTCGGAAGCCGGTTTGGGGATACCTGTCGGAACCTGCCCCGTTAATATTTCATATAACATAATTCCACAACTGTAAATATCAGAGCGAGCATCCACATCCCTGCTATTTCGAACCTGTTCCGGGGACATATAGAAAGGTGTGCCCATTACAACGGAGACACCTGTTAACCTTGTATCTGCCATCAGTTTTGAAATACCGAAATCCATCAGTTTTACGGTATTTTGAGGGGTAACCATTACATTTTCGGGTTTAATATCGCGATGAACTGTAAACTGGTGTGCATATTCCAGAGCAGAACATAATTGGTCAAAGTAAGTCAATATCTGTTTCAATGGGAGACGCTGTCCCGGGAGCATACTTTCTAAAATACCCCGTAAAGATTTCCCCTCGATGTATTCCATAGATATATATAAGATATTTCCGGCAATTCCGATGTCGTGGACGCGAACAATATTGGGATGAGATAATTTCCGAGCTATGCGGGCTTCATTCAGGAAACGGTCAACAATCATGGGGTCTTTGGCAAATTGAGGCAATAATAATTTTAGGGCAACTTCTTCTTTTAAGGTGTTATCGAATACCTTATAAATACTGCCCATGCCACCCCTGCCGATGAGTTTTACAACGGTATATCGGCTTCCGAAGATTTCTCCGCGGTGTAATGTTCCCTGTTGAAAATTAGGCGTATTCTTTTCATACGGTATTCGGTCTGCTTTCTTCGTTTCTGCAGTCATGGGACTGATTTTTATTGCCGGCAATGGAGCATTACACTTCTGGCACTGAGTAGCCCCATCGGGATTTATATGATTGCATTTTGAGCATCTTACCTGTGCCATTATAAAACCTTTTTTCTACAAAACATTTACTTCATATCTATTATATACTTAACAGGAGTTTCTATAAAAAATCTTTCTGCTATACTTAATTTGTTTTGAAATAGTAGATATGTATCTAATTAATTCTGGGGTTTGTTCACAAAGAGGAAATACATTGTGTCTGAATTTTTACCAATTCAAAAAAAGTATACGGGTCTACAAAGGCAACCGCATCCGTTTTTTGTTGAGTTAAGTCAATAACCGTTTTATGCCAGGTCGGAGATTTTAAGATAGTTCGAATAAATCGGAAGGAGGGTAATGGCTTCTTTGCATATCCTGCTATGATTTCGGAAGATTTTTCTGGAGGTTCCATTAAATCTATGCCCATGCGAACATACGGTAATTTCTTTTCATAACAACCTAACAAGGATATTTTCTGGGCTGTTATGCCGTCGGGCGAAAATTGGGAATATGCTTCAAAGCCATCTTTATCTAAACCTGGGGCATAACCATCAATGATAAACCCTGTAATGGATAGGTCGAACCTTTTGCTATAAAACAAATTATGTTCGATCCATGCATTCCAACCCGCAGGAATGACGGGCTCTCTATGGGAAGCGATTAACATTCCGGGGTTTAGATAACCTGCCCCAGAATCGCCATAGACAAACCAATCTTTCGGGCTTGCGTATGTTCGAACATAATCAAACACATGAGGAACACGGCGAGACAAATTCGGATTAAAGGGGAAAATACAGGTAATTTCACCATGTGCCGTATCAGACCACCATTTCGGTACAGTCTGATTTAACCAGGCAGCGGAGTCAAAGTCTCCCATATAAAAACATAGATATACTTTGGGGGCAACCTTACCATCGGGAGTTATATATCCTTGTCGTTTCAAATCATCAAGGGTTGGTTTTTGATTTTGTGGGTAAAATGACTTTAATGGATAATGTTGATAAAATGAAGCATTTGCTATACCGGCAAGCCCTAACGCATCCGCATCTAATACACCATTAAAAGAAGAAACCATCTTTACAAATTCCCATTCGGTTGGCACTCCTTCATGTTTTCCACCCATTCCTGCTTCTTTCGTATATTTCCATATCCATGGAGTAAAACCACCTATCTGGAAAATCATGCCCTTTGCGTTTCTATACATACTTAATAAAATTTCTCGAAGTATTTTACGGTCTGTTCCCGCGGGTTGTTGAGGTTCATCATTCGCAGGTTCATCATCCCAGATACCTAAATCGAAGAAGAAAGCCCTCCGAGATATGAAAAAATCATGATTCATAATGGTGGCATTTGGGAACGACGCAGAGGAGGGTTTTTGAAACCAGTAGCCGTCAATGTAATAGGCTAAAAATTCGGGACTGCATAAACCTGTATCTAAAAATTGTTCTTTTGCCCAGAAATAAGACCGAGCTTTTAAACTCACGGAGGACATATCTGAATAATCATTAGGCTTTATCGTAGGGAGAATTTCTAATGTTTCGTTGTTTATAAGCCATCGTAGATTTTTTGTAAAAGGAAGATTTGTTGCAAGAACTTTTTGGTAAACACTTTCATCTGTCAGGTCATATCTTAAACAAATTCGATTTTCCAGCCCTGCGATTGTACTGGCAAGATTAGATGAGGGTTGCACCTTCTCGGAGTATATAACTATTCCCTCAATAAAGGGATGAAATACATTCAGCAAAGTAATCCAATCATCTACCTGTTTTACATCTTTTTTGTTCAGCCACCCGCCCGATTTCCGAAATTCATTCCACCAAAAGTCATCCGTTTCTTTCATAAATCGGACAAACAAGCGAGGTTCTGCTCGATTTACTATTCCCTGTAAAGAAGCCAATAAATGTCCTGTATCCCAGGCATTGCGGGCGTTGTTTTCGGTATTCATATTTTTTTCTGTTGACCATGAAAAGTCGTAATAGTAAATAGGCATAGGTTCTGATATTGCAAAAGACGAAACCAGAATTAACAAGGGAAGAGAAAATAACATAGCGTTTCCCTTTTATGTTGCTATTCGATATTGTGTATATTTTTAAGTTACAGTTGTTTTATTCGTATGTTTCGGAATTCTACGCGGGAGCCATGTCCAAGTAAAGCAATGTATCCTTCTTCATTGAGCAAACCGGGGTGTGCCTTGTCATCCGGGCTGGGTTTGCTTGCCAATTCTTTCAAGTCTGCTGTTAAAATCTCTATTCCATTGACACGAACAGATATTTTTGACCCTTGTAAAAGAATCTCTTGCTGGTTCCATTCTCCGCATTTTTTTAATGGAGCAGGGATTGTAGGAGCTAACACACCATATATAGAACCGTGATATTGATACGGTTTTAAACCGATGTTTTCAGGAGCATTATCATCTAAAATTTGTATTTCCATTCCTTGATACGCGGCATGTTTCATATAAGGGACGCGTAAGCCAATACCGTTATTAGCACCGGGATATAATTTGAATTCGAATCGTAAAATAAAATCCTTATAAGGCTTTTCTGTAAACAAATTTAAGTGGCAAGTAGGCAAGCAGACCAATTTCCCAAATTCAGGAACAAATCCTCGCGTATATCCACTCCAACCTTTCAGGTTATTACCATTAAATAGTAATGTAAACTGGTTGTCATCATCGTAGATTACAGGCAGGGCATCCGTAGCATTTTTGCATTTTTCAATATGTTTCTGAATATTGTCTTTTAATGCGGTATCATCAATATATTTCAAGGCATTTTCCAGATATGGAACAATGTCCCGTCCTGTAATACCGTTTTCGTTGTTTTTATCCGGCAAAGCAATTTTTACCAGTGTCTTGTTGGCAATATCTGCAAACTGGGGATTGTTGGAATATTTTGCAACGGTCAGGAATGAATCGCTACTACATATTCCCCCTAAAATGTTAAACATATCCCCTGCGTTTTCGGGCATAATTTCAATAGCCTGTCCACATATCCATACTTTTTCATCCGGGGCTAAACCGGGCAGGGATAAAAAGCGGATGAGTGTTTTCCATACATCATTACGATAGGGATGATTAGGATTATTTTTGAGAAACGCAATTACATTATCGGCAAGTTTCGGATTGTCCCAAAGGGCAAGAGCGGAAATAGCATTTTCTATCTTTACCTTGTTTTGGGGGACATCGGATGGCAGATTGAGCCATGAAAGAACAAAATCCCGTGCAGAAGCGTCGTCTATTTTTGCGAGGATAGTAAGGAATAACGCGTACTGTTCTGGTTTTGCTTTGTCAATTGCAGAAAAGATGGGCTTGCAACGGTCTTCATCCTCTTTATGTTTTAATATCTGAACAATAGCGTCACTAATGGCGTCTTGATTTTGGTTTTTCGGGTTGGTCAATTGTTTAATAAGAGTAGGAACATCCTTCGGGCTACCCATGAAGGCTATCGCATTTAAAGCCACTTTTCGGACTTTTGCATCTTTATTATTTGTCTGTTGAAGTGCAAACTTGAAATATTTTTCTGCACGCCGTTGAGCCAGAATGTCCAGAGCAATAACCAATTGCTCATCCTTCAGTTTTTTCAGAGATGAACCCAATTCCGCAACGGTTTCCTTTGGGGGTGTTTGAAGAAGAGCCTGTTGAATAGCATTTAAATCAGATTTGTCTGAGGTCTCTTTTAACCGTTTTATCAGAATGGATATCGCTTTATTGGCATCTATTTTTATTAAGGACTGTATTGCTTTCATTCGAATTTTTTCGTCCGAATGATTTAATAATGGAACAATAGCGGAAATAAACAAGGGGTCTGGTGTCTTTTCGACTGCATCCAGAATTTGATAAGTATTGCCACCAGAGGCACTTTTAACAAGTGCTTCTTTTAATATATTTTTACTTTCTTTCGTATCCGTATGAGTTAAATATTGTAGAGCAACAGCAGACACTTCCGATTGAGGATTGTAAATTTCACGGGCAAACAAATCCAGAACATCTTTGGGAGGTAGATATGCAAATAAATGCAGTATGGCACATATAGCACCGGTATCATTCTCTTTATATGCCTGTTGCAATAGGGCTTCCAAAATATTTTTCTGTTGGGGTGTTATACCGCTTTGTTTTGCCACTCTTTCTATTTGTGTAAAGAGCAAAGAATAGAATTGTTTTTTGGAGAGTGGTTTATCCGCACTTAATTGTGTTTCCAAAAGTTTGTAATATTTTTCGCTGTCATTTTCCAATTGCGCAAGAGCAATTAATATCACTTCTTTTGTTTCGGGTGTAGCAGAGTTGAATAATTTTTCTAATTCTGTAATTGCTTGAGGATTGCCTATCCCTGCCAGAGCGGAGATAATCCCTTGCTGACATCTTCCTTCGGAACGGGAAAGGTGTTCACAAAGTTTTTGAAAGCATATATCGTTATTTATCGTTTGCAAAGCACGGATAGCATAATCGCAAAGGTTTTTATCGCCGATATATTCGGCTATTGCTTCTACAGCCAGAGGATTTCCTAACATCTGGAGTTCGCTAATTAAAAACGCCTTGATTTGTATATCTTGATTTGCTTGTAGTGCTTTTATAAAACCTTTCGCTACGGTGTTTTGCACTTCTATCGGTTGAGTAGAAGCATAATTTACTAACATACGGACGAATAACCTTGCGTTACGGTCATCACCCTGAGGTTTTATATGCTGACATAGTTCAGCAATTTTTGTTTCTCCCTGTTGGCAGAGTTCTTTACATATAGCATAACTTTCCGAGATGGATGCAGAACCTATTTTTTCTAACCATTGTGCTATGTCCGCCCTTGTTGCGATGGGAACAAAAAGGAAAATGGCTAAAAGGATAGAAATCGTAAATATTTGTGTTAATTTATTCAATTTTTTCATGGTTTGTTCTCCTTATACTTGTAAAGTCCAGGGTGCACGCATTGGTTGGTCAATAAGTCGGTTTGCTTCTTCATCGCCCACAAACACTTGCTTAACAGGGTCGAAACGCAAACTTCTGCCCAATTGCATAGCAATCTTTGCCAGATTTACAATGGTGCATGAACGATGTCCATTAATTTCATTTAGAGGGAACTTTTCCCGTGTGCGAACAGAATGTGCAAAATCACAAGGTAAAGGCTCAGGATTGGGAAACGAGGCTAATTTTTTCTCAAAATTAGGGATATCCGATTTTAAGCCCGGATAAAGTTTCCCTTTAGGTCCTTCGAGATAGGGTAATCCCGGTTTCCCTTCTCCATCGAGAATAATTTCACAGCCATCCTCATAACGGAGACGAATCCATCGGAAAGAACTGACCGCATCCGGATGTTGAGGTGGTGCGGAGACCTCAATTTCTACAGGGCTCGTATCGTCTTTGCCTAACAAATATTGAACCGGGTCTAAATAGTGTTGCCCCATATCCCCCAGTCCACCACCATCGTAATCCCAATATCCGCGGAAGGTTCCGTGAACACGATGGGGATGGTAGGGCTTATACGGAGCAGGACCTAACCAGAAGTCATAATCTAATTCAGGTGGAATCGGTTGCGGTTCTAAATCTGTTTTTCCTGACCAGAAAAATTTCCATGTAAAACCTGTGGACTCGCCCACATTAACTTTCAATGGCCAACCTAAAATGCCACTGTCAACAACTTTTTTTATTTCGTATGCAGTCGTGCCGAAACCGTAAAAGGTATCCTTCATTCGGAACCATGTATTCAGGCGAAATATTCGACCATACCGTTGAACCGCTTCTACTACTTTTTTACCTTCTCCGATGGTGCGGGTCATGGGCTTTTCGCACCAAATATCCTTACCGGCACGGGCGGCATCAATCGCAATAATGGCGTGCCAATGCGGAGGCGTAACAATATGCACGATATCAATATCCTCACGGGCAAGCACTTCACGATAATCTTTGTATCCTTTGACATCCGGTCCCGCTTTTTCCATTGCCTGTTTCAGGTGCTTTTCATCTACATCACAAACAGCGAGTAGTCGCCCATCGGGATATCCGATGTGTCCCATTCCCATACCACCAACCCCGATAATAGCACGGGTCAGTTCTTCATTCGGTGAGGCATAGGCTTTGCCACCTAATATGCGTCTCGGTAGAACCATAAAGCCCAATCCTACCGCACTAGACGCTTTTAAAAATTCTCTGCGTGTTGTTTTCTTTCGAGACATATAATTATCCTCCAAAAATATAGGTTGCTTATTTATATTAAGAACAATCGTTTCTATTATGTATAAATATCATTTCATATTACAAAAAAGAAATTGAATATAACCTAAAAACAGAAAAGAGATTTTTCGAAAGGCTATAGAGATTATTAACCCTCTACGGGGTAGGTAAATAAGGAAATTCCTAACTTGGTTACATTCTTCGTGAAAGCATATTTTATTCTTTCGTATGCTTTTATTTTTGTTTCACATCAATATCTCTCAAAGGATAACCGAGAAAGATTAGAAATCCCACAAAGGCACTTAATCCTCCTGCAATGGCAACCAATCTTAATCCTTGTTCCGTTACATTACTTCCACTACCCCAATATGCCAACACGGAAAAAATTCCACCCGAGATACCTATAAATATTTTTTGTATAGTTCCCTGAATAGCAAAGAATATCGCATCGCGCCTTGTCCCCGTTTTCTTTTCGTCCTCATCAATTACATCAGTCAATATTGCGAAGGGTAATACCGCCAATCCTGCCACAGGGATACCCATCCACATCACTACAATTAATAGATGAATAAATGAACTTCCTATCGGATATAGACCTACAGCCGATAGGAAAAATAATCCCAGACTTGCCAGCAATAGTGTAAGTGAAAAAATACGATATTTCCCAAAGCGTTCCACAGCCGGACCTACAAAAGCAAACAAACACATGGTAATCAACAATAGAGGCAACATCAGGTAAGTTACAAAAGCCTCGCCTTTACCTAAATATACCTTAACCCAGAATGGGAGACTCATTACAATACAGGTAAATGCAAGAAAATAAAAAGAGGTGCCAAAAACAAGATGCAAGAACGACCTGCTTTTTAAAACCCATATAGCAGACTGGATAAATGAAACATTTCGTTCTTCTTCTTTCGGGACATTGCGTTCTTTCCCTGTGATAGCAATAGGAAGTAATGAAGAAAAAGTTAGAAATCCAACCAACAACGACATTATTGTCCAACCATAATTTTCCTTAACCACACCTACCAGCGCAAATACCACACTACCGAGCATGACAAAAACGCCTTGCGCCGTCATTAATCGAACACGGTCCATACTTTCTTCACCCAATTCCGTAAGCAAAGATAAATAAGGCGTTAATACCCCCGGATAAAACAAAAGATATATCTGTATTACAAGATAGGCATAAATTGCTCGCAACCAGATAGGTGCCATTGCAGGTGGATGCCACATTAAAAAGAAGAATATTACTAAGGGCAACAATCCAAACCGAACAAAAGGTATTCGTCGTCCCCATCTCGTCCGACAGGAATCGCTCCAATGACCGATTAGCGGTTCTGCAACTGCCCCACACACACGAGCAATCAAAAAGATAATACCGAATAGCGAAGCAGATAACAAGGCATCTTTTTCATTCGGCACATATCGCATGAAAATCCACTGCGTAAAAACCATATCCGGCAAAGTAAGAGCAATACCTCCCAATCCAAACGATACCTTTGTCTTTAACGAAACCGCCATAAATTACCACCTATTTTTAAGTTAGAGTAATACTAGCAAAACTTTTCACGGTGAGGTAATTATATCAAAATAGAACCCCAAAAACATGAGCAGAAAATTAATTTGTATTACCCACCTATACCCTAATGTGAAGAACTATAGAACATAGGGAATA
>AWNW01000050.1 GCA_000493945.1 Candidatus Hydrogenedens terephthalaticus JGI OTU-1
TTTTCTAATTTACCCTATCCCTTTCATCACTCTATGTCCGCACCATCCGTCCCATCCGTCCTACCCGTTCCATCCGTCCCATCCGTCCTATCTGTCTTATCTGTCTCATTTGTCCCATGTGTCCCATCCGTCTCATTTGTCCCATATCAATACGACCGAATTCGATATGATTTTCTATAATCAAATATTTTGGATTTTTCAGATCCCCTTTCTCTCTTCGGGATGGGATAAAAATCAATAGAGTATGTTTCAGAAGAAAGATAAATGTCTAAATAATCATCCATCCAGATAAGTTCTTCTTCTGTAAAGTGTTGCTGTAATATATCATCCAAATTTTCTGGATATACACCATTCTTTTTAAAATATCTTTCAAGAAGAGTTTTTAATATCGAACCATAGATAGAACATAAAGAATGATTGTATCTTAACAACATATTTCTATATTTCTCACCCGACCAGAACATCCAATATTCTTTCTCTTCTAAACCGGGTCTTCTTTTGATAGATTTTATGTCATTTATAGCGTTATACACTTTACCTTTATTATAAAAAACAGCATCTTCAATATCTTTCCATGTGGATGTTTCAAAAACTTCTCTATTCTTCTCTATAACCCGAGCCATATCATTATACGCAAAAAACAGGGATATACTGCGGGGAATAGATGTTTGAGGAGGGTTATATCTCAATTGTGTCTGCTTGCGAACAAACCAATCTTCAAAATAGAACAATGCATTCTGGTATGCCGTTTTAAATTCCAATACTTTGATTTTTTCTTTCATTTCCAGTAATTGGTTCAACAAATCCTGATAAAATCCATCGGGTAATGACGGATATGATGCAATCATCGAAACAACAGATAGGACGGATGGGACGGATGGAACGGGTAGGACGGATGGGACGGATGGTGCGGACATAGAGTGATGAAAGGGATAGGGTAAATTAGAAAAAAACATAAACAAAAATACTAATGATACTATTTGAAGTAATAAGTATTAACCCTCTATTTTGGCAAAAAAGTTTTTGTATTTCTTGCTTACATGGCTTGCGGGTGATAATCTATTATCCTCTGTAGGGGCGAAAAATTTGTTATATCTTTCGCCTGGTGATATTAAGGTTTTTATCAACTATGACCAATTCCCTTTGTGCTATTTCCTCCCAATTCGATTCATCAGTAATATCTTCTGAACAAATTACCACTGCTTTTTCACGATTTAAAGATTTGCTTGTTAATAGTAATTGTGTCTCCTTTGACAGCGCTTCAAAATTACTGTAATCATTGGGATTAACATTGAACCGTTTAAGGATATATAGGTCATTCCCATTGCGATATGCATATAAATGTTTTCCATCAGAAAGAAGAAAATTATATGTTCTACCACCGCCTATTCCATAGATTTTTTCTAAACCACAAAGAAGTCCCTGAACAGTATCACCACCTTGTTTGTTTATACTTTGCAAGAGGAAACGGAAGTATACTTCTGAATCGGTGTAGTCTCCTATTAATCCATTTCTATAGTCTTGTTCAAGTTCTTCTAATAAATAATCACGGTTTACACAACCATTATGCGCAAATATCCAGTTATTGAATTCAAATGGATGAGAATTTGCTTTACATATTTTGCCTGTTGTTGCCAATCGAACATGTTCGATAATTAAATGAGAATATACTTTTTCAGATAAGCAGTCATAGATTTCGCTTTCAATTGTAGAGCATCCTTCCTTTTTTATATTCGCCTTGACAGAATTGTCATACCAACCAACACCCCAACCGTCTGGATTTCTTTCCCCTAAAGATTTAAATTTTTTGAATGAGAATCTAAATTCCACAGATTTGTTGGCGATTACACCTAATAAACGACACATAATTAAACTCCTCCTTTTTCGTTTTTAATTTTACTACTACTACTCTTATAAAAATGGTAGACGGGGCGGGACTCGAACCCGCGGCCACCGGATTAAAAGTCCGATGCTCTTCCACCTGAGCTACCCGTCCGCCATAAAAGAGATAATATTATATCAAAAATACATAAAATTCGCAAAAAACATCTTACATTCAAAAATTCTCGCTTTTCTTTTTCATAAAGCCTTTGATAGGTCTTTGAAATAAAACGGGTTTATCCGTTAAAATATTATCTGCTCTGCCGGAGTGGTGGAATTGGCAGACACGCATGGTTCAGGTCCATGTGCTCGCAAGGGCATAGGGGTTCAAGTCCCCTCTCCGGCACTTTTTTAATGCTTCCTAACATTTGAAGAAATAAATCCCTCCTCTTTGAATTTCATTTTTACCTATTCCTGAATTGTTAATCTGTTTTCGTTTTGTTAAAATATTTTACTTGAAAAACTCTTAATTTATTTTATATTGAAGATTTTGGGTGCTATTATGAAAAAGGTAGTTTTTATTTTCTTTCTTGCAATTCTATCCCTACTTGCCTTGCCAGTCGCCTATTGTGCAGAAACAGACCAATACCTGACATGGGGTATTGAATTGAAAGATTCGGCAGATGAATTGAACCGCTATTTTAATGAAGAGTTATCGAATTATCTTGAAGCGGTCAATAAGCGGGCAAAACCGATTGATAACCCGGAGGAATTGACCGTTGCTATCTATTACCATTTCTTTCAGTTTTTGGGCTGGTCCCGTGTACGCACATTTATCCGCAATGACCCGCAGATTGAGAAATTCCCCAATTTCAGTGTCGGTAAGCAAACTTATCTGAAAATGAGTATACATCGTGGGTTTGCTTTTCCTTATTTCTTTTTACCTATGGCTCGAACGATACGCGTAGGCGACATATATTTCGGCATTGACAAGATGTGTCACTTTTTAGGGTTTGGCAGGAGATATTACCAGAGATATTGCCGTCATTTGCGGGAAGGATATACAGAAGAAGAAGCCATGCGAAAGGTTGTTTTGTGGGGAATTGTGCACGAAGATAATCTTGTTGGCAAATTGGTTGATGGAATATTTTCCCATGGCGATTTAGAAGCAAATTTTCAGGGATTTTGCTTAGCCCGTGACCTATGTGGAGGTAAACCACCGTATATTGAACGGATAGATGGCAAGTGGAAATTGGTTCGACCGATAGATTTGCGAAATTACATAACACCCGGATTTGACGAGTCGTATAATAATTCTCATTTCTGGGCAATGCGGAAAAGGATTGTGCTGAATATTTTAGAAAAAAAGTATTGCGATAAGTTCTATTTGCCTGAAGTCCAAAAACGGTTCGAGACTTATAAAAAATATGAGCCGAGTTTCTCTCAAAAAATGATCCAAGAATACTTTGAAAAAAAAGGTAAAAATCCTCAACAGGAACAGTCTATTCAATCTTTATGTGCAAAAAAGAAATCTTCGGATGGTATAGACAAAAAAATACATTGCACCTCGCAGGACAATAGGCAAAGTTAGAGAAGAGATAAGGAAGTTATGATGTTGATAGGGATTGAAATCGGTGGTACCAAATTGCAGGTTGTTTTAGGTGATGAAAAGGGGAATATTTATCATTTAGAACGAGGAGCCGTTCAAAAAGATTGGCAATCCCGAGAGATTTTAAATTGGGTAACGGAAACAACAAAAAAGCAGATTCAAAAAGCGGAAGCGGAAGGGCAAAAGGTGCAAAGTATTGGAATTGGTTTTGGTGGACCTGTTGATAGTATTGAAGGGAAAGTGCTGGTTTCACATCAAATTGCTGGCTGGCAGGGTTTTCCTCTTCGACAATGGTTTGAAGATACCTTTTCCATCCCTACAGTCCTTGCTAACGATGCTAATTCGGCAGGTTGGGCTGAATTTGTATGCGGCAAAGGCAAAGGAACGCGGAATTTCTTTTATATGAATATCGGCAGTGGCATTGGTGGAGCCCTTATCATAGATGGGAAGTTGCATGATGGACAGGGCTTCGGTGCTGGAGAGATTGGACATACTTATGTTCCGAATTGGACACAAACAGAACGGGGTGCTTATGACAAACTTGAAAATATCTGTTCAGGTTGGAGTATTGAAAAAAGATTACAAAAGGAAAACTATGTGCCCAAAGAAAGTTCCCTATGGACAAAAACAGGGGGCAATATCAACCTTATAACCTGCGTCCTTTTAGGAAAGTGCGCAGAAGAAGGAGACGCCTTCGCCTGTGAGGAATTAGACCGAATTGCTCAATCTATCGGGCTGGCGATTGCTAATGTAATTACCCTGTTTCATCCGGAANGGATTGCTATGGGTGGAGGTGTTTCTTTAATGGGGGATGTGCTTTTAAATCGTATTCGTGCTGTTGTTGACCAAATTGTATTTACTCCATTTCGCAATCGGTATGAAATTGCACCTTGTGAATTAGGGGAACAGGTAGTCCTCGTAGGTGCGTTATTGCTTGCTGGAAAATTAATAACCTGATAACTATGAGGAATTTCGTATGAACAAACATCTATTTCTCCTCTTATGTCTGCTTTCATGTAGTGCTATGTCACTTCCTCAAGTTATCCTTGATACAGACATTGGCGATGATATTGACGATACATGGGCATTGATGCATCTTTTAGGGGCAGGAAAAGTAGACCTAAAACTTATTGTTACTGCGTGTGATGACACAGAAGCCAAAGTAAAATTGGTTGCACGCATGCTGGAAATCGTGGGACGAACAGATATCCCTATAGGTAAAGGGGTAAAAACAAGTAATAAGGAGATTAACCAGTTATCATGGATAGAAAAATATTCATTAGATGCATATAAAGGCAAAATTCATGAAGACGGGGTGCAAACTATGATCGAAATGATACGGAATGCTAAGGAACCGATAATCCTTTGTGTTATTGGTCCTATGATGAATATTGCAAAGGCTGTAGAAATAGCACCGGACATTGCTCAAAAAGCACGGGTTGTTTCTATGGCAGGGAGTGTTTATATCGGATATGGAGGGAAGGAAGGTAGAGATTGCGAATATAATGTTTGTAGAGACGCGGAAAGTGCCCGCAAAGTTTTTTCTGCGCCGTGGGAAATTACGATTATTCCATTAGATACCTGTGGGACTATTATTCTCAAAGGGGATAAATATCGAAAGATAGCAGAATCTCAATCTCCATTCGCAAAAGTGGTAATTGACAATTACAATATATGGACAAATCGCAAACATTATCCAAAGGATGAAAGCAGTGTGTTGTATGACACATTAGCAGGTTATTGTACATGGTCAGAAGATGTTGTGGAAATTAAAACATTAAACCTGTCCATTGATAAAGACGGAAAAACATACCCCGATGAGAACGGTAGACCTGTCCGTTGTGCCTTAACCTGGAAAGATAGAGAACAATTTGAAAACAGTCTAATAGAGGCACTTATTAATCCAGTAAAACCATGAGCCTATTTACTAAAAATTTTGCACGAAAAAGCCAGAAATGCTTTTCTTATCTTAAAAAAGATATAGCCCTAATTTTACAATCTATATTTACCCCGAAGTTGGGTATCATTTATTCACCGTCAGGTGGCAGTGGTTTTGGAGAAGAAAAAAAAAATCAGATATTCGTGTTGATAAAAAGTATATACATTCTCCAATACCTGATGAGGAACAAGAAAAGAATAAATCTACTTCGACACTTTCATTCCTTAGCGAACAGTTAAACAATTATCTTCTGGATTTGATGGAATTAAAATCAGAACTATTACAGGAACAAAAGCAGAATGAGCAATTACTTCAAGTAATACAGGACATTCGGGAAGAAAAAAAAGGATTGGAACAGCAAAAAAGTTTATTAAACGAAGAAATACAACTTCTTAAAAAACAATTACAAGAAACCGCACTATCCTTAAAGGCGTTAGAACAGCAACTACATTCCACACAAATAGACCAACAGGCAGACAAAACGAAGTTAAGGGAATTACAGGAGGCTCTTCATCAAAAGCAACAGGAAAATATAGAAATAGCAACCCGCTATGCAGAATCGGAGGAAATAATACTCAATCTTACAAAAAAAATTCAGACTACAACAGTAGATTTAAGCAATGCTCTGGTACATATAGCAGAATTAGAAAGCATAGAACAGCAGTTAGAAGATAAATTATCAAAACAAAAATTGTTGTTGAAAGACAAGGAAGATGAAATAAAAAAATATCAGTTTGAAAACAATCAATTTAAAACGCAGATTGCACAATTGCAGACGAATATTGCAACACTAAAAACCTATATTGATACGCAACAGCAACTATTGAATAAATTGGTAAAAGAGAAAGAAATAATCCTTAAAGAAAATCAAAAATTATATGCGGAAATGGCAAATGCAATATCGGAAAAAAAGAAGCAGGAAGAGCAACAGCAGAAATTAGAGCAAAAACATCGAGAAATTATTGAACAATGTCAAGGACTATTACGAACAATTGAAGGCTTGAAAAAAGAAAGTGAACGATTCCAGCAAGAATACAGAGCCTCAGTTCAACGCAATGAAGAACTATCCGAATCTGTGAAATACTGGCAATATCAAGTAGAAACATTGAAAGAGCAATTGTCATTAATAGGGGATGAACAAAGTTTTGAAGAGAAAAGCAAATATGAAGATACCTATACCCGTTTGGTTATGGCACTTCAAGCAAAGGAGGAACCGTATTTAAAATTAGGAGAACTTTTGGTTAAAGCAGGCTTCATTACCAATAACCAACTGGAAGAAGTGCTTACCCTGCAGAAGGATAAACAATATTGCCGATTGGGAACTTTATTGTTAGAACACGAATGGATTGATGAAATTGTTTTGTTTCAGGCATTATCCCTGCAAAAAAATATACCTTTATTATTCATAAATGAAAAGCATGTAAATATCGAACAGGCATATTTACTTGAATACCCTTTTTGTATGAAGTATCTATTGCTTCCATTGCGAACCTGCAACACAACCCAGATTTTATTATCAACAACCGAGCCTGATAATACTGATTTATTAAAAGAGGTAGAAAAGGTTTTCACCCTTCCTGTAAAAGGTGTTTATTCCTGTCCAACCAATATAATTGAGATTATCGAAAAAATATTCGACCGTATTTGATGATAATAAATGGTTGCAAAAATTACCCCGATAAATTGAAATGGGCGAGTTGAATAAAATATCCAACCCGCCCAAATTATTATCGAATATTACGCTTTACCGGGAACAGGAATAGGACCTATTGGATAAGATTTATTCCAGTCTAAATCTTCTGGCACAATACTCAAATCCGCATTCAAGGCATCATCCCATGTTAATTCCTGCCCTGTGTATGCCGCCATACGACCCATAATTGCGGTCATCGTGCTTTCTGCACATTCTATACCTGTATTCAAATAAGGGGCTTCTCCACGAATGGCTTGGATAAGGTCAATATGCTCTTGAACATACGGATTCTTTGTATCCTTACCCATATCATTGCACATGCTCTTTCCTTTTGTGCCGAATACTTGTTCAAAGACATCATTCTTCGAATTATTCCAATGGCGAGAGAAACTGAACATGTGAACACCATTGGGATATTCAAAATCACATTCGAAATGGTCCCAGAGGTCCCCATATTTCTCCTCACGAGGCTTCCATGCTCTACCACCGGAAGCAACTACTTTTACAGGATGGGTACCCATAATCCAATTGATAATATCAATATTATGGATATGTTGTTCAACAATATTATCTCCGCATGTCCATATCTGGTTATACCAGTTGCGCAGACGATATTCTAAATCGCTCCATTCCGGCTTACGGTCATGAGAGAACGGTAATTCGCCATTCCAATAAACACGCGCTGCAATAATATCGCCAATGGCACCATCTTGAATCTTTTTAACAGTTTCACGATATGCGTTGCTGGAGCGTCTTTGTGTCCCTGTATGTAGACACAGGTTCTTTTCTTTTGCCTTTTGAGCCGTTTTGATAAATCGGCGGATACCTGCAGGGTCAACCGCTAAAGGCTTTTCTGTAAATACATGCTTTCCTGCATCAATTGCGGCTTCAATATGTAAAGGACGGGCAAAAGGCGGTGTAGCATGGATAACTACATCAATATCAGTTTCCAAAATCTTTCTATAGGCATCCAGTCCAGCAAAGCAATGACCATCATCAATATCTACTTTACCTTTATACATCCTGCCCTGCATAGATTCCAATTTTTTTCTGCAGTCTTTAAGTCGGTCATCAAAAACATCTGCCAGGGCTACGATTTTTATATTGTCATTCCCTTCCATACAATCCTTTACCGCACCAAAACCTCTACCTCCGCATCCAATTAAACCGATTTTCAAGGTTCCGCTGTTGGTCTCCGCTGCATCCATGTTCTTTGAAATCACTGCGAATGTGGCAAGTGCAGCCGCTTTGTTAAATTGTCTCCGTGTGAGTTTAAACTTTTCATTCATAAAAAAATCTCCTTATCCTTTATGGAGTTAATTTTTTTGGTTATCATTTACGGTCTAAGTGTATAGACAATAGAATAGTATGGATATTTTTCATTTTAATTTGCAAATTGTTTAAATGTTAATATTTAACAATATTGGTCATTCATTAAGAAAATTTCTATTAGATGGAATTTTTTCAAATGAAATCTATAAAATACATAAATAGCAGATAGGGTATAAAAAAGGAGAAGAGGTTGTAGAGGAATATGGAGCCTCTGAATATCATAAAACAATGTATTAATTATTATCTCATCAAAGTAAGAAGATTTTTTATTGTATTCCTTATTTTAATTTCATTGAATATAAATGCAGATGAAAAACAAAAAATTTCAGTAGAACGGGCATATAAAGAACATCTATCATTGTCCAATAATAGAAATGAAAATATAATGCTACGGGAAGATACTACAACTGGTTGTGATTATAAAAAAGAGGAAAAAGTAATAGATAAAACAAAGGGATTATATCTTATTATAGGACATTACACATATTTCCCCGAATTGAATTCGGAGAAGCCTGTATATATAGTTAATGAAGTAGGTAGGGGCATGGTCCCAGGCTGGAAAGATTTTATGACATTTAAAGACATGCGTAAAATAGGTCTTTTCGGAGACATCTGGGCTGGAATCGGATTACATTGTGGCAAATATTTTTCTTTTTGGAGTGGCATCGGTGGTGGAATATGGAAAATTAATAATAGCAATCGTTATGGTCCACTAAAAATTCGTTTAGACCTTACAGGAGAGGAATTTCTTATCGGAGTCGGCATGGATTATTTCCCATTTGGGAAAACAGACTATCGTTCTATTAAAGATGAACCTTTTTTAAGCCGTTTGAAAAGAACTATATTCGACACAAAACCTTATCTTTCATTAAATATAAATTACTCGCATTTTGAAGCATCGGGTGATGCAAAAATTGGAGTTTTTAATTTTCCAATAAAATATACAAGGACGAAAGAAATAGATATCATATCTGTTATCCCATTTATTTCTTTAGACTTTCCTGCTACTCGACGAATGGATGTCTTTTTCGGAATGGGATATTTATTCGGTTTTGATGTAAAAAGTTTGGAGAGGGAACATAAACAAGATATAGAAGGACCTGTCGCTACTACAGGAATAAAAATCAATTTTTGAAGTTTTGGTGTTTCCTCTTATAAAAAGATTATTTCTATCCTCAAAACATATCTTCATTACTAAAACGATAATTATGAAACAAATATATAAAGTATAAAACTACAATTATTAGTGGATAAACTATTATATTAGAATGTAAAACTAAATATATTTACTAAATCATTAAAAATAATTTGACATTCATGTTTTTTTTTGGTATATTGATTATATAATTGAATATAATAACCTAAATAAATAATGAACTGTGTGCTTTATATATCAGAATGCAGACATTAATTAGTGAAGAAAATAAAAATTCAGTTGATTTAACTACATTAGAGGCTTTGTTAGGCTCTGAAGCACGAACAAAGGTCTTTTTAGTCCTCTTCACAAACTTAGGGCGAATGTTCTATCAGCGTCAGGTAGAGAGTGCAACAAGATTGCCCCTTCGCGCTGTACAGAGAGAATTGGAACGACTTGCACAAATTGGTCTAATCTATCAGTGGAAAGAAGGCAATAGAACATGGTACCAAATTGACCAAAATCATCCCTTAGTTTCAATTTTACAATCCCTTGTATTAAAAGTATGTTCCCCGATTGACCGACTTCGTTCTGTTATCAATAACAACAAATCTGTTCGTCTTGCTTTTTACAACTCAGATAAAAATCAAGTAATTGTTGTCACAACGAATGGTGATACCTTTCCTGAATCTATAGAAGGAATTTCTATATCCGTCATTACTACAAACGAATTCACAGAAAAGATGGAACAAAAGAATTCCGAATGGATAACTTTCCTACAGGGATCTGTTGACTTGCTCGGAAATAGGGAAGATTTCTTGTGGAGAATTATTGAAAACAACAAATTGAATATACCGAAAGGGGAAAATGTTTTATGAGCGTTTTACATAATCGTGTGTCCTTGCAGATTTCTGAATCCTGGTGGAAGTGGGCTCAGGCATCGCAGGGAATAGAAAGATATAGGTATATTGAAGATTTTTTTCATAGATTGGGTTGGAAATCTTTTGTCCCCCTTCCTGAGACAGAGGTTATAAAAAATACAGGGGTGCTTCCTTTCTTATTAACATCCGAACACGGCAAAGAAATTTGTGTTGTTATAGTTCCTGAACATCTTTTCACCTTGCCTTCAAACATAAAAAACAATTATCTGGATTTTTGTCCTCTCTCACGATTGTTATTTGAAGAGTTTTCCGATAAACATTTGCATTATGTCCTGATGACCGATTTCAGTAAATTTCATCTCTATTCTATCCCAAATCAAACTTTAATTATGTGGGCTGACTATCCCGCACAGTTCCAGATGGAAATGTCTCCTTTCATATTAGAACCGTGCGTGGACAAAGGTTCTCTCGATGAAATACCGCATATTCCCAAAAGCAGTATGGCTCGTGAACTACGGGATTGGAATAATTCGTGGATAAAGAAATTTCAAAAAGTTGCAGACATTACCGAAGAAAAAGCCAATATTATTATAGACCGTTTTTTCATCCTTCATCATGTATTTTCCCATCGTATCTTCTGGAAGACCCATGAGTTTTTAGAAGAGCGATTGTTAGATTTGATAGACATGGCTATCACACAGCAAGAACCTGCGGGCATTGGCGAAAATCTCATTGCTTTATTTCACGATATGTGGTTCGATTGGCGAATTGGTTGCTTCCAGATTGATACAGAAATTGACCGCATCCTATCTCAGGATGAAATTTCCGCAGAACTATTATACGAATACCCTCTTCTCTCACCCGGCAAATTCGACATCGCAGTTTTGTTAGAAAGTTTCAACTATGGAGATTCATTCGAACGGATGCGTGTTCGTATGATTCCCGAACCCAATCCTGACCGAGAGGCATACCTGCATAAGCAAACGAAAGAAACCATAGACCAGGCACAAATAGAAGTGGATATTTCGGAAGAAGGTTATCGGGCTATCCTTTTCTGGTTTGACCGATTAATAAAATGCTACGAAATGCTGGAAGAAATAGAAACAGCAAAACGGACCCCACCCGAAGATATAGACGACCTCTGGACATGGGGACAGAGAAACAACAATATTCCGATGACCTTCCGAAATAAAATTCAACAAGCCTGCTTACATGGCTTCCGCATTTACTACCAAAACGCACGACAACTAAGAATTGCCCGACTACTTCTTACAATCCATCTCATCCAATTATATAGCGAATCCAAACACCCTCTGGAAAAATTCCCTTCTATGGAACATGTTTTCATAAAAAAACCCGAACCTATCCCCTCCGAACGATCAATGACCCGAAAAATCTCATTGTAAAGAAATATTTAGTTATCCAAAATCCTAATATCTATACAACCATTGTTAGGGAATACCATACATCATTAACAGATAACATTAAAATATTGCTACAAATTACGATTTAATTAATAACTCCCATATTCTGGCTGATTAAATTACCAGAAACATTTATTTCCCTTAGTTTTATATTTCCCAGGAGTGGATTTTTTTTAATCGTTGTTCGATGATTGAAAATTTTTCTTTGAGCGTATGGAGACTTATTTTTGGGGAGGGAATTGGGAGGAGAGGTTCAACGATGTCGTATTTGAAGTAGGAATAAGTGTCTAATCCAACGAATTCTATATTTATTCTGTTTTTGAAGATTAAATTTAATATTCCTCGTAATCCGATGCCTGTTTCCCAGGCAGATGTAAAAACTTTCATAGTAGATTTATCAGTGCATATTTTTTGCCATATTTCTTTTCCGTAAAGTATGGAGGGTTTAATTATAAAGACTATTTTTTCTAAATAATTTTTACATATACTTTCTAATTCTATATTCCACTCTTCAAGGAATTCGTCAAGCCCTGCTTTGACAGGCGATAGATTAAGGTAGTTTGGCAATTCTGCTACTGTTTTAACGGGATCTTCAATATATAAAATCCCTTTGTCCGAAATTTGTTCTATAAGGTCTAATGTCTGATTTAATGTCCATTGTTGGTTTAAGTCTAAAACGATTTGTGCCTCACTTCCGATAATTTTTCTTGCCTCGTTTAGTAAATTTATTGCCGTTATTAAGGAATATTCGCCTAATTTTATTTTGAAAATAGAATAGCCCTGATTCTTTTTTCTCTCTGCTTCTTCAAGGATGGTATTGAATTCACCTGCAAGGAGTGCATTTACTTTTATAGAAGTGTCTGATAAATTATCCATATTAAAATTTAAATAATCAATAGCACTAACAGTGGCAAATTTTACCTCCGGAGATTTATCCAGAAAAGAAAAATCAATCTCGCCTAAAAAATGTTTGTAGTTTTTTTCTATCCATCCTATACATCTATTTATTTTTTCTTCTGTCGGCGGTAAAAGAGAAATCTCTCCCCATGATTTGTTTCCTTCGGCAACCTCAAAGTTTATGAGCAGTCCTTGTTTGTAGGAAAATGGAACACCACGGATAAAAACCTTCGTTCTTAATGGGATTTCGTAATGATAAATAGATAATTTTCGAATATAAACGGGTTTCGTCATTATATAATCCATAACACAGAAAATAGGATGCTATATACCAACAGTAATTTTGCTGTATTGGCTAATAGTAAGTTTAACTCACTACCTTTAAGTCGAAGCATAGATCTTATTAGAAATATGGAAGGAATTATTAGAACCATTAAGAACAGAATTTTCATCTTTCCATATTCTTTAAACGCCAGAAGAGAAGGAACAATAATAACACTTACAAGGAGCATTGTTATATACTCGATTTGTGCAAATCTTTTACCGAAACGGACGGCAAGGGTTCGTTTGCCAACAAGGATATCGCTTTCAACATCGCGATAATTGTTCACGGTAAGAATGGCTACGGAGAAACAACCTGCAGAAATTCCTGCTAAAAGTCCGTGTAATGAGAATTGAAAAGACTGGACATACTCCGTTCCCATTACCGCGACAGGACCGAAAAATATAAATACAAACAAATCACCCAAACCCAGATAACCCAGAGGTATCGGTCCTGCGGTATAAGCAAAAGCAAGTATTAATGAAACTGCACCAATGATTAAAATGGGCAAACCACCACGATAAATTAAATAGCATCCAGGAACTAAGGATGCAAGCACAATAACAGCCAATGCGAACTGCATTTGTTTTGGGGTGAGCCAACCAGCACTGGTTGCTCGCGTTGGACCTACACGGTCTTCGCGGTCAGCCCCTTTCAGGAAATCGAAGTAATCATTAGCATAATTGGATAATATCTGAATCAATATTGCACCGAATAAGGCGCATACAGCAGAAATTGCGTGGAAATGTCCATCTCGAATTGCAATAGCAGTTCCCATTATGACAGGTGCAATACTTGCCCCTAATGTTTTAGGTCGTGCAGTTAAAAATAAGACCTTTAAGATTGAAGGTTTTTCTGTTGACATGATAACTTTTTCAATCTACTAAAGAATTTTAATCTTATGGTTTTCGTGGAAACTTTGAAAAATCCGGGTCTCTTTTTTCGAGAAAGGCATTACGACCTTCCTGTCCCTCTTCGGTCATATAAAAAAGCATGGTAGCATTGCCGGCTAATTCGGTTAATCCTGCCTGTCCATCTTCATCTGCATTCATTGCTGCTTTGATACAACGAAGGGCAATCGGAGACATTTTCAAAATTTGGCGACACCATGCTACTGTGGTTGCTTCCAATTCTTTCAGTGGCACTACCGTATTTATTAGTCCCATTTGCAGTGCTTCCTGAGCGTTATATTGCTTGCATAAGAACCATATCTCCCTTGCTTTTTTTTGTCCAACAATTCTCGCTAAATGAGCAGAGCCATAACCCGCATCAAAAGAGCCAACTTTGGGTCCTGTTTGTCCGAATATAGCATTATCTGCGGCTATAGTCAAATCACATACCATTGCTAAAATATTTCCACCGCCTATAGCATATCCTGCAACCATTGCTATGACAGGCTTCGGACAGGTTCGTATCTGGCGGTGTAAATCCAAAACATTCAAACGATGATGTCCTGTCCGTGGGTCAATATATCCTGCTTCTCCACGGCACTTCTGGTCTCCACCGGAACAAAATGCTTTATCCCCTTCTCCGGTGAGGATAATTACTCCTATCTGAGGGTCAAATCTTGCATCGGCGAGAGCATCACTAATTTCATCCAGAGTAATCGGCGTAAAGGCATTTCGACGATGAGGACGGTTGATAGTGATTTTTGCTATCCCTTCAGCTTTGTGATAAAAAATTTCTGAATACTTTTTTGCTTCCTGCCAGCATATCGTTACTTCACTCATGATAAAACTCCTTTATTTATTATTTATAATAAGTTTTATATTTTATCGAAATAACGATTAACGCTTCCATTTTGTAAAAATAAGATTTACAATTTATCTTTACATAATACATAAGAGATTTTTATGTTAAGAGAAGGGAAAATAAATTATTCTAAGCAATTATTACTATTATTAATAATACGAATAAATTGTTTTGATAATATTGATTTTTAATATAGTTATTTGTATAATTAAATTGGAGTAATGTTTCATAATTTATAAGAATAAATATTATGGCAAATGTTTCTCATGTAGAAATAGTAAAACAAGGTCAAGAGGCAATTGCTCGTTGGCGTGCATTAAATCCGCATGTCAACCTTGACCTTACGGGTATAACATTGCCACATTTTAATCTCGAAGGGCTGGATTTAACAAAGGCAGATATGTTGGGGGCAGATTTACGGTTTACTAACCTAAAAGGGGCTTGCCTGATGGGAACAAGGTTGATACGGGCAAATTTAGAAGGTGCTGATTTGGAAGGAGCCAATCTTATCTCTGCAGACCTAACGGATGCCAATCTCTCTGAGGTAAATCTTACAAAAGCAATTCTTCGCCATGCAAATCTAACGGATTGCAATATGAAAAAGGCTCGTCTGACACATGCGGATTTGATGAGTTGTGTTTTATTTCGATGTAAACTTTATGATGCGAATTTAAGAGGTGCTAATTTAAAAGATGCAGATTTCAGTGCCGGTAGGCTTAAAGGGGCTGATTTGCGGGAAGTCATTGCCAATTCTGCAAAATTCTCCGGTGCAGACCTTACATACGCTAATTTAAAACAAGCCTGTTTATCTCATGCGGATTTTCGAAAAGCAAAATTAGTCGGAGCCAATTTATCAGCAGCCAATCTTCATGAGGCTTTACTTATTGAAGCAGATTTATCCGGCGCCAATTTGAGTGCGGCAATACTAAAACATGTTCATTCGAGTGAGGCGAGTTATAACCACGCTCATTTACAAAAAAACAGACCTTACAGGGGCTAATCTTGAAAAAGCCAATCTTATCGGTGTAAATTTGTCGGGTTCTAATATTGAAGGAGCCAATTTAAAAGGAGCCCAAATTTCACTTCTTCAACGAATAAGACTATGGGGGTTCTTCTTTTTTGAGTATTAACAAAAAATTCAGGGAGATTATCTCTCCCTGAATAGATTTTTTATAGTTGTATGAAAAATGTCTTTAAATCAGCATAACTCTGCGGATAATCTTTTGACTTTCTGTCGCATCTAAAGTCCTTTGTGCCTTGCGTAATTCGGTAATGTCTAACTTCTCAAGTTTTTTATCTAATATCATAATATTTCCAATTGCAATTTGTAATGCATATATCGGTTCCATCCGACTGGCTCGCAGGTCAAGATTTATATAACCTTTATATTTTGTTGTTCTTAAATAGAACAAAGTTTCCAGCAATTCCCACAAATGATAACCACCGGGAACGAGCATATCATCCGATAGAAGACAAGTATCGTTCAAATATACTTGAAACAATTTTCCTGCACGGGAAATGTGTGCTATGGATTCTGCGGGTATCTCTCCTGCTATCATGGAATTAGAAAAACTTAAAGCAACACCAATATTTTTCATAGCAATTTCCTGACACATCGCAAGGGCTCTACCTGCGGAAGAAACAGTAATGTATTTACGAGGGTTACGGGGTTTGTATAAAATAGACACATTAATATCTGGCGAAGCGTATTTGGCAATTGTTTTGACGGAAGATATTATTGTGTTCCATTGATTTAAATAATCTACATGGAAAGGATAATCGGAACCATCTGTATATAAACGGAGAACAACTTCGGTAGTCCCAAGTCCTCGTGCAATATCTACTGCCTTGCGACCTTCATCAATGGCTGTGCTACGCATTTTCGGATGTTGATGTCCTAATGCTCCTAATGCATATTTTCTACTCTCTGAAAAATCAACAGATACTGCAGAACAAGCAATATCGTAATCTTTAAGCATTCTTTTTACTGTTTTCACCGGCAGGTCCGTGGTGATATCTGTTTGACGAATTTCTATCGCTCCAATACTTTTAAGTTTAGGAATAATTGCCAGTGCCTCTGTAAATTTAATGGGTTCACGATAACCTTCCTTACAATAATCATCATATACTGTGTCAAAAATCCCAAGTGTAGTTGAAAAACGAAGTGTCATTTTTTCCTCCTTATCTAATGTTTAAGGATTACAAGTTAGTTATAGGATTACATAAAGGAAATGTGATTATACACTAAAAACGAAAATTTGTCAATACCTTTTTTATAAAGTTTTGTTATACTTGAACTTTTGCATTTTTGCTGACTGACTTTTTTATTACTATTTCTATAATTCAATAATTTGTCTATAATTTTATAATCTGGTATAGGAATATTTAAAAGAGCAATGTTTAGCCCAGAGAATTGTTTTTCATTTAGTTCCAGTTGATTCTACCCAAACCTTTTAATAGGTCTTTTAAACTCTGACTAATGTCCTGTTTTTTTAATAAAACTTCCCCACGAAGGTCATGCTGTATAAACTTTTCTGCTGTGAGTTCACCTTCTTTTATTTTCTTGATTAATGGAACATAGGTTTCTACAATCTCTACAATCAAACCTAATGAATGCACAAATTGTGCGTAAGACAAGGTATTTTCATCTATAGGCAAATCAATGGAGAAACGGACCTCTCCTCGCATAGGTTCGTATGAAAATTTACCAACGATAATACGGAAATTAATCCAATGCAACGCCAGTAATAAATCCAGCAAACAATCCTGGGGGATATTCCCATAAGGAGCCTGTATCAGACTTTGCGTGCGGAAAGAAATACATTTTTTTTCTATCATAGGGTCAATAGTTAGCATGTAAACGGGACTATGCTCGGAAGCCCTCCAACCTGTATAAATAATTCCTTCCTGTTCCGAAGGTTCATTTACCGCTTCATAATTCTTCCAGCCAAATCTTTCTAAATATTCCATTATTAGTTGCAAAGTTATGTGTCTCATTTCCGCACCTTAAATTTATGTTTATCATTATCATTATAACATTAAAATTTATTCATCAAAACATAATCTTAAATCAAAACACAAAATTTTTATTTGTGTCCCTTTTACTAAAATTATTATTAACTTACAATCCCATCATGTTTGTAATTAAAGGCTCTATTTTTCCGCCTACTCTCAAAATTTGCTTCTGTTATTGGATAGCAGGGAAGTAACCAATATTTGATTTATATCTGAGTTGATTTTATGTAGTTCTGAATTTTTTGATTATCAGGGTTTATTTTAAGTAAGTGATAAAAGTATTCCCGTGCTTTTTCCTTTTCGCCTAACTCCAATAAAACAATTCCCATCGCTTCAAGAATTTCGCAATCATCGGGTCGAATACGATTTGCCTGTTTTAAAGCAGATAGAGCATCATCCCATCGTGTTGTTTCTATATAAAGTAGTGATAGATTTCGCCATGCTGGGAAATAGTTTGGGTTTAGTTTGACTGCGATCTGGAAAGACTGCTCTGCTTCCTTTTTGTGTCCTAAAATAAATAAAAGGCTTCCAATTTCTGCCCACCATTCAGGATGATTTGTTTCTTTTTCAAGTGCTTTACGATAGTATTCCAAAGCATCTGGGAAATGTCCCATCTCGGCATATTGACTTGCCAGTTCTGCGTATGAATGAGGATTATCAGGCTGTTGCAGTGTTTTCTTTTTACCCAAATGTAAATACATTTTCTGCTTCTCAAATATTTTCTCTTTCGATTTACGCTCTCCATAATGGTGGATAATAATTTCTTCATTATCAATTATAGGGATGCTTGCTTGTTGTAATGAGTTGAGGACTGTTTCATGCACAGGTCCTTCAAATTTTATCTCCGGTAGATTAGGGAATAAACGAATTTTTGCACTGGGGAACCATCCCGGAAATTCTTTAGCCCACACATCATTTTTGGGAGCATATTGGAAATCACTACGGTCTGTTCTTTGTGTATAATTTCTTGTCCATAAACGGTAGGCACAAAAAATATTCTTCTCTGCTAACTGTCGAAGTTTTATGCCATCTTCCGATGATAATCGTTCATCGGCATCGAAAATAAAAATCCATTTGCCGGTGCATAATTTTAAGGATTCGTTGCGTGCATACGAGAAATCATCCTGCCAGGGGATACATCTTATTTTGGCACCTGCAGACTTTGCTATAGATATTGTCTCATCTACAGACCCCGTATCTACAATACAAATTTCGTCAACAAATGATTTAAGATTTTCTAAACATTCCGGGAGAACCTGTTCTTCATCCCTCACAATCATAGCAACAGAAAGAAGGGGGGCAACATTGTTCATGTATCGTTCTCTATTACAGAATCATCCTCTATCCGCAAACTGCCGGAGCTTTGGCTTCGGGGTTTTATATCTACACCGGGGATGGGTATCACGGCACCGGCTTCTAATAGTGCTTCGTAAACAGCTCGGCTAACGCGTTCTCCACTGGTAACTACATATACCGCACCATTCACCATTACGGCGAACTGCCGAACAATCTTATTTCCCCGCGGGACATCGGTTCCTTTTAACATCATCTCGCGTTCAATCAAAAAGGTCTCGTTCTCTGTTACAGATTGAGATTCCTTTAACTCCTGATTTCGTAATAATTGTGTAAGCCAGGTAGGCCGTTTCTTCCGAAACAGCATAAAACAATATCTCCTTGTTCGTTTTTTTATATATTATACATCAAAGGTTTTCTTTTATCACTTTTTTATCTAATTGGAAGGTGTTTGTGGCAAGGAATTACTCTGTAAACGAGCATTAACTGCATCCAAAGCACTTTGAACTAATTCCTTGATGCTATTTTCAACTTCCGTATCCAATATATTTTTAAGTGTGTCTACATCCTCTTTTTCCTTACCATAACGACCCAACTGCATTATGGCTTCCCGCCGAACAGTCAGCGTTAACTGCTCATCTTTTGCAGATTCACGGAAGAGAGGCAGAAAGGAAGGTATTTCCGATGTGGGAATGGATAAAAGAATATGTTCCCGTTTATCGGGGCTATCCTTTGCATTATCCCAGAGAGATTGAATCTGCTGGATACCTTCGGGTTCTCCTCGTTTTGCTAATGCCGTTAAAATTTCGAATTGGACGCGCGGTTCCGGGTCATTAATATACTTCTTCAAATGGCTTGTAACTTCAGGTGTTTGAATTAAACTCAAAAGCGATATGGCACATACCCGCGTGTTAACTTCCTTATCGGGCTCTATTAATGGAAGCAATTTCTTCGCCCAGTCTTCTTTCAAGTATGGCGTCAAAGCCATCACAGCCAGATATTTTGCTAAAGGCTTTTCCTGCTGATTTTCGAGAACACTAAAAATTTTATTTATCCCATCTTCTCCATACAAAGAAATTATCTGGGAAGACAAATCTAAAGTTGTCTGATAATCTATATTTTCTCTTCTTAATGTTGTTTGCGTATACCATGCTTGATAAAGGTCGTTAAGAGAAGGTTTTGAAGCCTGCTCTGTTTGTTTTTCTTTCGGGCTACAAGCGAAAAAAGTTGTAGTTAGTAAAACAAGAATAAGCAAACAAGAATAGAACCCTAAAAAA
>AWNW01000051.1 GCA_000493945.1 Candidatus Hydrogenedens terephthalaticus JGI OTU-1
TCATTTCTTCCGGGGAGAAACCGAGAATATCCGCCATTTTCTGATTGACGAATACGGTTTTGAATTCTTCATCTACAACCCATATTCCTTCATGAGCAAATTCTATAATTGTTCGATATTTTTGTTCGCTCTCCTTTAATTTATCTTGAGTTTTAGCGAGTTCAGTAATATCTACATCCATACAAAAAATATAGGATAAATCCTTGTCTTTTACAGGTATCATAGAGGAAAGCACCTGTTTTTCATCGCCTGTCCTTGTTTTCACAGTCCATTTTTGTGGTTCTGTTGGTTTCCCTTGTTGAATTATGTCCTGAATGGTTTTATTAAAGGAATCCCATTCTTCAACGGGGAGTAATATTTCTTTAATATCTTTATTAATAACTTCGTTATAGTAATAACCATAGAGTAGTTCACTGGCTTTATTCCAGAAGAAAATATGTCCATCTGGTGTATACCCCTGAACAGCGGTAATCGGTGTATATTCAAGACAATATTTGTATAGTCCTTCTATTTGGCTTAGATTTGAAGGAGAGGATGAGTCTTCCTGTCTTTCTTTATGCTCAGGATAGCCTTCATTCCCACTGCCTTTAGAATTTTGAGTAGACATATTAGTACCTTCAAACCATATTAATTGTAATTGAAAACTTTTGCAATGGATACCGCCTTGAATTTGACCTGTAACTAAATTTGGACTTTACCAGTCTCAAGTTTGTTCCTATATTTTTTTGTTTGTAATTATTTTTCCATAAGTTATTTATATTATTATACATTAAGATAAAAAAGGAAAAGAAAATGAAAAAAGAAATGGTAGTGGTCTGTTTTTTTATGTGTTTTTGTTACATAGCAGTATGTGAGGATTTACATGAGTTTCTTATTTTAGGTAGCCCATTTAAGGCTAATGTAGTGTGTAATAATGTTGAATTGCAAAAAGGCGATACTAAATTTCGAGATGGATTTAAAGTAAAATTTAATATAGCGGAATGGCCTAATGTGTTATTTAGACCACAAACAGGCAGTTGGGATTGGTCGGAATACTGCTGGCTTGTAGTGAATGTGTATAACCCAGAGAAAGATGTGGTTCGTATAAATGTGAGAGTTGATAATGAAGGAGCAGATGGCTGGAAACACAGCGTTACAGGTAGTTATAACTTATTACCGAAAAAAGAAAGTTCTATTTCTTTTCTTTTGCCTAATTCCTCATATCCTATTACTATACCGGAAGACAAGGAAAGATTAGAGGTTTATTCCAAACATCCGTTATGGGGTATGCGTCGGGCACCGGGAAATTTTGTAGAGGCAAAAGGAGAAGAATTTGATTTATCTAAGATTGTTGGATTTCAGATTTTTCTGGCAAAACCTGCTCTACCTACTAATTTGATAATTCGTCAAATAAAACTTGAAAAACAACATGATTTACCGAATTTTCCTTTACCGTTTGTTGATAGGTTAGGGCAGTATAAGCATGCAGATTGGAAAGGGAAGACGCATTCGGAGAAGGAGATGGTAGAAACTGCAAAGAAGGAAATTCGAAAGATTAAAAAACATCCTTCCACAGATAAGAATTTTGATATATATGGAGGATGGAAAAAAGGACCTCAGTTAAAAGCAACGGGTTGGTTTCGGACAGAATTGATAGATGGATATTGGTGGCTTGTAACGCCGGAGGGACACTTATTTTTGTCTATTGGCGTAGATTGCATCGGACTGAATGACTTAACCTTTATTACGAAACGAGAAAACTGGTTCGAATACATTCCTGATATGAATAACCCGAAGTTTAAATCTTGTTTTGGCTATGCGGGAAAAGGGGGACATTGGTTCGGTCATATTTTAGAGGAAGGATCGTTATTTTCTTTTTATAAAGCAAATATAATTCGTCAGTTTGGGGAGACATGGGATCAGCCATGGAGTGAGCAAACAACAGCGAGGTTGAAGAAATGGGGATTTAATACTATAGGAGCCTGGAGTTCCGTCCATTTGTTTGTAGATAAACAAATACCTTTTATTATTATTTTAGGACCGGGGAATGTTCCAAAAATTAAGAATGCCCCAGGATATTGGGGACCTATGTATGATGTTTTTGACCCTAAATATGAGGAAATTGTTGATAACAGTATCAGTAAAGGGGTAGGTGGGTATAAAGATAACCCGTATTGTATTGGTTATTTTGTAGATAATGAATTGTCATGGGATGGGGTATGGGAAGGAACGATTAAAAATGATATGGAACAACCCTGTAAAAAGGAATTTGTTGAACAGTGTAAGGCTAAATATGGAACTATAGAAAATTTAAATCAGAATTGGGAGACATCTTTTTCTAATTGGTCAGAAATAAATAAACCAGAAAAAGAAACAGATGCATTCAAGAAAGATAGAGATGAGTATTTGACGAAATTTGCAGATACATATTTTTCGGTGATAGCACAAGCAATAAAAAAACATGCTCCAAACCAGTTATATATGGGTTGTCGTTTTGCAGGATTTCCGCCGGAGTTTGTATGGAGGTCCGCTCAGAAATATGCTGATGTGGTTAGTATCAATATGTATCGAAAAGAAATACCTCGGGAGCATGCTATGTTTAAGGTAGCGGAAAAACCGATGATAATTGGTGAGTTTCATTTTGGAGCATTAGACCGAGGTATGTTTCATACAGGTCTTGTTGCAAGTAAAGACCAAAAAGACCGTGCAAATAAGTATGAAAATTATATAAGAAGTGTGGCGACACATCCTTTGTTTATTGGCTGTCATTGGTTTCAATGGGCAGACCAGCCTATTACAGGCAGACATTTTGATGGGGAAAATTATAATATTGGATTGGTAGATGTTACGAATAAACCTTATGCAGAATTGACAAAATCAGCGGAAAAGATCAATAAAGAGGCATATCAAATTCGGCTAAAAGAGAGTGGTAAAAAGTAAATAGCAGTGATAAATGAGAGAAGTTTTTCTCTATCTATTCTTCCGTGATAAGCACTTTTGTATTTACAGGGACAAGATTGTACAACATGATTACATCGTTATTGGTTAAACAGATACAGCCATGCGAAGCAGGTGTCCCTATGAGTTCTTCTTTATTAGTCCCGTGGATGTAAATGAATCGTTGATATGAATCAACAATTTCCCCTTCTTTATTAACACCTTTGTTTTTTGTTTCTTCTAATCCGACAAGACGCAATATGCGTGTCAGGACCAGGGATTCATCTGTAGTCTGGCTTCTATCCCATATTCCTGCGGGTTCACGGTTGCGAAAGATTTGTCCCCAGGGAGCATTGTCCCCGATTTTTTCAGCAATTTGATGCCAACCTCGAGGGGTTTGTTCTGAACCTAATTTCTCGCCTGTTCCTTTTATTGCAGTGGAACAAGGGGTTTGCCATATCACTTTGTTTTTTTCGATTACAGATAGTTTTTGATTTTTGATAGAGACCCAAATTCCTCTATTATTTCCGACCTCGATTGTCCAGTTATATTGGCTCAGTTGGTTTTGTTCTTCGTTTGAGAGTTCTATAGGGGATAGATGAGATGAATGAGTGTAAACAGACAAAGATTTTTCTTTTGAATTGTCTTTTATAACTTTTATATTTTCTGGGATTGTTAAATCATAATGATCGTTTTTGAAATTCACGGTGCAATAACCTCCATCGGGTAGGGGTTTAATAAAGAACATATCAGGCAGATTTTCTATATTTGCAGGCGAAAAATAGATTTCTTTCCAACCCGGTTTTGCAGGTTTAAGCCCAAGCACATATTCGGATAGGATATAAATTGGGCAACTACTCCATGCATGACACCAACTCATATTCGTTTTCATTTCGGGTTTCCACACTTCGAGGCAGGATGTAGCATTGTTACGGAGCATTTCTTTCCAGGAGTATTCGGTGTCGTTGGTTAATAATTTCCATCCTAATTCAGGGTTTCCTTCTTTGAAACACGCTTCAATGATATAAGAAGCAATGTAAACTCCACAGGCAAGTCCTTTTTGTTCTATGAATGAGAAGATGTTTTTCTTTATTTCTTCGTCTCTTACTAACCCAAAGAAGAGAGGTAACGCACTGCTGTGGAGTGAATAATGTTTGGAACCAGGGGCATCTTTGTAGAGTTTCTTTTCAAGGTCAAGAAATGTCTTTTGATAGTTATCCCCTATTTTTTTTGATTTTTCTATTAGCGTAGGATCTTCAATCCCAAGCGTTTTCTGGATTTCCAATGTTTGGGTAATTGCTCCGTAATAGAACGCATTTACTACGGCGTTAGGCTTATCTTTGGCAAAGTCGTAATCAAAATTATCCCGCAGATTTTTAGGCCAGTCAATTAAGATAGGTTTTTTACCTGTTGAAGTGAGCAGAGCATCATCGTTTTCAAATTGGGCAAAGTAGTTTAAGAGAGCGGGTAGGCATTCGGTTGCCATTGCTTTTAAGAACTCTATATCTCCAGAATGACGATAATATTCCCATAACATAAGTGGGTATTGGAGTGAATATTCAGCAAATTCCTGAATAAACCCAGAAGGGGCAACGGCTAATAGACCCGGGTCAATTTTTGAAGATAGGTAAAAGTCGGTGAGAGATTTTTTCGTTAATGAGGTATCTCCTGTAAGCCACATAAAAGAGCGAGAGATAATAACCGCATCGCCTAAATATTGTCCTTTTTCGCGGGATGGACAATCCAAAAATACTTCTTGGGAACAAAGCCGAACACCCAATTGGCAAATATTCCAGATATTCGTTAAATCTTTATCAGCAGAATAGAAGAGAACTTTTGTAGTATCGAATGGGTAATGTCGTTCTTCTACCCAAACAGAAGTGTTTTCAGGTGCATTTTCTAATTCAATATATCGAAAGGCACGGTATTCATAAAAGGGAACCATATCCTCTTCACCGGATAAAATAACTTCTTCTTTATAATTGCAATTGGCACGCATTTGCCAGCGAACATTTCCATTGTCATCGAGTTCTTCTCCGTGGTAAACAATTATTTTTTGTGAAGGTTCCCCTTTTGCTTTGATACGAGTGTAGCCTACTACTTCCCGTCCGAAGTCAAAGAATAGATTTCCCGAAGGGGTCTTTCTGGTGTATGCAGGTAGAATGGTCTTAACCTCTAAAGGCTTTGCATATGTTTCCATGAAGAGATAGTCGTTTATTCCTAATTCGGGTGTTGACCAATGGGTATCATCAAAATTAAGGGATTGCCAGTTTTTAGGATACTTTTGCATGTCTATATTTTCTAAAAATTGTGTTTTATATCCTGTGGTTTCGGTAGTAATAAAGGCTCCCAGAGGGAAACATTTCCAGGATGTGTCCGATAGAATTTCTGTTTTTTGTCCATCGGTGTGTGTGATGAGAAGTCGAGCAATAAGTCCCGAACGATTATCTCCACTAACGCAAACGCGATTTACCAATCCTCTATAATAAGTATGAATGGCAAGAATGTTAGTTCCTTTTTTAACGAATGGAGATAGGTCAAATTTAATAAAAGGGTAAGCAAATGGATAACCTGTTAAGGGTCCTTCCAATATAAATTGTTCATTTAAATACATTTTGAAATGATCATCGGCTGTAATAACGATTTCTGCGGATTGAATGGGTTTTTCTACTTCAAATTTTTTTCGAAAAAGTGTATGAATCTGGTAGGGCTTTTCTTTTATCCAGTTATCTTTTGGATTGCTCATAAAGTCGTTGTTATGCTGAACATCCTTCATTCTTGGGTCAATGATTAGGTATGCATTTCCGAAAGGATTGGTTGTCTGGGGAAAAGTAAGGAGATGAAGTATTAATGGGATGATGGATATAAAGTTCATAAAACTACCTTATAATAAAGTGTCTTTTTTACAAAGGGAATAAAAACTATTTATAATATAGTATGAATAGAGGTAAAAAAGATTCAACTGAAACCAAAAGAAAGGAATGAAAGGATGATTTCTGTTTCCGGTTTTCGCAGAGGAATGGCAATTCGTTATGAAGGAGACATCTGGGTGGTTGTAGAATTTCAGCATATTACACCCGGTAATTGGCGAGCCATGTTAAAAACAAAATTAAAGAATGTAAAAACAGGAAGGTCAATGGATGTAACTTTCCGTATGTCCGATGAAGTAGAAGAAGTAATGTTACTGGAACGAAAGATGCAATATCTTTACGAATCGGAAGGTCTCCTTTATTTTATGGATTTGGAAACTTATGAACAGACCTTTATTCCTGAAGAAATGTTAGGGGAGCAGAAGAAATTTTTGAAAGAGTCCGATTTGTGTTCCATTTACTTTCTGGAAGACAAACCTATTATTGCGGAAATGTCACCATTTGTTGAGCTGAAAGTTGTTTCTGCGGAGCCTGCCGTGCGTGGAGATACCGCTACAAATGTATTAAAATTCTGTACTCTGGAAAGTGGAGCAAAGATACAGGTTCCCCTTTTTATTAAAGAGGGTGATGTGATAAAGGTAGACACTCGAACAGGCAAATATATCGAGCGTGTATCTACCGGTTAATAACTGGGGCGGTAAGGAATTGTTATCCTTCTCCCATTTCTCCGAGGAATGAGTTGCGTTTCCCATCAACTACCAAAACTAACTGTTGTCCTTCGGTAGTAACTTTTAAGTTGTTAATATCCAAATTATCGGGCAATACCTGTATATGGTCAATGCTTTCACGAGGGATTAAAACTACCTTAATCCCTTCATCTATCTGAACGCCACTGGACTGTTGTCGGGTCAGCATAATTCCTTTTCCTTCTAAGGCTATCCAATCTTCTGACCAGAAGGTTACTTTCCCAACAAAAGAAAAGGGCTTTTGCTCCTTAAAATTCTTTTTCATTTTTATGCGAACAATTCTATCTTTAATCATTATAAAACTCCTTCTTTTCTCGTTTAATTTATCATACACCCTATTTTATTATTTTATCAAAATAAAAATTTGTCATAAAAAAATTGAAATTTGTATAAAATAGTGGTAATATTATAGAAGAAGTAAATTTTTATGGTATTTATGGTTTTGTGGTTTTAGGATTATGTCAAAGGGATTAAGGAATTTAATACAAATCAATAAAAAACATAAAGGAGAGTTGTAATGGAACTCAAGAAGGTAATTTGTGCGGTAATTCTTTTTGTATGTGTTTCTGCAATGGGTTTTGCAGAGTCGTATTGGATATATTCTGCCCGTTGGGAAGGAGACAATATCCCGCCTGATGCAAAACTACAGGTATCAGCAAAAGAAGAGGGTTCTCTTGAATATGTGGAATTCGGCGAGGATGGTATCGTTCGAAGGAGTATAATGCAATTTGGTAAGAAAGGGGTCGGATTTCCGGGGTTTACATCAATGAATCGGGCGTTATTAGAAAAATATTTGGATAAGACTGAGAAGGTATTGACAAGTGATGGGAGCAAGAATTTTAAATTGCAAATGGGAGACATTTCTCTGGAATGGACGATTATTCAAACGAAAGGTAGTGAAGGGTTAAGCGAAACGAAATGTTTTTTGAAAGATAAACTTTTATATGTGGAAAAGAGGAAAGAGATTTATTCGGAAAATGGTGTTCGTCCTGCTTTGATTCGCTGGGATTATCAACAGAATGGAAAGTCTGGAGTGATTGTGCAAGTGTTTGAACCCTGTGCAGGTATGAAATCAGCAAACACAGAATATATCGTTTCGGGTGGTGCAGAAGAGTTAATTAGGGTAGATGCCAAAGGAGATTTAGGTAAAGCGGTGGAAACACAGCCGGTTCAATTTACTGCCCCTATGAAAGGATTGGATTTAAGTTTCGATTCGGGTTGGTGGCCTAATGGTAAGGGTGAGGGTGGATTTGAGGAAGAGCCGGGAGGTTTTCCGGTGCAGGTGCGTATTCGTGCCGCGGCGGTTGCAAATTACCAGGCAGATGTTCAAGGCTTTTTCCATTTAAGCCCGCCCTGGTTGACAGCAGGCAATGCCAGTGGCTTCTGGGGTTATGATTTTGGAGCGGAATTGCTTATGAAAGCAGGGTTCGATATAGGATTTCTTCCTCCGTTTACAGTAGATATTCCTTATATCCCTGATGTGAATTTCCGGACGACGGCGTATGATTATTTTAATAGTTTTTTGTTAGATACCGTCTCGACTATACAGGATAACACACCTAAAACGCATTTATTCGATGTTAACCTTGTAGATGTAATACTGAACTTAATAGGTGTTTCCTTACCGGACTGGTTAAAATGGATACCTTTCGAAGCAGGAGCAGGAGTGGATGTTTCAGCGGATGCTAATGGTTCATTGGAATGTGACACGATAAGTTTACAAGAAGGGTTATTGTTCTGGGAAGAGAGTCAATCAGTACCAGTGCAGGTAGGAGAGGATGGTTATCGCTCTGTGATGAACTATAATGAAATTTGCAATCTTATTTTGACTGTAAAGTTTTATCCGACTGTTTTTATTGGTATTTTTGGAGGCCGGTGGGATTTGCCTATAATGACGATACCCTGGTCGCCGTTTAATGGACCCTTGGATTTAGAATTCCGTCCTTGTGAGGCAAATTTTACCTCTGGTCCGCCTTCTTTACCCGCAACGGATTGGTTTACAGAAGATTTTGTTGTTGATAATGATTTAGATAATCTTCGCTTACTTTTAACACCAGCGAATAATGCAAATGGCTATTTTGCATGTACTACCACAGGAGTTACTGATTATCCAGTGGATTCAATACTTTCGACGGTTGTGAACTTAGGCGATGATGCTTATGTTGAGGTACCTTTTACGGATGGGAAACAGGTAGTTCTCTATGGAGTTGCTTATGACAGCGTATTTATTGGTAGTAATGGTTATCTAACATTCACGGAAGGTGATACTCAAAATAAGGAATCGCCAGAAAATCACTTCCGCATTCCGCGTGTTTCTGGACTATTTGATAATTTGAAACCGAATGAAGGTGGACAAATTTGGTGGAAGCAATTAGATGACCGATTTGTTGTTACCTATGACCAAGTTAAGGTTGATGGTAATTTTACAAATGATACAGCCAGTTTCCAGATAGAAATGTTTTTTGATGGTCGGATTGCCATTACATGGTTAAACATAGAAGCCTATGATGGATTGGCGGGTATTTCTGCAGGGAAAGGCGTTCCTGAAGAATATAAGGAAAGTGATCTGTCCCGTTATGCTCCTTGTGTTGAACCTGAGGGGATAATAGAAGGGATACCCGAAGGTAATTTAGAAGGAGAAGGTTCTGCAGAAGGTTCTAATGAAGGAGTAGTAGAAGGTGAAGGTGAAATCCCCGAAGGTTGTCCTAAGCCATGTGCTATTACTTCATGTGGCAATACGGCGGTTCAAGGAAATGCCCGTAACGCATGGGAAGCCTATTGCTCAATGATGGGTATTAATTCTATTTCAGCAGATTTAGATGGTAATCAAATGGTAGAATCTGCACAATTGCAACTTCTGGATATTATTTTATCTAACCCGGGTGTTCAGAACCGTTGTTGCATACTATCTGCATGGCAGAGCAATTATGCTTTGTTTACAAATATTATAGATACGGCGGTATCTCAAGGGAGAATTCCTCAAGATATCTTATCTAAAATGAATGCAAATCAATTAAAAGCATTGTTTACAGGAATAGCAACATTAGGAGAAAATACGACATTATCAATGCTTTCTCAAATAGCATCACAGGTAGGAATTTCTTTTATGGTAAGTCAGGTGGATACCTCTGCAAGTCAATATTTAGGTGCGTATGGAGATGCAGATGGGGATAGGGTTTGTAATTTAGCAGAGTATAACGCTACTTTCAATGGAAGTGCAGAAAGTATTATCACATTTGTAGTTTCAGCAGTTGACCCGACGGCAAAGAGTAACGGCGGTGGTTGTGGTGCTCCATGTTTTAGCGAGACGAATGAAGGTGAAATTCTTCCTATGTATCAATTATCAGTGATAACGGAAGGAAATACTGCCCCTGTTTCGGTTCGAGTAACTCCTGAAAGTAGTGAAGGTTTACAGCCAGGATATTATTACCTTGGGACAACAGTAACGGCACAGGCTACCTATAATTCATCGAAGGATATATGGCAAGGCTGGACAATTAATGGACAGTTTGCAGGAACCGCAAATCCTGTAACATTCAGTATTAGTCAGAACACAGTTCTGAAAGCAATGTTTTTGCCGATTGAACCCGAAGGAGTAACCGAAGGCGAGACAAATCTTGTTGTTCCTGTTATCCAGCCTTTTGTGTTGGAGTTGGGAATTGTGAATACGGGGGATTGTGTAGAAGGCACATTTACAGTGATGAATTCCGAATTAAGCACGGGAGCGTTAGTAGGGATGGCAGTGATAAATGCTCCCGAATTGTCGTCAGAAGTATTCCAGATTGTCTCAGGGGCGAATTACAATCTTGCTCCCGGGGAAAGTCAACCCTTAGTTGTAAGGTTCTGTGCAGGTGACCTTGCTTCGGGCGAATACCTTGCGATTGTATCGTTTACGGGTGGTCCCAATTTGCTTGTATATCCTGTAGTGGTAACGGTGATTTCTAATGAAGAAGGAAGTCCAGAAGGAGTACCTGAGGGAGAAGGAACCGTAGAAGGTTCGCCAGAAGGAGAACTTCCTTCCCGACATAGTGCAGATACAAACATGAACTGGAAGATAGAACTCCGTGAGTTACTGCGTGTAATTCAATTCTTTAATTCATTTGGCTATCATTGTGCCGATGTGCCAACATCTACAGAAGATGGATATGAAGTTGGAGATGGGACAAATCGTAGTTGTAATTACCATACATCCGATTATAATCCCAAGAACTGGAAAATAGACTTCACCGAATTGTTGCGATTAATTCAGTTCTTTAATGCTGGCGGTTATCATATTGATTCTGCTGGAGAAGATGGTTTTGGTGTAGGAATACAGAATTAGAAGTAAAACTAATAAAGATAGTATATAATGGGGAAAGGAAACTTTCCCCATTAATTTTCAATTAAAGATAGGAGAGCAAAATATGTTTGATGTTCTTATTTTGGATGGTAAAATCGTAGATGGAACTGGAACAAAGGCATATTCTGCGGATATAGCCATTGAACAGGATAGAATTGTGGCGATAGGGGATTTGAAAAAAGCAGAGGCGAAGGAAAAAATCAATGCTAAGGGAAGGATGGTATGTCCCGGCTTTATAGACCCTCATTCGCATGCAGATATAAGTTTGCATAAAGAAAATGCAGAAGAATTACTTATGCCTTTAATTAAACAGGGAATAACTACTTTTGTTGGTGGTAATTGTGGTATGGGGCTTTCCCCTGTGTTAGAGCCGGGTAAGGAAGCCATATTTACATACATTGAGGTCTTTTCCAGTTTTGACCCCGAAAAGGAATTTCAATGGCGAACAACAAGTGAATATTTTAATTTTTTGGAGAATAAAGGTATTCCGCTAAATTCTGCTGTTTTAGTACCGCATGGTCTATTAAGGCTACATGGGGTTGGGACAGAAAACCGATATGCTACGGATGAAGAGATACAAAAGATGGCAAGGGCTTTAGAAGCATCATTAGATGCTGGGGGTATTGGAATGTCCACAGGACTGCAATACTATCCGGGTAGTCAGAGTGATACGCGGGAATTGCTTGAACTTGGAAAAGTCCTGAAAAAGTATGATGGAATTTTTACCAGTCATCTACGGAGTTATAGCAATACTTTAGATAAGGCTATTGATGAAGTTGTTGAAGTGGCAGGGAAGAATCAAATTCGGGCTCAAGTTTCGCATTTATTCTGGGTGCCTGATATGGGAGTAATGGGTCCCTTTGTTCGGTCGTTAATTCGTATGATGGCAAGTTTAGCACAGTGGATTCCTATCCCTATACCCTTAGGAAAACCCATAGAGGAAGCCATTGAAAGGATTGTAGGGAATCAAGAAAAGGGAGTTAATGTAAGTGTGGATGTTATGCCAACGACAACCGGTTTTACTCATCTCTTAGCGTTTTTCCCACCGTGGGCATTGGAAGGGGATAGAACGCAGGTTTTAAATCGGTTGAAGGACCGTGAATTGAGAAAAAAGATGCTTCATAGCATTGAACACGGCAAAATGGAATGGCCTCATACAGGTCCCGATTCGTGGACATTGAATTTATTCCGCCTTATGGGTTGGGAATGTGCCCATATTATGGCGGTGCAGTCTGAGAAAAATAAACGATATGAAGGGATGAATCTTATAGAAATAGCAAGAGAACGGAAACAGCATCCCTTTGATACTGCCTGTGATTTATTGCTTGAAGAAGAAGGGCATGTCCTTGTGTTTGAAAGCATTGCGGAACCGGATGATTTGTTTACGGAACGGACTACATTTCCTTCGATGGCACATCCGAAGGTAATGATTTCCACAGATGCAATACTGATGGGCTTTGGTATGCCATCGCCTTTGTTCTATGGTTGTTATCCACGATATTTGCGTCGCTATTGTAAAGAATTGAAATTAGTATCTCTGGAAACGGGTGTTCGTAAATGCACATCGTTATCGGCGGAACATTTTAATTTAAAACAACGAGGATTACTAAAAGAAGGGTATTTTGCGGATGTTCTTGTAATTGATATGGATAATATAGATTCAAAGGCATGTTTTAAATCGCCTACAGAATCACCGTCCGGGGTGGATGAAGTAATTATTAACGGAAAACGAGTTGTAAAAGAAGGGGTCTTCCAAAAAGGATTAAAAGCAGGTTCATTGCTACGCAATACAAAGGGATAATAATTTGCTTCTATATACTTAGAAATTATATTATCTTTTCAGGAAGGCGGAAGGCATTTTTTTAAGTATTATTAATACCAATAGAAGGAGTGTTTCTATGAAAAGACGATTTTCCAAACAAACTTTTACAATGGGTATCTTTTTATTTCTTATCCTTTTCTCCGTGAAAATTTCTGCGGAGAATGTGTCCCCTGTCACTATAACACAATTGGAACGACCTATAATTCGTTATGAAGTAATAGTTCCTGATGTGGGTGAGTTTGTAACATTAAAATGTGATTTTCACATGCATACGGTTTTTTCAGATGGGTATGTCTGGCCTGATTTGCGAGTTATTGAAGCATGGGTAACGGGTTTGGATGCGATTGCTATTACAGACCATATAGAAAACGATAGAGACAGGCCATTTTTATCGGGAGATGATAATTCTTCTTACGAATTAGCAAAAGGTGCGGCAGAACGATATGGGATTATTCTTATCAAAGGCGGAGAAATTACACGGGAGCAACCTTATGGGCATTATAATGCCTTGTTTTTAAAGGATGTAAACTTAGTTGATAATGAAGACCCTTTTACTGCGATTGAGAACGCAGTTAAACAGGGTGCTTTTATTCAATGGAACCATCCGGATTGGAATTCTGCGACAAGGAATCAATTTGAATTTCAGAAAAAGTTGTTAGAAAAAGGATATTTACATGGAGTTGAGATATCCAATCGTGCGAATTGGTATCCGTATGTAATAGACTGGGCATTAGAGAATAATCTAACGATGATGGGAAATAGTGACCTGCATGGGATAATTATGGGTGAATTGCAATTGGATAAATTTCAAAGACCCATGACCTTAGTTTTTGCAAAGGAAAAAACGGAACAGGGAATTCGTGAGGCTTTGGATAATAAACGGACTGTTGTTTGGTTGGCAGATTTGATTAATGGCAGGGAAGAATGGGTTTCAAAGTTGTTTCTTTCCTGTGTTCGGTTTGGGAAGATACAAGTAAGCAATCCCGAAAAGAAAGAAGGTCAGATTCGATTAGAAAATATATCGGATATTCCATGGTCATTAAGATTGATGGGTCCCGTGGCACAGGGGACATACCGATTGGAACCCCGTTCTTCAATGCTGGTTCGGACGAGAGGACAGGGAAATACAAAAGTTATAGTAACAAATGCCTGGGTAAAGACAGGAACGAATTTACAGATAGAAGTAAATTTAGAATGATGCTTTAGTAGTGTTAGTTATTCTCTGTTCTTTTGTCGGATAGAAAAGTTTTTTTGAACTTTAGGGGAAATGTTAATCGTTTCCCCTTTATCTTTTTTTGGGGAGGATTCTTTTTTGCCTGATTTATAGGGGGATTCTTTATCACTTAATTCATATCCAATCGAAATTCTTTTCATCATTAATTCTTTTGCGAAATCATCCTGAATAATATTCCATGGGACGAATTTTTCCAGTTGCATAGTTAAATAGTTATAACATTCTTCATTTTTTAATTTTTGGGATTGTGCTTTTTGAAAGAGAAGCAATAGATATTCAAAGTCTTCCAATCCATCACGGAACCTTTCTAATCGGATGGAGTGTAGATAGGAATCTTTTGCGGGATAAAGCAAAGTAGTCATTTGCAAAGTGTTTTGAGGTTGAAATAGGAAGGTTTCCATATTTTGTGGTCGTGAAAGAATATTACCCCATGAAATAAGAGGTGTGAGGATAATACCCCTGAAGCCATAATTCCAGCATATCCATGGGATAATACGGGACTCAATAGGTGCGGTGTCATAACGAAGTGAAGGGTATTGTCCTGGATTAACCCATAGCCAGGGTGTTATTACGGGAGCCATACGGGGTTCTTTATTCTGTCCATTGGAGTTCAATCGAATTTCTTGAATATACACGAATTCCCCTTTTTTTATTCGGGGAAATTCAAATCGGATAGCAGCAAAATCAGGATTGTATTTAAAAGTTCCATACGAGATAGCAGGGTCAAACAGTGTCCCTGCTACATGTTTCCAATTTACGGAGGATGTTAGAAAATGGATACCATCTCTTGAAGTCAAGACATCTATGGATTGAGGAGTTTGAGCGGGACCCCAAATAATGGTTATTTTTTCTCCGATTGTTTTTTCTTTTAATTGAATCTCTAACCATTCTTTTTTGCCTTCTTTTTCAGCAGGGTAAGATAACCATCCTGTATATAAGCAGGCATCTATGGCTTGCCATGGTGAGCATAAAATAGGGGGATAAGAACCGGGAATAAAACCGGCAGTTGAAGAGGAGACCGACTTAATAGGAAGTGTATTCTCATCTGCGATAGATAAACCTTTTGCCAATCGCTCCATTAATCCTGGTGAGAAAGAAGAAAAAGGTAAAGCCCAGATGTCTGTATAAAAATTATATTGGGGTAAGGGAAGACCACACAAAACCCTTACCACAAAAGGAAGTTGTTCGGATATGGAATTTAAGTATCGCCTCAATGAGTCATGTTGTCCGGTATCGTTGGGTATAAAGAAAATAGATCCCATCGTAATGTTATTGATGTTCCTTATGTCGTTTATCTTATTTTCTTCATTTTGGGATAATGTGCGAACAGTTTCGAGAGGACCTGGAGGCAATAATAAAGGTGTTATATCTATAAAGTCTTGAGAATTATATTCTTTGATAAGATGAACATAGTTTTTCCATAAACCTTCGGGAATAGGAAAAGTATCTGTGTTAAGGTTTTGTAGATAAGAGCCTAATGAAAGATTAAGCCGTTTGTCATGTATAAAACTGAAAAAGTTTTTCCAAAAATCATCGGTAGATGCAGATTGTGGATTTGTTAATAGTAATGTTTGCCAATCTAAAAAACTAATGGCATGTAAGGAAGGTGTTTGCGGAATTTCGAAATCAAAGACCTCAATGGTTACAGGAATGCGCTTCAGTTTTTTTTCTTCCACATTAATTTGTAACTCTGTTTTATATATTCCTGTTTTTATATCTCGGGGGATTTTGAAGGTTATCCAGAGAACCGTTTTTTGCCCTTTTAAGAGACTAAACGGTTGGAAAGGTTTTAATATATCTAAAAATACACGGCTTCGGTCCATGCCCCCTTGTGGGAGAGGAACACCTTGAATAGGTAATATCTGATATAGCAATGGATTAGGGAAATTTTCTGGCAATTTGTCGAAGGAAATAGATACATTATTCAGGTCGTTTTTATCAGTAAAAATATGAACCTGAAAAGACTCTTCTTCTCCTTTAGCAGCAAAAATTTGTACTTCGTAATGGGAATGAGGGGAAGGTTGGGCAAGATTGGTAGATACCCATGACGGCTCTATCCAGATATTTGCACCCTGAATAAGTGTATTTAGTAGCAATAAAATATTTATAATCATTTTTATAGTCTTATAATTGTTATTCTAATTGATTGCGTATATATAATAACTATAATTAGTCAAGATTTGGTAAACAAAAGATAAAGGGATACGAATGGAGATAGAAGAGTTCTTAAAAAAAACAAAAGAAGAACTGGTAAATGAAATACTTCATTGGAAATCGCAGGCGGAAGAGATAAAAAATATTTTAACAGGTCAGCAAAAAAAGTTTTATACCCTTTCAGATTTACAACCATTATTTCAAAGTATGAGTGCTATTGATACAGCAGTATATGTATCGGATATGGATACCTATGAAATATTGGCTGTGAATGAATATTTAGAAAGGATATTTGAAAAGGGGATTGTGGGGAAAAAATGTTATGAGGTATTACAAATGGGACAAGCGGCTCCTTGTAGTTTTTGTACAAATGACCGATTACTTAATGAGAAAGGAGAGCCTAATCCCCCCTATGTATGGTTATTCCAGAATACTCGGACAGGTTCCTTTTTCCAATGTGTAGATTTTGCTATTCCATGGGAAAATGGGAAGATGGTAAGAATAGAGGTTGCCATCAATATAGACCGACTTATTAATATTCAGAAGGATAGGGATACTCAGGTTTCACTTACAAAAACGATAATTGAAAATATTCCTCAGGCAGTTTTTTGGAAAGATAGGAATGGTGTATTTTTAGGTTGTAATTATCAATTTGCGAAGGATGCAAATTGTTCCTCACCGGAAGAAGTAATAGGGAAAACGGATTACGACCTGCCATGGACGAAGGAAGAATCAGACGGTTTCCGTGAAATAGACCGTAGAATTATGGAAACTGGGGAGCCATTATTAAACTTTGAGGAAAAACATACAAGAGCTTCTGGAGAAGTAAGATGGCTGTATGTGAGTAAGGTTCCTTTACGAGATAGGGATGGGAATATTATTGGTGTATTGGGAACTTATGGTGATATAACGGAAATGAAAAGGGCGCAGGAAATAATATCGCATGATGAACAATTATTAAACAGTATGATGCAAACTGCACCTTTCGGTGTGGTTTTTCTCAGGAATCGGGTAATAGAGTGGTGTAATGACCGTATCTGTCAGATTTTAGGATATTCAAAGGAAGAGATGATAGGTAAATCAACACGGACTTATTATGAAACTGAGGAAGAATTTATCCGTGTAGGAAAAGAATTATACGGAAATTTAGTGGGTTATAATACGAGTTGGGTTGAAACAAAGTGGAAAAGTAAAGATGGGGAATTTGTTGATATTCGTATTAATGCGGCATTAAGAAATCCGCAATGTCCGGAAGATGGAATTGTCGGGGGAATTATTGATATTAGGGAACAGAAAAAATTTGAGCAACAGCGTGAACAAATGCAGGAACGGATGCATCAATTGCAAAAAATTCAGAGTTTGGAAACATTGGCAGGGGGAGTGGCGCATGATTTCAATAATCTATTGATGGCTATGATAGGTAGTGCGGAACTTGCTCTTCACGAGATTCCCGAAATTTCTACTGCAAGAGAATACTTGAATAGCATTATTATTGCAGGGAAGAGGGGCTCAGAACTTGCTCAACAAATGCTTTCGTATGCGGGCAGAAAAAAATTGTTATCCAATCGTGTGAATCTAAATAAAATGGTGGAGGAGATGACACAAATTATCAAATCTTCTATTTCTAAGAAGGTAGTATTAAAATTGGAATTAGCGGAACAGTTACCATTAGTAGAAGGGGATATTACACAACTTTCGCAGGTTATTATGAATCTTGTTATTAATGCTAATGAGGCGATTGGAAATAGAAGTGGGGTTATTATTGTAAGAACATCAGCTTCCCTTTGTGATAGTAGATATTTAGATACGCTCTTTTTACCCGGAGAACTTAAAGAAGGTTTATATGTAGTCGTTGAAGTTGTAGATACCGGATGTGGAATGGATGAAGAAACCAAAAAACATATTTTTGAACCTTTTTATACGACAAAATTTACAGGTCGTGGATTGGGCTTGGCTTCTGTTTTAGGGACAATCAAGAGTCATTATGGGGGGATCAAGGTTTACTCGGAAAAAGGGAAAGGGACGGCTTTTAAGATATTTTTACCGGCTATTGAGTGGATGGCTGAAAAAGACACAGTTTTCACGGAAGAAAAGAAAGAGTTACGCTATGAAGGAAAATGTCTATTGGCTGAAGATGAAGATACTGTTCGGGCAATTACTCAACGGATGTTGGAATACTTAGGCTTTGAAGTAATATCTGCCGTTGATGGAAGAGAAGCAATTCGATTATTCAAAGAGCATAAAGACGATATTAAGTTTGCATTATTGGATTTAACAATGCCTCATGTAGATGGTGTGGAAGCATGTGAAGAGATAAAGAAAATGAGGGAGGAAATACCTGTTATTTTGACCAGTGGTTACCCTCACGAACAAATTGTCAACAAAGTAGAGATAAATTTGTTCTCAAACTATATTCAAAAACCATTTCGGTTTGAAAGTTTGAAAGAAACTATTCAGCAGGTTCTATCAAAATAAAGAGTTATTATGGGATAATCTTTTTACTCTTAAGTTCCTTATTTATCCATTCTGCAAATAATTCGTAACATTCAGGACTTGGGTGTCCATCTAAAATTATATGTTCCTCTAAAGATTTAAGATGGGAATACTTTTCTTGTATTTCCTTTTCTTCGCAGGAAATTACCCATAAGTTCTTTTTTTCATTAAGTAAGTTCATAAAGTAATTTAGGTTAGGGCAAGTGTTTGGAGTAGAACAATGTTCGGGGTAGATAAATATTACAAAATCTAAATTAGGGAAATAAGTAGATAATTGATTCTTTGTTTCGTTCAGTAAAATATATAGGAAGTCGTAGTTTTCGTTTGTAAAAGGTGATGGGTAATCCAATTGAGTATAATTTATCATCTGTTTCACTAAAAGTGATTTGCTTAATATATTGGCAAAAGAGAACAAATAGGGATGTGTTTCCTCAAATTTGCCTTTATTAATGATTCTGTCATTAACAAATTCCAGTTTTGGTAAACAGCCGACCCATTTTGGTGCTCTGAAAATTAGGTTTAGTGTTCCTTTAAGCCTTCTTAGATGGTCAGAAATAAATGAATATATTACAACGGTGTGTTTTGGGGATATATCTGCAAAAATTTCTGATTGCGTAGACTGGAGGTATATTTCTTGCGGAGAGCCTCCTGGAATTCCGTAATTGTATACTTCAATTTCAGGATGCAGTTGTCCAAAATAATAAGGCAGGGTCTGGTTATTATTAACTCCCGTTCCGAAAGTAAAAGAACAGCCGAAGAACAAGCAATTTATTCCTTTGTTATCAGTATTCGGTTGAGGAGTAATTCTTCTTCCTTTAGTATCGGTTTCAAAATAAAAAGTATGAGGATTATTTCCAACAGTAATTGTCCCTTCCCCTTTAATTCCCCGTGCAATTTTTCTCCCATCTTCCGAACAAATGATAATAGGGGGAGATGTAAGCATAATTCTTTCGTTATATTTGTATTTAAACCGAAGGAATATTTCAAAAGGGATAAATAATAAACAAATAAAAAGACATGTAATCAACAAAACAGAGATGTTTATAATAAACTTTTTTATGATAATATTTTTGTTTTTTAATAACATTTGATAATCTACTTTTTCACCGTCAACGAAAAGAAAAAAGGGGGTGTTATACAAATATGTTTATAGATATAAACTGTTTTTTTTTCTATATTGGAATATAATTTTATATCATAATATAAATGAATAATGAAATACGCATGGAGTAAAAATAAAGGCTGTATAATGTTTAACCGTCATATAAATATTAAGGTTGGAATTAAAATTCTATTTGTAAGTTTGCTTTTTTTATCGGAATCTTATGGCTTTGTTATTCGTTTGACAGATGAAT
>AWNW01000052.1 GCA_000493945.1 Candidatus Hydrogenedens terephthalaticus JGI OTU-1
ATTGCGATTTGCTATTCGCGAAGGTGGACGGACCGTAGGTGCGGGTGTCGTCAGTAAAATTATAGAGTAATTACGCTGTTAAAGGAGAGATAAAGTGAGCATTCGGTTAAGAATTAAGTTAAAGGCATACGACCACAGACTGTTAGACCAGTCTGCAAAGGCGATTGTGATTGTTGCGAAGAAGACAGGCGCCGCTGTTCGTGGTCCTGTGCCTTTACCGATGGAAATGCATAAATACACGGTAAATCGCAGTCCGCATGTGGATAAAAAGTCAAGAGAACAGTTTGAAATGCGTGTTCACAAAAGACTTATAGACATAATTAATCCGGGACAAGCCACAGTAGAAGAACTTACTAAACTGGCTTTACCGCCCGGTGTAGATGTGGAAGTTAAACAGTAAATGAAAACTAATTAACGATTAATAGTAAGGATATCCCAAGAATGGCAACGGGAATTCTGGGTAAAAAATTAGGAATGACACGAATATTTACGCAGGACGGACAATGGATAGATGTAACCCTTGTCCAAGCAGGTCCCTGTGTGGTCATTCAAAGAAAAACAGAAAAAAAAGATGGTTATGAAGCCGTTCAGGTCGGTTTTGATGATATAAAACCGAAACGATGCACCAAACCTTTGAAAGGACATTTCGAGAAGGCAGGTGTTCCACCGAAACGCTTCTTAAAAGAATTTCGTGTGGAGACGGACAATCCTCTGAAACCCGGTGACGAAATAAAATTAGATATTTTCAAAATCGGCGATCGGGTAGATATTTCTGGAAAGTCCAAAGGAAGAGGTTTTGCCGGCGTCGTGAAACGGTACGGATACAGCGGTGGTCCGGGAACTCATGGTTCCAATTTCCACCGTCGGCCGGGTTCCATAGGACAAAGTGCCTATCCGGCGGAAGTATATAAAGGGAAAGGGCTTCCGGGACACATGGGGAATGTCCGTGTGACCGTTCAGAATCTGGAAGTCGTAGATGTTGTCCCTGAAAAGAATTTATTAGTTATTCGTGGTTCTATCCCCGGTGCCAATGGGGGTTTGGTTGAAATAAAGCACACAGTAAAAATAAAAAGGAATGCATAAACCATGGCTGTAATACCGGTCATTGATACACAAGGAAAATTACAGTGTGAACGGGAAGTAAAGTCAGAAGTATTTGATGCCCCGATTCGTGAGACCTTAGTTCATGAAGTAATACGGGCATTACGCAGTTCCCTTCATACAGGACAGCATAAGACGAAAAATCGTGGAGAAGTGAGCGGAGGCGGTAAAAAACCTTATCGCCAGAAAGGAACGGGAAATGCCCGTCACGGAAGTACCCGTGAACCACAAATGCGTGGTGGGGGTATTATCTTTGGACCTCGTCCCCGCGATTATCGTATTGATGTCCCCGTTAAGATGAAACGATTAGCATTGTCCAGCACATTAAGCGACCGCCTGAGAAATCAAAGGCTTTTCGGACTTGCGGGATTAAAAATAGAACAGGTTAAAACAAAAGTCGTTGCAGACATTTTAGCCAAAATACATCCCGAAGGGAAGAAAACGCTTATTATAACGCAATCTATAGATGATAACCTTCTGCTTTCTGCTCGCAACATACCCAATGTAGAAGTGAGAACTGCAGGAGATGTTAATGCCTATGATGTGTTATGGGCACATAAAATATTTATTCAGGAAGAAGCCATTCCTTCGTTGGAGGAAAGATTATCATGAGTTACGAAGTATATCATATCATTAAAAAACCGATTATAACTGAAGAATCACAAATACAGACAGCAAAAGCCAACCAATATACTTTTCAGGTTGCGTCGAATGCCAACAAAATTCAGATTAAAAAAGCAGTGGAAGCCATGTTTCCAGGTGTCCATGTAGTTAGTGTGAACACCATGAACTATAAAGGTAAAACACGAAGAAATTTTAGAACCCGTCAGTTAGGGAAAAAAGCCGATTGGAAAAAAGCCATCGTGACCCTTCGGGCGGGCGAAAAAATTGAACTCGTTTAGGAGTTATAAACAATGCCGGTAAAGAGATTTAAACCTTATACACCGTCTCGCAGACACATGACGGTGGCAGATTTTTCAACTCTGACGAAAAAAGAGCCGGAAAAGAGTTTGGTCATTTCGTTCAAACAGAAAGCTGGACGAAATAATTTAGGGCGTATCACAGTCCGCAGGCGCGGAGGTGGACATAAACGGCTTTACAGAGTTATTGATTTCCGTCGTGATAAAGATGGTATTCCGGGTAAAGTAACTGCGATTGAATATGATCCTATGCGTTCTGCAAACATCGCTCTTATTACTTATGTAGATGGGGAAAAGAGATATATTCTGGCTCCTCAAGGTTTGAGTGTTGGACAGACGATAATGAGTGGCGAGAATGTTGATTTTGAAGTAGGGAATTGCCTTCCTCTCATAAAAATCCCGTTAGGAACTATGGTCCACAATGTGGAACTTACTCCGGGCAAAGGCGGACAATTAGCCCGCTCCGCAGGAAACAGTTGCCAGATACTCGCAAAAGAGGGAAGGTTTGTTGTGTTGCGTATGCCCTCCGGCGAGATGAGGAAAGTTTTAAGTAATTGTCGGGCAACTATCGGAGTGGTCGGGAACGAAGAACATATTAATATTAGTCTGGGTAAAGCAGGTCGTACCCGCTGGTTAAGTCGCCGACCCAAGGTCCGCGGAGAAGTAATGAACCCTGTAGACCATCCGTTGGGTGGACGGACTCGCGGTGGTAGACATCCCGTAACTCCATGGGGAAAACCGACGAAAGGATATAAGACCCGCAAGAAAAATCATCGGACAAATCAATATATATTAAGAAGAAGAAACGAGAAATAAGTAGGAGATAAAAAGTGCCTCGTTCACTAAAAAAAGGATATTTCATTGACCAATCACTGCTGGATAAAATACTGAAACAGCAGAGTACCGGAGACCGAAAGGTAATAAAGACCTGGTCGCGTCGTTCTACCGTTATTCCCGAAATGGTAGGCTTGACCATAGCGGTTCATAACGGCAAATCCTTCATCCCGGTGTTTGTAACTGAAAATATGGTTGGACATAAGTTAGGTGAATTTGCTCCAACCCGAGTTTTCCATGGACATCCGGATAGTAAAAAGAAATAGGAGTTAAACTATGATTTTTGCAGAAGCCCATTTAAGACATTTGCAAATAGCACCTCGCAAAGTGCGATTGGTAGTTGATTTGATACGCGGACGCAAAGTTGCCGAAGCGAGGGATATCCTAACCTTTACATTAAAACGGTCAGGTGAACCTTTGCTTAAACTGTTGCAATCTGTTGTTGCCAATGCAGAAGAAAAAGCGAGGCAGAAAAAAGTGCGAATAGATACAGATGAGATGCAGATTACGGAAATTCGGGTAGACCCCGGAAGAATAGTCCGTTCTTATCAATCTGCACCCCGGGGACGAGCCGTCCGTATTCGTCATCGTCATTCACATATACATATTGTCATCGCAGGCGAAGAAAGAAAACCAACACCCGCAAAGAAAAAATAAAAGGAGATACGCGTGGGACAGAAAGTTCATCCATTTGGCTTCCGTTTAGGAGTTATTGAAAAATGGTCTTCTATCTGGTATAACGAAAAAGAATATACATCCTTATTTCATGAAGACCTGAAAATCCGTGAATATCTGAAAAAGCGATTGTTCGCCGCAGGTATAGCCCGTATTGATGTAGAACGAGCCGGAAAAAGAATAAAAATTTATGTTTATACCGCAAGACCGGGCCTTGTCATTGGTCAAAAAGGTATCGAATTAGAAAAAATAAAGACCGAAGTAGAAATTCTATGTCCCGGGAAAATCGTTAATTTACAGATTATCGAAGTAAAATTACCGGAACTGAATGCCCAATTGGTAGCAGAGAATATCGCCCTTCAAATAGAAAAACGAGCCTCTTTCCGCCGTGCTATGAAACGAGCCGTCGAAAATGCACTGCGGGCAGGAGCCAAAGGTATCCGTATTCGTGTTGCCGGCAGATTAAACGGGTCTGAAATTGCCCGTGCTGAGCAAACCCACGAAGGTAGCGTTCCTCTGCATACTTTAAGGGCATGGGTTGATTATGGTGTTGCAACCAGTTTTACAACTTATGGAACCATTGGTGTAAAAGTATGGATATATTTAGGGGATATTGAACATAAAAAATTTGTATCGGGTGTAGCAGGTGTTGAGACAGTCCGAATGACCCCTTCCCGTGGCGAGCGTTCGGGAAGACCTGCTCGAAAAGCACCCCAAAATAAACAAACGAATGGTTGAGGAGTATAGAACATGTTATCTCCACGCAGAACGAAATACAGAAAACAGCAACGCGGAAGAAGACGCGGTGTTTCTAAAGGTGCCACAGAAGTTAATTTTGGTGAATATGGACTTAAAGCCTTAGAAACCGCATGGATTACCGCACGACAGATAGAAGCGGCGCGTATTGCGATTACCCGACATCTAAAACGCGGAGGAAAAATCTTCGTTCGCGTTTTTCCGGATAAACCCATTTCCAAAAAGCCGGCAGAAACCCGTATGGGTAAAGGAAAAGGTGCACCCGAGGAATGGGTCGCGGTGGTGAAAAGAGGCCGTATCCTTTTCGAAGTAGAAGGTGTAGAACAAAGTTTAGCAGAAGAAGCGTTTCGTTTGGCGGGACATAAATTGCCCATTAAAACAACATTGATAAAACGAAGTTAATCGTTATAAGAGGATGAATGAAAATGCAGGCGAAGGATTTACGCGATAAAACTAATGAGGAATTGATAGCACTCCTCGAAGAACGGAAAAAAGAATTAATCAATTTTCGACTGAAATTAGTAACAGGCGTGGTTGATAATGTTCGGGCGGGTCGTCTTGCCCGTAAAGATATTGCACGGATAAAGACGATTCTGAGAGAACGCGAATTATCGGAACAAGGTAGAAAAGAAAGTAAAAAGAAAAAGTAGAACCATCTAAATGGAGAATCAGGAATTGCGAACTATGAGTTCAGAAAATACAAAAACAACAGGATTGAAAAAAGAACTCGTTGGAATTGTTACGAGTAACGCCATGAATAAGACGATTACAGTGAGCGTAGAACGGATAAAACATCATTCCCTTTACAAAAAAGGCGTCAAACGAACAAAAAAATATAAGGCACATGACGAAGAAAACAAAGCCAAAACAGGAGACCTTGTTCGTATTCGCGAGTGCCGCCCCTTAAGTAAAACCAAACGCTGGAGATTGATAGAAATAATCCAATCTGCGGATGTTCTTAAGAAGAAAGGTATAGAGGAAACTTTACAGATAGATGAAACTAACGAACTTGTGAGTTCAGAACAACCAGCAGAGGAGTAAAGATTCCAATGATTCAGATATATTCAAGATTAAAAGTAGCCGATAATTCCGGTGCTCGAGTTATTCGGGTTATCCAGGTAATGGGTAGTTCCAAGCGTCGTTATGCCGGCTTGGGAGATATTATAACTGCCAGTGTAAAAGAAGCCATTCCCAACTCCAATGTGAAGAAAGGGGATGTCGTAAAAGCGGTTGTTGTTCGTATGCGTCGTGATACACAACGCCCGGACGGAACAACCATCCGTTTCGATTCCAATGCAGCAGTGATACTTAACAATCAAATGGAACCTCGGGGAACACGCATCTTCGGACCTGTTGCCCGTGAATTGCGGGAAAAAGGGTTCATGCGAATTGTTTCCTTAGCCCCGGAAGTATTATAGGATGGAGGTTAGTTTCATGCATATTCGTAAGAAAGATACCGTAATAGTTATCCGCGGAGAATACAAAGGTAAAAAAGGCAGAGTATTAGAAGTTTACCCTAAGAAACAAAAAATATTAGTGGAAGGGGTAAATATTGTAAAAAGACATACCAAACCTTCTGCACGAAATCAAGCAGGTGGTATTGTCCAGAAAGAAGCCCCTATTCATATTTCCAATGTAGCCCCCTGGTGCGAAGCTATTAATGCACCGTCAAAAATAAAAATGAAACGATTAGAAGATGGACGCCGTGTTCGTGTTTGGGAAGCAACCGGCGAAGCATTAGATTAAAGAAGGAGAAAGAAGCCGTGGCTCCAAGGTTAAAAGAGAAATATTTTCAACAAATCATCCCCGAGGCGATGAAAAAGTTTCAATACAAAAATATCATGCAGGTTCCGCGATTGGAAAAAATCGTTGTGAATATGGGTGTCGGAGACGCCACACAGGATGCACGACTTTTAGAAAATGCGTCTAATGAATTGGGTATTATCACAGGACAAAAACCTCAAATTCGTAAGGCGAGAAAGTCTGTATCTAACTTTAAGTTAAGAAAAGGTGTCAGTATTGGTTGTCGTGTAACCTTGCGTGGCGACCGTATGTATGAATTTATGGACAGACTTTTCAATGTGGCTATTCCCCGTATTCGTGACTTCCGTGGAGTGCCTACGAAATCTTTTGACCCCTTTGGTAACTATACATTAGGGTTAAAGGAACAAACTATTTTCCCGGAAATAAACATTGATAGTATCCAGCGTGTTCGTGGAATGAACATTACTTTCGTATTTAAAAATTCCACATCAGCAGATGCTAATCGTGAAATATTAAGAATGTTTGGAATGCCATTTACAACATAGGAGTAATTATTGTGGCTAAGAAATCTTTGATGATAAAAGCAAGCAGACCTCCCAAGTTCAAGGTTCGCAAATACAATCGCTGTAAGCGATGTGGAAGACCACGAGCCTTTATGCGTGATTTCCAGATTTGCAGAATTTGTTTCCGCACTTTGGCTTTGGAAGGTAAAATTCCCGGTGTAACTAAATCGAGTTGGTAAATAAGGAAAAAGGTAAGAAATATGTCAATGAATGACCCCATCAGTGATATGCTAACGCGGATACGCAATGCTGCACAAGCAGGACATGTAACGGTAGAAATTCCTGCTTCTAAAATAAAAGAAGAAGTCTGCAAAGTCCTTAAAAAAGAGGGATTTATTGCAGATTATCAACTGGATAAGGACAGCAAAATACCTCAATTAAAAATACAACTGAACTATACCAAAGACCGTCGGTCTGTAATCCAAGGAATACGAAGGGTGAGTAGACCCAGTATCCGCAGGTATTCCGGTTATCGTGACCTGAAACCTGTGCGGAGCGGTTTTGGAATACAAATTATGTCAACCCCGAAAGGAATTATGACGGGTCGTGATGCAAAGAAAAACAAGCTCGGTGGCGAAATTATTTGTGAAGTATGGTAACCCAAAACAATATGAGATAAAAGAAAGGGATAAACAGTGTCGCGGATAGGCAAATTACCGGTGCCCGTACCAGAAGGTGTGAAATGCGAATTACAGGGAAATACCCTGACCGTTACGGGACCTAAAGGAACACTACAAAGAACCTTTCATCCAGAGGTCATTATAAATATTGAAGACAAACAAATCGTCGTTCAAAGACCCAGTGATAAAAGAGAACACAAAGCCCTGCATGGGTTAACCCGTGTTTTGGTTAATAACATGATAATCGGTGTTACGAAGGGCTACCAAAAGACCTTATTGATCGAAGGTGTCGGATATCGTGCCTCCTTACAGGGAAAGAATTTGAACCTGACATTAGGTTTCAGTCATCCCGTTAGCATGGAACCCCCACCCGGAATTACTTTTGCCGTAGATAACCCACAGACAATAAAAGTTATCGGTATTGATAAAGAATTAGTGGGACAGGTCGCTGCAAATATCCGTGCGTTACGCAAACCCGAACCTTATAAAGGTAAAGGTATCCGTTATGATTATGAACGCATTCGTAGAAAAGAATCCAAAGCAAGTGGCAAATAACAAATAGGATAGAGATACTATGAAGAAGATTTATCAAAAAATAGCTCGTTTGGAACGGAGAAAACAAAGAGTTCGGAAAAAGATTTTTGGAACACCATCCTGTCCAAGACTGCGTGTTACCAAAACATTAAATCATATCTATGCCCAGATCATTGATGATACCCAGGGGAAAACCCTGGCTTCCGCGTCGTCCGTGCAATTGAAGATTAAAGGCGGAAATATTGAGTCTGCCAAACAAGTAGGAAGTGAACTTGCGAAAAAGGCACTTTCTCTGTCTATCTCTCGCGTTGCATTTGACCGTGGAGGACATTTATATCATGGTAGAGTAAAGGCACTTGCAGACTCCGCACGAGAAGCAGGATTAAAATTCTAAGGAGAATATAAATTATGATGGAAAAGAAATCAAGAAGAAAAACCGAAGAAGATGATGTCATAGTTGAACAACAACCCACAGAATTTATAGAACAGGTTATTCGTGTTAGTCGTGTTGCCAAAGTGGTAAAAGGTGGTAAACGATTCAGTTTTTCTGCTCTCGTTGTTGTTGGGGATGGCAAAGGAAATATCGGTGCTGCGATTGGTAAAGCAGGCGAAACTGTTGATGCCATTCGGAAAGCAACAGAAAAAGCCAAGAAAAATATGTTCAAAGTTCCCATTGTGGAAACTACCATCCCGCATGAAGTATTGGGCAGAGCAGATGCCGCTCGTGTTCTCTTGAAGCCGGCTTCTCGTGGAACGGGAATTGTTGCAGGTGGTCCTGTGCGTGCCGTTTTAGAAGCGGCAGGATACTCTAATGTTTTAACGAAATCATTAGGTTCGAACACCTCTGTCAATGTAATATGGGCAACCCTGAATGGGCTTCGCCAACTTAAAACCCGTGAAGAAATATTACAAATCAGAGGTATGAATACCTTATCTAAGAAAACAAAACCGAAGGAAGACTAAATTAAAGGTAAAAAGGGTAAAAGACGATGGAACTACATACATTAACTTATAAAGAAGGTGCCAAAAAGAGAAGAAAACGCGTCGGAAGAGGTCCCAGTTCCGGACATGGAAAAACTTCCTGTCGCGGACATAAAGGGGCTCAATCCCGTTCGGGTTATAAAACGAAACCCGGATTTGAAGGAGGGCAAATGCCGCTACATCGTCGTCTGCCCAAACGCGGTTTCCACCATATAAAGCGTTTCCCTGTATCCATAGTCAATGTAGATATGCTCGAAAAATTCTTTGATGCAGGTGCAACCATTACGACGGAAGATTTGATTAAAAAAGGATTGGCAAAGAAACAAAAAGGTGGCGTTAAGATTTTAGGTAAAGGCGAATTAACAAAAGCCTTCAATATTATAGTTCAGTCAGTGTCTCCCTCAGCACAACAAAAAATTGAAAGTGCCGGCGGAACCATTACATTGCAAAAAATAAAAGAAGAAACTTCAGAAGAAACACAAAACTCATAAATAGTATGAGAGGAGCTATTCGGTGTCTCAACCTTTAGAGGCTTTCAAAAATGCATTCAGAATACCGGAACTGAAAAGCCGAATCATATTTACTCTCGTTATGTTGGCAATTTATAGGCTCGGCTGTCATGTTCCGGCTCCCGGCATTGATGGTGCCGCATTAGCACAGAAGATTAGTCAGGGGGGAGGGCTATTAGGATTCTACGATATGTTTAGTGGAGGAGCCTTTGCCCGTGCTACCGTTTTCACATTAGGTATCATGCCCTACATCACCGCATCTATTATTTTATCCCTCTTAATTCCGATTATTCCCGCATTGGAAAAATTACAAAAAGAAGGACAACAGGGACAACAAAAAATTAATGATTATACCCGTTATGGAACGATAGTCCTTTGCATTATTCAATCCATCGGAATTGCGTGGTTCTTGCAAGGGTTAGGCAGAGAAATCGTTCCTAATCCCGGTCCTATGTTTATCTTTACCTGTATTTTATCATTTACAACCGGCGCCGCATTTGTTATGTGGATAGGTGAACAGGTAAGTGAGTTTGGTATCGGCAATGGGATGTCATTGATTATCTTTACAAGTATTGTTTCACGCATGCCCGCTGCATTAAGACATCTTATTCAATTAGTTTTTGTTTCCAAACAACTGAATATGTTTCAGGCTCTAATACTTATTTTCTTAATGGTTGCCGTTATTGCAGGAGCCATTGCGATAACTACCGGTCAACGCCGAATTCCTGTTCAGTATCCGCGTCAGGTTAAAGGCAGAAGAGTTTCCGGCGGACAGAAAACATATTTACCCTTACGGGTAAATCAGGCAGGTGTTATTCCTATTATCTTTGCAAGTTCCATACTTTCTCTTCCTGCATATTTAGGTGATACAATACGCATTCCAATCATAGAACAGATTATTCGACAACTGTTTTATCCGGGTAATATTGGATATGCCTTTTGCTATGGTGGGCTTATTATTTTCTTCTCATTTTTCTATACGGCGATTACATTTAATCCGGTAGAGATTGCAGACAATATGAAAAAATATGGTGGCGTTATTGTTGGTGTCCGACCGGGCAAAGCCACAGCCGAATACCTGAACCATATTATGACACGCATAACCCTTGCAGGTTCCATATTCCTTGCTATCATTGCGTTACTTCCCGAGGCGGTGTATTTCTTTATTAAAGTTCCCGATTGGACAGTTGTCCAGTTCTTCGGAGGAACCAGTTTATTGATTTTAGTTGGTGTTGCGTTAGACACAATTAAACAGATAGAACAGCATTTGTTAATGAGACATTACGATGGATTTAGTGGAAAGGCAGGACGAATTCGTTCTCGCAGAAGTTTTTAATTAGAAAATAAATATTTTTTATGTTGAATTTAATTTTGTAAGTTGTTATAATACATACTCTTAATTTATAAAGGTGAAAAAATGCGGTATGGTGGTAATTCGCTCTGAATGGGAGATAGAATTGCTCCGCACCGCAAATCAAATAGTTGCTGAAGTCTTAGCGACTTTAGCAGAGCACATCAGACCGGGAATAACAACAAAAGATTTAGATAAAATTGCCGAAGAAATGATACGCGAACGAGGGGCTATCCCATCGTTCAAAGGTTATCGGGGCTATCCGGCGGCAACATGTATATCTATCGAAGATGAAGTTGTCCATGGGATACCCAGTAAAAGAGCGTTAAAAGAAGGAGAAATTGTGAGCATTGATGTCGGAACATGTTATTGTGGCTACTACGGCGATGCAGCAGTTACATTGCCTTGTGGCGATATTGATGCTCAACGGAAAAAACTGATTGAAACCACAGACCTGGCTTTATCAAAAGCCATTTGTATTGCCAAAGAAGGAAATACAATAAACGATATTGGAAAAATAATCGAAGATACATGCAAAAAAGAAGGCTTTTCAGTAGTTCGTGATTTTGTAGGACACGGTATCGGCACAGAGATGCACGAACCCTTACAAATTCCGAACTTCGATACCGGTAAACCCGGCGTGCGACTTAGAAAAGGTATGATACTTGCAATAGAACCGATGGTGAATATGGGAACATCCGCCATTCGTATCTTAAACGATGGCTGGACAGCGGTAACCCGTGATGGTTTACCCAGTGCCCATTTCGAACATAGCATTGTTGTCCGTGAAGATAAAGGAGAAATCCTTTCATATAGCGAAAAACTTATATGGGGACAACAAAATAATTAGAGGTGTTGATATAAAAATAGTATGAAAGAAAAACCCATAGAAATTGACGGTGTTGTTGTAGAGCCTTTACCGAATTGCATGTTTAGAGTGCAATTAAAAAATGGACACACAATACTGGCTCATGTTTCAGGGAAAATGCGAATGAACTTTATACGAATATTGCCCGGTGATAAGGTTAAGGTGGAAATGTCCCCTTATGACCTTACCCGCGGACGCATTACATATCGGTTTAAACAATCAGGTCCATCTAACGATTAAGAAGGAAATGGAACGATTATGAAAGTGAGAAGTTCAGTAAAAAAGATTTGTGAAAAATGTAAAATTATTCGCAGACACGGACAGGTCCGTGTTATTTGTGATAATCCGAAACATAAACAAAAACAGGGATAAATAAGGAGAGTTAAAGAATGGCTCGTGTTGTAGGTGTAGATTTACCCAAAGACAAAAGAGTTGTTGTGGCATTGTCATATATCTACGGAGTAGGTCCTGCCCGTGCACTCGAAATTTTAAAGAATACAAAAATTAATCCGGATACGCGTGTCCGCGATTTGACCGACGAACAAGCAAATACCATCTCGTCCTATATCCAGAACCACTATAAAGTGGAAGGTGACCTTCGTCGTGAAATCGCTGCGAATATAAAGCGATTAATGGATATTGGGAGTTATCGTGGAACACGACATAAAAAGGGACTGCCTGTTCGTGGGCAACGGACCCATACCAATGCCCGCACGCGGAAGGGACCCCGTAGAATTGCTTCTAAGAAGAAATAAATAATTTGTTATAAATATTAACATTGAATGAATTGCAAAAGGAGTATCATCCGTGCAAAAAGACAAAGGTAAATCAAGAGCAAAAAAGAAAAAGGTTATATTAGGGATAACTTCCGGTAATGCCTATATTCAGGCAACATTTAACAATACGATTGTATCCATAACAGACCATTTAGGAAATGTAATTTCCTGGTCCAGTGCCGGTCAGGTAGGTTTTAGCGGATCTCGTAAAAGCACGGCTTATGCGGCACAATTAGCTGCAGAACAAGCCAGCAAACGAGCTCTGGAAATGGGACTTCGCGAAGTCAGCGTATTTGTTAGTGGACCCGGTGCTGGTCGCGAATCTGCCATTAGAGCCATTCAGGCGGCAGGCTTAAATGTAACCATGATAAAAGATACAACTCCTATTCCTCATAACGGTTGTAGACCCCGAAAAAGAAGAAGGGTATAACTTCTGTTTCTATATAAAAAATACAGACAAAAAACAACACGCATAACCATAAATTCAAAGGGTATAACCAAATGGTAGCAAAAGATTTCATCATTCCAGAAGTTGTTCAATTTGACCCGTCCTCCAATGACCGTTATGCTCGGATTATTGTAGAGCCGTTTGAGCGGGGATATGGCGTAACAGTAGGAAATTCATTACGGCGGGTTCTTCTCGCTTCACTCGAAGGGAGTGCTATTACCGCAATAAACATAGATGGAATATATCATGAATTTTCAGCAATTCCAGGTTTTCAGGAAGATGTTACAGACCTTGTTCTCAATCTGAAACGCTGTCAAATATCCCTAAATCAAGGGGATTCCCTTATTTTCTCTTTTGAACATGAAGGAGAAGATATTATCTATGCCAAAGACCTGTTTAAAGGTCAACCCATAGATGTTTATAACCCGGACCATGTTATCGCTGTCCCTGTTCGCAGTGATGCTAAATTAAAAATGGAAATAAAGGTTTCCCGGGGTAGAGGATATGTCCCGGCGGAAGAATTGGAATTAGGACATGCCGAACGCGGAACCATTTATCTTGATGCCAGTTTTTCTCCGGTGACCAAAGTCAATTTCCAGGTGGAAGATGCTCGTGTCGGTCAAAAAACCGACTATGACAGACTTATTCTTGAAATCTGGACTAATGGCTCAATTACCCCAGAATTGGCTTTAGAACAATCTTCTTCTTTATTAATTGACCATTTGCGTATTTTTGTAAAACAGGAAAAGGTAGAGGTTAAATCGGAAGAGGAAGAAGAAAGTGAAGAAGATATAAATGAAATAAAAATGAATGCTCTTCTTCTTAAACCCATTGAACAGGTGGAGTTCCCTCAAAGAGCATTAAATTGCTTCAAAAAGGCAAATATACATACCCTTGGCGACCTTGTAGCATATACCGAAGAATCCCTTTCCAAACTTCCTAATTTAGGTGCGACAACTATTGTAAAAATTAAAGAGTCTCTCCAGAAATTAGGGCTCAGCTTAGGAATGAAAAAAGGACAAAGTGCCGGCTCTCGCACAAAGCGAGTCCCTGTAGAGTTCCATGAACCCGGTGTTCAAGGACAGGTAAGCGAAGCCGAAGATTTGTTAGCCGAAAAAATGTTAGAAGATGAACAAAAAGAAGAATAAATAACCTGTGAGGAGTTTGAATCATGCGACATCGTAAAGCAGGAAGAAGATTAGGTAGAAATACTTCCCATAGACAGGCATTGATGCGGAGTTTAATGTGTGCTTTGTTCCGCCATGATGCCATTGAAACTGGTTTGATGAAGGCAAAAGAACTGCGAATGTTTGCCGAGCCTTTAATCACCCTTGCCAAAGTAGATTCCGTACATCATAGAAGATTGGCTTTTGCCCGTCTGCGTGATAATGATGTTGTAACACGATTATTTAAAGAGATTGCTCCTGCCTGTGCCAATCGTGCCGGTGGATATACCCGTATCCTCCGACTTGACCACAGATTGGGAGACGGTTCCCCTCTGGCTCGTATCGAAATTATAGATATGATAGAAGAGAAAGAGACGAAAAAGCCCAAGAAAGAAAAGAAAGAGAAAAAAGAAAGTAAATAACAAAAAGGGGAAATATCATGCCCTTTGGACTACAATTATATAGTGTCCGTGAGCCAGCAAAAAAAGATTTGCAAGGCACATTAAAAAAAGTTCGTGAGATTGGATATGAATATGTCCAATGGAGTGGCATGCCTAATTTGTCTGCAAACGAAATCCGTTCCGCACTGGATAATGCAGGATTAAAAGCAGTTGCAGCACATATAGATGTTGAAGATTTCGAGAAGAATTTTGATGAACAGGTTGAATTCTGGAAAACAGTAGGTGTAACAGATATTGCTCCCGGTGGAATGATGTCGGATTGTCGTGCCGATGCGGAAGCCTGGTTAAAAGGCTGTGCCAGACTGGATGCTCTGGGTGCAAGGCTTCGCTTAAAAAATATACGCCTTTCCTATCATAATCACGATTGGGAACTTCAATCTTTCCCAAATCAATCCTCATCCAAATTGGATGTCCTCTTACAGTCTACCTGTCCAGACAATTTATTTGCAGAGTTTGATTTAGCATGGCTATACATCGGGGGTTCCAATCCTGCGGATTGGCTAAAAAAATATCCGAAACGATGTCCCGTTATCCATATTAAAGATGCCAAAATAGAAAAGAAACTTGTCGGTAAAAAACATGTATTTGTTCCCTTAGGAAAAGGCGAACTTAATTGGGAAGAGATTCTTCCAGCGGCAAAAGCAGCCCAGGTGGAATGGTATATATATGAACAGGACTCCTTTCAGGGAGATATATTTGAAGAAGTTTCTGAGAGTTATACTTTCCTTAAAAAACACATTCCTACATGAAAAATATTATGACACATCCCAATTCCCCATTTCCCAAAATAGCCCTTCAACTCTATACCGTTCGTGATGAGTTAACAAAAGATTGTGATAATGCCCTTCAACGAATTGCTGAAATAGGGTTTCGTTATGTAGAAATTGCAGATACAGGGACGATGACCATCCCTGAGTTTGCAAAAAAATTACAACAGTATAATCTAAACCCGATAAGCACCCATGTGGACTTTCTAATGTTGCGTCAGGACGCGCAAAGTTTTTTTGATGAAGTAAAAGAAGCAGGTATTGATAAAGTTGTTGTCCCATGGATTGACCCTCAAATATGGCAGGACGAAACTCTTCTTTCTTCAGTCCTCAATGAATTGGAACAAATAGGTAGTCAAGCACGGCAACAGGGGCTTTCCATTTCTTACCATAATCATGCCCATGAACTTATCGCCACAGAACAAGGTTATCTTCTGGATAGACTTATTACACAAACCCAGAATGTTAATATCGAGTTAGACCTTGGGTGGGCTTATGTTGCCACACACAAAAACCCCTTACTTATTGCTCAACGATACAATCAACGAATTTCTTTATTCCATTTAAAAGATGTTCGGGAAATAGAACCCTTAAAATTTACAGAATTAGGAAACAATGGGAAAATTAATTGGCGGGGGGTATTAGCAGAAATAAAAGCAATGAATTTAGGTGAATGGATTATAGAACAGGATACGGATTTTGAGAATAATTCACTGGATAGTGCAAAAAAGAGTTATCAATATTTAATTTCATTGCTTCAAAAATAAATTTGTTGGTGTGCGATTTTTTCTATTAATTTTTTTATACTTCAACACACGAGAAAATCAAGAACTATAGGATATTTTGAGGAATAAATAACACATGGGTTATAAAAAAATTTTAGTTACAAGTGCTCTACCGTATGCGAATGGACATATCCATTTAGGACATATTGCCGGTGCGTATCTACCTGCGGATATTTATGTTCGCTACCAGCGACTTCGAGGTCAAAAAGTCCTATATATTGGTGGTTCGGATGAGTACGGCGTGCCAATTACTTTAACAGCATTGAAAGAGGGAACAACTCCCAAGGATGTAATAGACCGTTATCATAATGCTAATGCGGAAGCCTTTCGGAGATTAGGTATTTCCTACGATATTTATGGCAGGACTTCATGGGATTTGCACATTGATACCACGCAGTCATTCTTTACGAACCTCTATAATAAACAATACATATTCCCCCGTGAAATGGAATTGTGGTATTCCACAAAGACGAACCGATTTTTGCCCGACCGCTATGTAAAAGGGCAATGCCCCCGCTGCGGTTATGAAGATGCTAACGGTGATGAATGTGAAAAGTGTGGTGCACAATATAGTGCGAAGGAATTAATCAATCCCCGTGCCAATATCCCCGGAGATAATTCCACTCCTGTATTGAAGACATCTCTGCATTGGTTTCTAAATTTACCCAAGTTTCAAGAAAAACTTACCCAATGGTTAGAATCTCATCCGGAATGGCGAAGCAATGTCCGTGGAATAGCATGGAGTTGGATAGAAGATTTGCGGCCTCGTTGTATCACCCGGGATACCGATTGGGGGGTGCCTATCCCGTTAGACCATCCCGATGCAATGAACAAGCGTATCTATGTGTGGTTCGATGCGCCTATTGGTTATGTAACCAATACAAGACAATGGGGTATAGATAAATATAATGACCCATACGCATGGGAAGATTGGTGGAAAAATCCAGATACAAGGTTAATCCATTTTATTGGGAAAGACAATGTCCCCTTCCATGCCGTTATTTTCCCTGCGATGTTAATGGGACAGGATAATTTCATTCTGGCGGACAATGTCGTTGGAAATGAATATCTGAATATTTTCAATCGTAGGACAGGTAAATCTGAGAAAGGGTCCAAATCCAGAGGGAACATGATTCGTGTAAGCTGGGCTATTGATAAATTAGGCACGAATTCTATTCGTTACTATATATGTTCCATTATGCCAGAGAGTAAAGATTCCGATTTTGATTGGAATGAATTTCGTAACCATTATAATGGGGAACTTTGCGATATTGTCGGAAATTTTGTTCATCGAACCTTGACAATGATTATGAAAAATTTTGATGGCAAAGTGCCTTCCCCCGGAATAATGGATGAAGCAGATAATGCCATGCTTTCTGCCATTTCTACGGCAAAAGAAGGAGTTGCAGAAAGTATAGAGACATTTCGTTTCCGTTTAGCACTGGAGCGATGGGTAGACCTTGCCCGTAAAGCCAATGTCTATTTTGACTCCAAACAACCCTGGGCAACCCGAAAAACAGATATAGAAAGAACAGGAACAACTCTATATGTATGTGCACAGGTTGTTAAAGCGTTAGCTATTCTTATGAACCCCTTCATACCCGATGGTAGTTTAGAATTGTGTTCTATTATAAATTATGAAATAAAGCAACAAGGTCCTGAAGGAGGAGACGATATCTGGGAAGAAATTACAAAACCTTTACATGCAGGTTTTTCTCTCAATCCTCCAAAAGTCTTGTTCCCAAAGATGGAAGCGGAATTTATTGAACAAATTGCGGAAGAACACGAAAAGGGACTGGCAAGTTAGTTCACAATTAGAAATCCAATTCCTGTTTATTGTAAGGTAATATAAAAACGGAAATAGCCGTGCAGAAAGTATTATCTCGAGAAAGAAATCCGTTCTTAACAAGTTCATCTCTCCCGATTGTTGCATTTCTATGCACTGTTCTTTACAGTTTGGGGCTTGTTTCTTTACTTTTTATTTTAAAATTTCCTTTCTTATATGTCCTCCTTTTTGGTTTGGCAGTTCCTTTCGCCATTCTATATCTATTACTCCCCTTAAACTACTCTGCCACAATCTTCCTTGTCTTTATGATACTCAATCATTATTATATTTCTATAAGGGTTTTTCCTATTGCAGGGATGGAGATACACCCTCGTGAAATTATGATGTTCATGTTTTTAGGAAATTTTTTTGTTAATCTTGTTCTGGAAAGGATATATTGGCGGTGGAGCGTTTTCCTGTATTTTGCTCTTCTTTATCTAATGTTTTTTGTTTATATCGCTACCATCGGATTTTTATCCGAACACCATTGGCAACGCGTTATTGCAGAAACGCGATTTCCCTTCTTTTTCCTTTCTGCACTAATATTTCCACACGCCTGGAAATCCCTTGCTTCTTTGAAAAAGACGGTCAATATCATATTTATTCTGACTGTGTTATTGGGAATTGCTACCTGTGCTATATTTATATATGTGTTTTTAACAGGCAAAGTACTCCGTTTCCAAAATTATTTAGGGGAATTTGTTCCTGCAAAAATAGGTCCTTTCCGATTGCAAGAAGTTCGTTTAAATGGACACATGTTTTTTGAAATTTTTTTCATCGTTTTTTTAAGCCAGTTTTTCTACCATAAAGAATATAAAGAAAAATTAAAGGCACTTATTTTTGTAGTGTTTTTTATTCCTCCTCTTTTTATTTTAATGATGAAAACGGCATTAGTGAGCGTGTTTTTTGGCAGTGTTCTTGTAGTAATTTTATACTTGCCCTCACGGCTAAGGCCTTTGATGTTTGTTATGTTTACATTGTGTTTAGCCATAGTCTTTTTTACTCTGGTTCTTCTTTTCCATCTGGACATATTATCCTGGACAAATTCAAAGTTAGGAATTTCTCTTCAGGCACGGTTAGTAGAAATTACGGGAGCATTAGAAAACTTAAAACAATCTCCCTTATTGGGTACTGGTATGGGCAGTCAATTTGAGGGGATGGGTTTAGCCTCCAATTTCTGGCAGGATTTATATGCTCTTTCAACTTATCAAACCTTACATAACCTTTGGGTATATTGGCTATTCAAAGGTGGGATTATCGGATTTTGTATCATATCTTTTGCATTGGCAGGTATTATATTTTTGAGTGGATACCTTGTGAATATTCGGTATCAGGGGAACGACAAAGGTTTTTGGGTTGGTTATTGGTGTGCGTTAGTTGCACAGGTAGTTGTTATGGCGCTGNCTTTCCCTCGTCTTTCGTATCCTATCGGTCAGGTATATCTTGCCTTTTCTATAGCGATATTTATAATCCTTGAAGATGAGATTTATTCCTCTGATAAAAAAACGGAATTATCCTGAGTATCGTTTGTTTACCCAGCAAAAAAATATGGCAGAGAATATAATTTTCTCTGCCATTATTAGTATAAGATTGGTATGTTTTTAATTCTTAGCTGCTTTAGGCGGCTGAAGGATAAGTATAATAGCACCTGCAACAAGACATGCAATACCGCTAACAAGAAACGCTGTGCTATAACTACCTAACGCAAACTCTTTTGTAATTTGTGCACCTTTTTCAGTGATTAAATAAGGGACTTTTTCTGCCACATCCATTAATTTTGCAGCAAGATAAGGACCTGCCAGTCCACCTGCTCCGTATGCGGTAAACATTAGACCGTAGTTAATACCTACATTCTTTGTTCCATAATAATCTGTTATAACCGCAGGATACAATGCCAGATAACCGCCAAAGCATAATCCTACAACGCCAATTCCTAAAATGTATAAAGGATAGGTTCGCAAGTAGTTTAACACTAACATGGCAGCACCGCATAGTAAAAACATAATGATTAAAGTTGCTTTTCTACCGATATTATCAGATACCTTACCCCAGAAGATTCTTCCTACGGCATTGAATATGGCGATAAGAGAAACAGCCATGGCTCCTTTAGAAACGATTCCGCTAAATACATCTTCCGGGACAGGTCTTGCGGACACTGCGGATATACTGAAAGATTGCCAGATAGGGGATGCTTTCATGATGACCTGCAAACCTGCTGTGCAACCTGCAAAAT
>AWNW01000053.1 GCA_000493945.1 Candidatus Hydrogenedens terephthalaticus JGI OTU-1
ACCGCGGGTTCAAATCCCGCCCTCTCCGCCACTTTTTGTTTGGTTCAAGGGGACGAGGTGTAAATACTCCACCAATTTTTTCTGTGCGGGACTATTACTTTTTATCGATTATTCCAATGGTTTAATTTACTCTCCATTTTGATTAGCAAAGTATTTTTTTCTAAATTTTAGAGAGATATTCACTAAACTAATTAAAATAGGCACCTCGAGAAGAGGACCAATCACAGTAGCAAGTGCCTGGTCAGATTGGACACCAAACAAAGCCACTGCTACTGCAATGGCTAATTCGAAATCATTACTGCCCGCGGTAAAAGCCACTGTAGCCGATTGTGAATAAGGCACTCCTATCTTTTTAGCGATAAAGAATCCCACAAACCACATAAAAAAGAAATAGATAACCATCGGAATAGCAATTCTGACTACATCAAATGGAAGTTTAATAATATATTCTCCTTTTAAAGAGAACATAACAATGATGGTAAAAAGTAATGCAAAAAGAGTAATCGGATTGATTTTAGGGATAAACTTATTTTCAAACCAGTCTTTTCCTTTAAGACTTATAAGTCCAAAACGAGTTATTACTCCAGCCAGAAAAGGAATGCCCAAATAGATAAATACAGTTTTCGCAGACTCCCACATAGATATGCTTACATTCACTCCTTCAACAAGCCCCATCCAGTTTAAGAATAAAGTAATGAATAAATAAATATACACAGCATAGAATAAAACCTGAAAAATTGCGTTAAAAGCGACTAATCCAACGGCTAATTCTCTATCTCCATCTGCTAATTCGTTCCATACAATTACCATCGCAATACAACGAGCAAGCCCAACTAAAACCACACCTATCATATAGCCCGGATAATTTCTAAGAAAAATTATTGCCAACAAGCACATCACTACAGGTCCTACTACCCAGTTTAAAATTAAAGAAAGTGCTAACAATTTTTTATTTTGAAAAATTCTACCCATTTCTTCATATTTAACCCTTGCCAAAGGAGGATACATCATAAGTATTAGACCAATAGCAATAGGAACAGAAGTTGCTCCCACTTGAAGTTTGGTAATTAATTGAGGAATAAGAGGAAATAAATAACCCAAAACAATCCCGAAACCAATAGAAATAAAAATCCATAGAGTAAGATATCGTTCTAAAAATGAAAGGCTCTTCGTTTTTCCTATTGCAGTCATAAAAGTAACCCTTTCTATTATATAATTTAATTAATTATACATTTATCAAACTATTTTCTTATTTTACCAAATAACAAAATTAAACCGCAACCAAAATAAGTTATAATATCAATATCTAAAAATATTAAAGGGAAAAAAATGAATCTATCTCGTAGAGAGTTTATTAAACTTTCATCTATAGGCATTATTTTATCTTCAACCCATTCTTTTTCCATAAACGATTTGGATAAAGAACATCGCAAATATCATGTGTCTATTTCTATTGATGCATTAGAACATGAGCCTGAACTATTTGATATATTCAAAAATTCCGGTGTATCGGCAGTATGGATAGGTAGTTTTTTCTATGGATATTGGCACTCTACTCCAGAAATTATAAAAGAATGGAAGAAAAAATTTGAATCAGCGGGAATTTCTGCTTATGTTATTAATGTTCCCCTCGGACACCCCGGGGATTCATTAGGGAGTTATTCCGGTGATGTTCCATTAACACCTCCAACGCGATGGAAACCCGGTGTGGATTATAATGGAAAACTTTTTGCGGGAACTTCGCTCCATGAACCTGCTACAGAAGAAAATGTTCTTGCATTGAAATCTTTGAAAGAAGTAGGCGTTACAAAGGTATTTCTCGATGATGATTTTCGTTTAGCACAAAGCCCCGGTAAGATTGGTGGTTGTTTTTGTGAAGAACATAAGAAAAAATTTTTAAATCAATATGGATACAATGACGCTGATTGGGAAAATCTGCTCGATTCCATTCAAAAACGAAGTCTATCTAAAATCCTAAAAAACTGGATTGAGTTTACTTGTGATGATTTAACCGTTTGCTTTAAAACAATGGAAACAAAAGTACCTGAAATTGAATTGGGTATCATGGTCATGTACATGGGAAGCGAAAAGGCAGGCATCCGATTAAGTGATTATAAAAATAACTTATTCCGTGTAGGGGAACTAATGTTTGATAATAACAGTTTTGGAACGGTCAAAGGGAAATGCAATGAATTATTTAGTGTTTTATTTCACCGTCGTTTTACTTCACCGGAAAAGGCTTTCAGCGAAACAACCGCATTCCCTGCAGATAAATTATCCGCCAAAAATATGTGTGCTAAATTAGTCATCTCAACTATTGCCGATGTTCGGAATACAATGTTCATGAGTGGAATTCAACACTTTCCCAAAACCCATTGGGAAGTTTTGCCCTCAGCGATGGGAAAGCAGGCAAAACTCCATGCGGAAATTGCTTCTCATTCTTTAAAAGGTCCTTTCAAACACTATTGGGGAATGAGAAGCCGATATGTAAGTGATGATAATCCATATAGTCTTTGGCTCGCTTTAGGAATTCCGTTCGAGGTAGTAGAAGAAATTCCAAATGAAGGTTGGATTTTTGTATCAGATTACGACATTGACGAAGTGAGAACAAAAAATATAAAAACAAACTTAGTAACTCGAAAGAAAGAAGAAGGATTTATATTTGTTCCAGAAACTTTGGAATCATTGTTCAAGTTTAAGCAAATAATAATTTCTCAACTAAAAGATATTCCATATATATTGGATGAAAAACCTGTCACCTGTGCGTGGTATCCTTCTGCTAAAAAAATTTTAATATGGAACTTATCAGAGAGTAGAGAAAATTTCACACTAATTAGAGGGAATAAAAAAATAGATTTTGATTTAGAGTGTTTAGATGCTACGCTACTATCTGATCTATCGGATTAATTTTTATCTTGCTGTTATGACACAAATCACATCATTGCTTAATTAAGATTGCAAACACTCTTTATTCTTATTATCATTTTCACTTAAAAAGTTATGCATTCCCCTATTTGCTTCCCCTTTATATTATAAATGATATTAAATACTTACATTTCTCTTTATATGTTATATGTGTTTTAATAATTCCCAAATAAAAACTTTTTTTACTAATGATTAATTCTTTTTATTTTTATTTATTATAAATTTTTATGCTTGACATAATAATAATATTGTGATATTATAGTATTTGGTAATCGTTTTACCATGATTTAATCAACAAAAAACAAGAAGGAGTTAATATTATGAACAAAAAAGGTTTTACTTTAATTGAACTTCTTGTCGTTATTGCCATCATTGGCATCCTTGCGGCAATTTTATTGCCAGCATTGGCTCGGGCTCGTGAAGCAGCGCGTCGTTCCAGCTGTCAGAACAATCTAAAACAATGGGGTTTGGTCTTAAAAATGTATTCAAATGAGGCTAAAGGAGAACGATTCCCAAGACTATGTGCCTATTATGGAGACCTTGTTGACTGCGATACCCCGGGATTTCCAATTACACATACAAACAGATTAAGGATTGCCGTAGGACCATACATCCCATCTATCTTCCCCGAATATCTAACGGATCCAAACATTACATTATGCCCATCCGATGCAGAAGCCAAACCCGGTGACTTAACAAATCCTATCACAAATCAATCGGAGTTTTATCTGGCGTGTAATAACATGGAAAGGGGTATGTTCCGCATTGATACGAGTTATGCCTATTTAGGGTATGTTTTAGACCGTTGTGAAGATACAGATGATCAATTAAATTTGGGTCTGTTTGACCCTGAATATGCACCATATAATGGTCCTGCTCAATTTGTTTTGCTTGCAGCAAGGTTATATTCATATCAAGAACCCGATATTCCGAAAGGATCTGATGAAGACCAAAATGTTGGTGCTCCAAACGGCAATGCGGGAACAGCAACCGTGTATCGTCTCCGCGAAGGTATTGAACGGTTTCTAATCACGGATATAAACAATCCTGCGGCAAATGCTCAAGCTCAGAGTTCCGTATTCATCATGTTTGATTTGGTTGCCACAGCACCCGAAGGCTTTAATCATATTCCCGGTGGTTGCAATGTATTATATATGGACGGTCATGTGGAATTTGTTCGCTATCCAGGAAAAGCCCCAGTAAATACAGGTTTTGCCTATGTAACCACAGCCGTTGGATTTTCATAATCGTTATTTGATATAAATATCACAAATATTAAAAATTAAACATAGAAATAATTTCATTACTGAAGAATGGATAGAAGAGATTTTATAAAAAGGGCAGCGTTAGCATTGCTAACCTGCCCTACTGCTTATGCTTCACCAACGAAGCAGGTTAAGGTAAAAAGAACCTCAAAGGATAAAAGCCCACAGAACTTTATTCTCATCTTGATGGACGACATGGGTTATGGGGACTTATCCTGTTATGGGAATACTTCATATTCCACACCTAATCTCGACCAGATGGCAAAGGAAGGGATTCGTTTCACTGATTTTTATGCTTGCGCACCTGTATGCACTCCAACGAGAGCATCTGTAATGACAGGTTGTTATGCACAGCGAGTTGGTTTGCCTCGTGTTCTCGGAAACAAAGCACAAACAGGAATTAACCCCAATGAACTAACTTTACCAGAGGTATTAAAAGGTGTGGGATATAACACCGCTTGCTACGGTAAGTGGCATTTAGGACATCTACCACCGTTCCTACCAACCAATCATGGCTTTGATGAATATTATGGAATCCCCTATTCTAATGATATGGGTCCAGACGAAGATGAACCTAATGCACCACCACTACCATTAATAGAAAATTTAAAAGTAATTGAAACAAATCCTGACCAGTCAAAATTAACAACAGAATACACAGAAAGAGCCGTTAATTTTATCAAGAAAAATAAAGATAACAAATTCTTTTTATATTTGCCTCACACAATGGTGCATGTGCCTATCTATGTATCAAAAAAGTTTGAGGGGAAATCAGGGGCAGGGTTATATGGTGATACCGTTTTAGAGATTGACTGGTCTGTCGGAGAAATATTGAATACACTTAAAGAGACTGGACTTTGCGATAATACTTTGGTTGTATTTACCTCTGATAATGGACCTTGGCTGATTTATGGAAACCATGGAGGAAGTGCAGGTCCTTTACGCTGTGGCAAAGGAACCACTTTTGAGGGAGGGATGCGTGTACCCTGCATTGCATGGTCTCCACAATTTATTCCTTCAGGAAAAATTTGTAATGAGGTAAGTGCTACTTTTGATTTCTATCCTACATTCACCAAACTTGCTAATGCAGACTACCCTAAAACGGTCTTCCGTGATGGAAAGAATATATGGAATTTGATGGTAAAACCGGAGACAAATTCTCCTCATTCTTTCTTTTTGTATTACCTTCATGATGAATTACAAGCCATCCGCCAAGGCAGATGGAAACTTCATCTTCCACATAAGTATCAAAATCTTGATTTCCCGGGGAATGATGGAAAACGAGGAAAATATAAAGAAGAAAAAATTGATTTATCTCTATTCGATTTACAAAACGATATTTCAGAACAGACAAACCTTGCAGACGAATATCCCAAATTGGTAGAACGATTGAAAAATATCGCTCTTCGTTATGATAAAGATTTAAAAGCAAATATTCGCTCCTGCGGAAAAGCGTAAATTTCTATCTTAATAAAAATTGTATATTAAATCATTTTGTAATTTTAAAAACTTAACGGGCTATTGGAAATCCAATAGCCCGTTAATTCTATTTTCCAAGATTATTTATTTGCGCAACCACGCCTTTTTACGAACAAGCGTAATAGTCCCAATTATAGAGGACATAAGAACCATTATAAACAATCCTGTATTTGTACTTGCCGGTATGCCTTTCTCTACATTCAATGTCGCCGTCCTTGATGTTATGGTATCATTCTGTCCTGTCACAGAACTGCCACTATCTTGAACCACAACATAGTATTGACCGGAATCCTCCATCTCCGCCGGATCAAGCACTAACACAGGTCCTATAGCTCCCGGTATTACTTCCCATGCCTTGCCATTGCCAACATTCCGATACCAAGTATAGGTCTTGTCGCCCAAGCCGCCATTCACCTGTACAAACATCTCCACCCGTTCTCCCGCTGTGGCTCTATATTCAGGCAATAGGTCTTGTGCGAAAGACAAATGTGAACCTACTTCTATATTGGCTTTACGAGATTGATATACCATCGGCACATCATCTGTTACTTCTAAGTAATACTTGTATGTGCCAACTGTCAATGAGGCTGTATTCACCTCTATTGCTAATGTATTCACCGCCACTACTTCCGTTCCGCCTGCAGGTAAGTCGCGTTTCCATTCATAATAAACCGGCGGCAATCCTCCTACAAAGCCTGCTGTTAACCAGAACGATGGATCATCTATATACAACGACTCATCTTCGGGCTGTAAGGTAAATATTACCTCACTGCTCGCCACTCGCAATAACGCCGGGTCAGATGTAAGTGTCGTATTTAGACCAGTAACCGTAGAGGGCTGGTCTGATACATATACCAGGTATTGATTCCCATCATAGGTCTCATCTACATTGGCTAACAATAGAGTATCATCATTCACTCCTAATGAGCCTACGCCTACCTGCCACCAATCGTAATTATACGGCTCAAAGCCTCCAACTACTTCTACCTGGAATATAGCATCCTGACCAGCATATAGATTCAAACTCTGCGGTTGCGTCACTATTTGCGGTGGGTCTGCTACTTTCACATTGGCTACGCGTGATGTCACATTGGGATTCAATCCGCCACTGGAATCGCTTACGATAACATAGTAATTGCCTATGTCCGTACTATCTGCAGAACCTAAATCAAGTACATTTTGTCCTTCAACAGGACCTAATATACTTTCTGTTCCCTTGAACCATTCATAGTAGAACGGCGGTTGTCCACCCGTTACATTTGCAACTAACTGTACCGGCGATTCACCTGTATACGCACGGACATCGGCAGGTCCCTGAACATTGATAAAGTTTGTTATTGACAACTTGGCTTCTCGAGATGTTCCACTCTGTGGTGTCCCACTATCTGTTACAACACAACGATAATAGGAATTCTGCAATCCGGATAGATGAGCACCTTCCGCAATTTGAATACCAAGCGTTGGTTCATCCGCTCCGGACACAATTGAACTGGCATGCAATGGATGCGGGCCATTGGATAACGGTGTCCACGGACCCGCCTGGTCTGTCGCATACTGCCATTCATAATTCAATGGAAGTAAACCGCCTGTAGTTTGAACTGTAAACTGGGCTTGATTACCAACATTTTCAGTTACATCAGCAGGGTGTTCTGTACTCACCACAAGATTTTCATATACATTTAACACACCCGCATTTGCTGGGTATGCATCTGGGTCAGGTCCACTGTCTACCGCTATACAACGATATTGTCCTGTATCCGCAGTAACTGCGTTCGATAATGTAAATACGGAATTACCAGCACCACTTACAATTGACACCCTACCACCTAAATCACCATCATTCAGTTCTTGATAACCACTTCCAGTATCCCTCTGCCAGACAAAGGTATATGGTGTTGTTCCACCAGAAGCAGTAACTGTTACACTATAATTTGAACCTGCATATATATTTACGGGACTTGGAGTTGGATCAGTAATTATAAATGGATTTGTGACCGTAAGTGTAGCATTTTGCGTATCCTCTGTAGATGGCGCACCACGATTCTCGGAGTCTGTAACCCTACACATATATTGGCCCGCATCTGCCAAATCTAAATTAGATATGGTTACAGTGGATGTAGCACCATTATTAACTATAGTTACAGGAGAACCAGAACCAGAAGGATGATCACCTTCATCTAACGGCAAACCATTCCAATACCACTGGAAGGTATACGGAGGATAGCCTCCACCAGCCGTCGTACTAAATGAAGCCGTTCCTGCTGTATTACGATGTATACTCTGCGGTTGTGAATCAATTCTAACCACAGGCTGGACATCCAAACTTGAAGGTCCTGCAAATACAGTTTGTCCACCACCTGAGATATTAATTGCAGTACCATAATAATTACCAATCATCGTTTGGTCGAGATTAGGGATATTTACAGGATTCGAACCCGAACTAACAGGATCCAAATCGCCACTTCTATCTATATACCACTGATATAGATAATTAGAACCCGGACCACCGATAAATTTGAAACTGTAAATGACATTTTCACCTATGTATTTTCTTACTGGCGTTGTTAGGTCTACAACAGTCCGCATCACATTGGGGTTAATAGTAATTGTCTTCGTACCTGAAATTACCTGATTGGGCGGAGGCGGCGTATCGTTCGGGTCTGTTACAACACAACGATATTGCCCATCTTCATTACCGAGTATTGCATATTCTACTGTCAATTGATTGGTCGTTGCTCCACTTATAACTGTTGTTACAGGGGTATTATTGGGACCATCTGAACCATTTACATTCCTTGGATAACTACCATCAGAAACATTTACCCATGAACCACCCTTGAAAATCTGCCATTGATATTGATACGGAGGTCCATATCCTCCACTGGCATTAACTGTCATACGGAATGAACGACCAAAACCGATGTAACCATCGGTCAAATTGTCTGCAGTTGGACTGCTAAAATCATCTTCACTAAACGGATTATCTCTCGGTGGATCAAACTCCTGGATTGAAATAGGAGTAACTGACAATGGGTCGGGCCAGACATCTATATAATTAGTTTTTGTTTCTGTATCCTCTCCATATTGAGAGATTACCCTCAAAGATACCGTGTATAAACCAACGGAATTATATGTCCATTGTGGATTTGTAGCAGTAGTGTAATGAGCATCCCAATTACTGTCCCCATCGAAATCCCAATACCAATCGGTTATTTGGGTGGTATTCCCTGGCAATTGGTCTGGAATAGATAAATCTGTGAATGTGACTGTCAATGGATATTGTCCTTGTGTGGGTGCAGCCGAAAAATCTGCAACCGGAGGAGTATGAACTACAATATAATTTGTCTTCGTTTCATTGTCATTTCCTTCTGCTGTCTGGACGGTCAGGGATACTGTATATCTACCAGCGGTATTATATTGATGACTTGGGTTTTGCTGACCACTCGTCCCACTGTCACCAAAGTTCCACGACCATGTTGTTTCTGACCATAAACCGAAAGTATCTGACAAATCTGTAAACTGGACAGATTGTCCAGCCAATATTTCTAAAGGTGTTGCAGAGAAATCTGCTATAGGTGTTGCCACATTTTCATACGCACCCATATCCACAGCAGAACCATTCTTTCTCTGGAAGTTTCGAATATCTACCCGACCTGCTACCAATGGTGGTTGAACAAGAGCATCTGCCCCTGCATCTAAACAAGGGGATATTGGTGACGGGAATGTAACAGTTAGGCGGAAGTCATTGTTACCCGGGTTACGGAATAACGGGTCTACATTAATGTTGCCTACACCTCCACCACCGTATGCCCCTTGAACATCGCAATACTGAACATCCGCTGACCAAGCAAACCCTATTCCAGGGCGGAAGTTTCGAATATGCGGATTAGCGGGCATAACGGAGTTCCATAAAATGTTATTATAAATTTTAGGGAAATTTACACCACAACCACTGTTTATAATTGTATTTGCGTTATACAACATCGGCCCACTTAAATTCGCAGAGACATTATTATAAAAGGTACAGTTTACAATATAGGCTTCGCAACCTATTTCCGCATTAGCAGAGTTTATACCATTGTTAAAAATCCCTGCACCTCCACGAATAGGAGAAACACCTGTGTCCACTGCTTCATTGCAGGTATTACCACGGAAAACACAATCGTGAATTAACGCATTTGCTTTATAATTAGTAGAACCAATTGTTCCGGAAAGATTTGCAATAGCACCTCCTGCCGTCGCGGCTACATTGTCATAAAAAACACAATTTCCTATTCTCGGGGAAGAGAGCCAGTTATATATTCCAGCACCTCGCCATGTATGATAATCACCCGCTACACCAACAGCACGACCACCCCGGATATGGAATCCATCAATTACCACATCGGCACTCGGACCAGTTCCTGTACCTATAACAACTACATGATATGCATTTGCACCACCTCTTGAGGTCCTACCATCAATTGTCGTTACATACTGTGAAGGCCGTCTTTGGTCTCGAGAAGTTTCTGTCCCTTTAAAACCACCGTAAAGATGAACATTTTCTTCTAAAACTAACGAGCCTTCTACGCTCGCAGGAGAACCCCATGTTAAAGTTCGCAACTCATCATAATTACCTTGTGCCACCCAAACTTCTACAGGATTACCCGGAGAAGCTTGGGCGTTAGCAGTATCTATTCCTTCTTGAATAGTTCGAAACGCCTTAGCCCAAGAACTACCATCCGGACTTGGGTCTGTACTTGCTTTGTTTACATATACTACAGCAGAGGCGTAGTTTGTAAGCAAGCACAAAATTACTAAAGACCACATTAATTTGCTTTTCAACATATACTGTCTCCTCATAATGTTTTTATTACAGATTAAAACAAATTTATTTAATATTTCACTTTTCTTTCATTTTATGATAATATTTTGTCTTTACTAAATTATAACATGTAAACTAATTAAAATCAAGAATATTTAATATATAAATAGTGGGCTGAAATTTATTCAACCCACTATACCATCTGCTATACTATTCTCAACAATATTTTTTATGGTTGAGTCCCCGGGCAATAACCATCTTCGCCACCTTCGCAGGGATAATAACCACCTGAATTGAAGAATTGTATCAGACGGAGCAATTCACTCAAAGATATTACCCAGTCTTGTGGATTGTAGTCAGAAGCATGTGGATTACAAGAATGGTCTCCCGGTCCCGGCGCATAACCATCCTCACTTCCTGCGTCACAATGATATTCTCCAAAGTTAAAGAACTGAATAACACGCAATAGTTCACTAAGATTAATCTGTCCATCTCCATTCTGGTCAGCATTGTGTGGAGGTATTTCACCTTCAACAGTTCCTTCGGGTGTGCCTTCGGGAGTTCCTTCACCTTCAACAGTCCCTTCGGGAGTTCCTTCACCTTCAGGAGGAATTTGAATAAAGATAACACCGATTGTTCTATTTCTATCCATAGGAACGGTTATTTCGGGTTGATCAATATTTGCAATTCCTTCTGTATCACCTGTCCATGCACCAAACATCCAGCCATTTGCAGGTATAGCACGAACTACCTGAGTTTGACCTTCCAGATATAGATATTGCTGTCCCGCATTAGGTGAGGTCGTCCCTTGTCCTTCAGTAATATTTATTAATAGTGTATACCATACCTGAGGACCAAATCTTGCCACTAACTGCAGGTCATCATTCAGAACTGTTTCAAAAACGGGGTCTGTTGAAATTAAGGTATCACCTGAATACCAACCCTTGAATACCTGCTCTATGTTGGGGACTGCTGTCAATTGTATCGGGAAATTATTGGCTAATGGGTACACATCTGGAATTAGAGGTTCATCTGTTTCGCCTAACAATACAACTCCATCTCCTTGTATCTGGAAATCAAAGTCCCAGCCTTCATCTTCAAAATAGGCTACCATATTGTAATGACTATCAATAGTCACTGTCGAATAGAACCAGTAAATCCAAGTTGTTTCTGGATTACTTAATGGATTTTTCACTAATTCCCATCCTCCAAAATAATCACCCACTACAGGTTGAGCAAATATACTTAATTCTTTACCATTAATATAACAATATGCTCCTGTTCCAGGGTCTGTCTCTCCTGTCCCTGTTCCAGCAGTAGCAATATTCACATCCCAATCACACGGTTCAAATACTGCTATAATCGAAAGGCTTTCTTGGACATAGAGTATTAGCACATTTTCTGTGCTCAGAATTACATCATTGTCAGTTTTCCAGTATTTTAATGCCCATCCCGGGTCAGGATATGCAATATAGTTCAACCATTCACCACCCATATATCCATATACACCCGGAACTGGAGTTGTTGTCCCACTACCCTGTGTGCTTAATTCTATCGTGTATACAGGGTCCGTAAAGCGTGCTTCAAGATTACGGTCAGAAGTTACCTGGAAAGAATAAAATGGATAACTATTTACCAACTCGTCATTTTCATACCAACCTGCAAATGCTTTTCCAGCATCGGGAATAGCATTATAGAATGCCCATTGACCATCAAAGTAATAATAAGTTCCCGGTACGGGATCAGTTGTTCCTGGACCGTTCACAGTTATTACAACTGTATGGTCCGTCTCAAGGAAATTCGCCGTTATTACTTTATTCGCATCCATTAAAATCTGGATAGGATTACCCTGTGGATTCGCTCCTCCTATATCACCACTCCAATTATTAAATACCCAACCTTCATCAGGTATAGCACTAATAACAGCAACAGCACCGGCGCCATACTGATATATACCTGGGACAGGATTGGTTGTTCCTGAACCCTCTACATTTATTGTTAAACTGTAGGTTGGAATTTCAACAAAAATAGCACGAATTGTTTTATCCTCTGTTATTTCTATACTTATAGGATTATCTGTTCCTAAGTTATTGTTATTACCATCTTCCCAATGGTCAAATAGATATCCACCACCTGGAAATGCCGATATACTTACAACCGCTCCCAGACTATATTGGTATGTTCCTTCAAAAGGAGATGTAAAGCCGCTACCTACTACTTCAATTGTCAGTTGGTAGCACTGATTTGAGAATATAGCACCGACTACCTTATCACTATCCATCACTATATTAGCAAAAGGAGAGTAGCCAGAAGAGGAAGCATCTCCTGTCCATCCACCGAAACATGAACCTGGGTCGGGTAATGCATATAAAAATGCTGATTGATTTTCCTTAAACGAATAATCCCCATCACCATCATAAAACGGAGTAACAATACCCGTACCCGTGCTGGATGGATCAACTGCAAATGTTAATGTATATGTTCCAGGGACAAAAACAGCCTTTAATAAAATATCTTCTTGGACATTACTAAAGAAATAACTGTAACTATCTGTTAAAAAGATATAGTCCCCGATACCTTCATCCCAAATTTCCCAGTGGTCAAAAGCATAACCGCTATTTGCTTGAGGATAGGCAAAAATCGGGAAGTCACTGCCAAGTTCTTCTGTATTTGCACCTTCACCTGGTAAAACATCCCCAATCCCTTCAATCTCTATTGTAACGGTAACATTACAAACCCCATAACGATCTATCCAACCACTAGGAGCAACTTTCTCTTCCAATAAGTCTACTAAGTAACAAAGTCCTGTAGGAACAGGATTGAAACTAATATCAATATAATCTCCTTCTCCTATACCCTCATTGTCCACCAAGAAACCAAAATTCTCAATATTATTATCGCTCAAATCAACATAATTTAATGCCGTATAACTTAATAATGGGCTTATATCTGAAACATTGTTATCACTTAAGATCAATGATTCTAAAGTTCCTGAAGGAGCACCGAAAATACTTAATCCCGAAATATCATTAATCTGATTATTTGAGGCATTCAATGCTATAAGATTAGGCATAATTTCTATACCAGAAAGATTCGTTAGTGAATTTTCACTTACATCCAATCCGATTAAAGAATCAAAAGTAAATCCATTTTTTGTCGTAAACATTGAAGGACCAATGTTATTGCCAGGTAATTGAGCAATTGCTAAATTTTGAAGTCCCAAAAGCCCATTGATATTTGTAATATCAGTAAATGCACAAACGATTAAATATAAATTACTCCAGTTTTGAACAACATCTATATTGCTAATATCAAGCCCCGCAAAAATCGCAAAACTTGGATTTAATGTATCAAGATTTGATAGGCTTGTTATACTACCTTCCAATCCTAAACCTATTAATCCGGGATTGTCCTCATCAATATATGTAATATTTGTCATATTTGCCACATAATTATCCACCTCAGTCTGTGTTAATCCACAATTAAATGAAAAGAAAACATTCAGGTTTTGATCAACATTTCCTAAAGGAGTCCAATTATTTATAGGGTTACTTCCTAGCCATAATTGTTTTAGATTGTTCAAACTATTTAAAAATCCAATATCCGTCACATTTTCCAACCCGCCAATGCTTAATACTTCCAGATTTGTAAGAGAAGCCAGTACCGTAAGGTCAGCATCATCAAGATTATTTACTCCTGCTATGAATGGGTTAAAATCATCATATATAAAGAAACTCCCAAAACCAAGATTTAACCCAATTAAATTTGTCAGTAGAGATAAGCCAGATATATCAGATATCTGATTTATACCTATGTCAAGATATTGCAAATTTGTAAGACCTGTTATGGCTGTAATATCTGTTATCTGATTCATCCCTAACATTAAATAAACCAGATTCGATAAACTACTTATAGGCGTTATATTTGTTATTGCATTGGACACAAGATTCAGATATACCAACGATGTGCATGCTTCTAATCCGGTTAAGTCTGTAATTCCCAAATACGAAGCATCTAATACTGTAAAGTTAGGGTCAGCTAACTCGGTATCTTGGGGTGGGTCACTTAGCGGAACGCCTACTTGTGCTTCATACTGAGCCCTCACTGCTTCTAATAAATTAGAGTCGTTAAAGGTAACATCCGCAGAGAAAGCATTCAGAGATAGCAACGCAAAAGCTATCACTACAAATAAAGATTGATTTTTCATGATACATCTCCTTAAAAATTTTTAATTTTGTTGTATTTTCTGCCTAATTTATATACATAATTTATACCACTTTTCATGTCAAATGTCAAATAAAAACTTAATAGCCTTGATAAATTTCACTTAGATTTGATTTTAATCCTTAATCAAAACACTTTTTATCTATCTCCAATAGTGCTTCTTTAATTATATTCACGGATTGTAATAACTTGTTTTTATCCTCATAACCATAAGAAACTCGCATTTGATATTTTCCTTTCTCCGCCATACTGCCTTGAGGAGAAACACAATATATCCCCGGCAAATAAACAACCCTTGGCTTTCTCTCTTCTACACCATAATCCCATTCCCTAATACCTGAATTCCGTGACAACAATTTGAAGAGAGATGAATTAGTAATAGTCTCTACTCCTATAAAAGTTAGGTATATATAAAAACCGGCATTTCCGCCAGTTATTGATTCTAAATAAGTTCCAATCTGTCGAATAATTGCATCCTTAAATAAAGTCCCTTTTTCTTTGTATCCATCATTTACAGACTCAAACTGTTTTTTCCCATATTTTCTAATAAGTTCTGCGGATACTTCTTGTGTTATTAATGGTGCACTAAAGCCAACATCGCTGTTCCACTGCACTAATGCTTTTAGTAGATTACTACCTTGTGGACCTATAATAAAACCTATGCGTAATGAAGGTGCAAATACTTTTGACAGAGTACCAATTTCATAAACAGTCTCACCTTTGTCATAAACAGATGGGGAAATCGGTTTTTCCATTTCAGGATAATGAATAAGCCATTCATAAGCAAGGTCAAAAATAATGGGAATATACACATTATATTTTTTTGATAAATCCTGAACGCATTCTACAATCTCCTTCCTCCTTCGATTGGAAATTACCGTGCATGTCGGATTGTTTACTGTTACAAAATAACAAAAAGATATATGGGTTCCTTGTTTCAAATATATTTCCAATGTCCTCTGCAATGTGTCAATATCAGGACCTTCTTTATTTTCTGGAATCGGTGCTATTCCAAAGCCATATCTCTCTAAAGTAGATGTGTATATATAATAAATAGGTTCTGCTGTAATTACTATCCCCGGCTTTAATATATTTGCAATACCCGTTAATATACTTGTCGCACCACTCACTCCTATAATTATTTCTCGATTATTGAAATCAGGAATATCCCCTATCCACTTGTTATCTCTTAATTCTTTGTAAAAACCTTTAATAGATTCGATTAATTGACCAGAGCCTTCAGGACCCCCATAATTCAATAAGTGTGGAGGGCGTGTATCTTTTTTCACAAGTACGGAAACAATCTCCGCAAATTCATCATAAGAGATCGTATCTTCATTAACATAACCAACACCCAGATTAATATCTACCCCAGGACGAAAATCCTTAGCAAACTTAGACATCATTTGGCTAACGGGCGAAGGTTCTGAAGATTTCTTTCCATATTCTGAAAAAATATGATGGTTTTCCATATTACATTACTTCACAAAATGGATATTCTTTAACCCGTTTTCTCTACTTTCTGAACCAATTCCGTTCTAACCGGATATGTTCGATTTCCATAACTTATATAATAATACGGTGCCTGTTCAACAACATCATCGGCAGGCTGACGCAATCCGCTTTTAAAATACACCATATATTTCTTACCTGAATTTACCCCACTCGTTGAGATGCTTCGCTTTGTTGGAGCAATTTTTCCACTCATCCGACTTGCATAGTAATTAGCATCCAATTTAAGTCCTAATTTCGACTTAACTAATTTTACATAGTTTACTGTCTCATTAAAAGGAGGAACTCCTTTGTATTTTTTTACATTTTCAGGTCCCGCATTATAACCTGCCAGAGCGAAGTCAATATTGCCATTAAACAGGTCTAACATCCTACTTAAATACTGCACACCACCGGCTATATTTTGGGCAGGGTCAAATATATCGGTAACGCCCATTTCCACAGCAGTTGCAGGCATTAATTGCATCAAACCACAAGCACCTGCAGTAGAAACGGCATTCGGATTAAAAGCACTTTCTGCTTCCATCAC
>AWNW01000054.1 GCA_000493945.1 Candidatus Hydrogenedens terephthalaticus JGI OTU-1
TGAAAAGATACGGATTTGGCGAGAAGAACAATCGCTCTCAAGAACAAAAAAGAAACGACCTGATTTGTTAGAAAAATATCTGGAAAAGAAAAAGACAAATGATGAGCAAGTGGAATAATTAAATATAAAATAAATATAATATACACTTTATAAAAGGAGAATTAACCGTGGATGTAATTACTGAATATTTATCCAAACACATGAAACCCCCTGAGAAATTGCCCGAATTTAATATAGGAGATACAGTTCGGGTGCATTTTAAGATTGTTGAAGGGGGAAAAGAAAGAATTCAGATTTTTGAAGGTGTAGTTATTGGTCGCAAACATGGAACCAGTCCCCATGCTACATTTACTGTGAGAAGAGTAACTTATGGTGAAGGAGTGGAACGCGTTTTCCCGTTACATTCCCCCCGTATTGCTAAAGTAGATGTTGTTCGCGAAGGTAAAGTGAGAAGAGCAAAACTTTATTACCTGAGAGAGCGTATTGGTAAGCATGCCAAAGTAAAAGCGAAGCAGAGACTTACCAGCGAAGAAACACCTCAAGAATCATCCAACGAAAGTTAAAATCCCATACAAATTGCTTTATTTCATAGGTATAGGGGGCTTATCAATTTGAAAAAACATATAAAAGGAGGGTATAGTTTTAAAAACTATGGAATAATTATATGTTGAATGGGGATGTTCTTGTATTAAATCGCTCATGGATAGCGGTGAATATAACCACCGTGAAAAGGGCTATGGTTTTGCTCTTTCAAGGGCATGCTTGTGTTGTTCACCCTAAAGATTATACTCTGTATGATTTTAATTCCTGGTGTGAATTGTCACAGCAAAGAGAACAATTTTGCAAGGGGCGTTATATTGTTACACCCAGTATAAAGATATTACTCCCTGATGTTATTCTGCTGACTGTTTATAATGGTTTTGTCTTTCGTGAAGTTCGTTTGTGTAGAAAAAATATATTTGAAAGGGACCGCTGTCAGTGTCAATACTGCGGGAAGGTATTACCTAAACACGAATTGACTATAGACCATGTAATACCTCGTTCCCGTGGTGGTGAAGATACATGGGAGAATTTAGTACTTGCATGCTTATCGTGTAATTTGCGGAAAGGGAACCTTACGCCGGATGAAGCACAGATGTCTTTACTTCGCAAACCTATTGCACCTAAATGGTTACCGAAATTGGGAATTCGTGTCCGTAAAGAGCAATTATCAACATGGCAGAAGTTTGTTGATTTTGCATACTGGCATACGGAAATATCCGAGTAGTGTTTATAAAAAATAATAGAGGGGAGTATTCTTTATTTATCAGTAATTTCACCATAAAATGGCTATAAGAATGGAAAAATGGAATTATTTGTTTTGAGAATATTATGTTTGCAGATGTAATCGTTTTATTACCTATTGATAGTGTTCTAACTTACAGAGTTCCTGAAAATTTGCAATCCAGAATTTCTGTAGGTTCCCGTGTGATTGTTCCTGTTCGGAATACAATGGATGTGGGTATCGTTATAAGTGTCCATAAAGAACCTCCAGAAAATGATATTGCGAAAGAAATCAAAGATATTATTGATATACCAGATGAGGAAACGGTAATCAATAAAGAACTGATACAATTGTGTGAGTGGATTTCCGATTATTATATATGTCCTCCGGGCTTATCGCTTCAAATGGCAATTCCCGGTTTTTTAAGGTCAACAGGTAAAATTAAGTATGCTGTAAATAAAGAGAAGCATTGTAATTATTTGCCGGGGAGTCTCCCATATCAAATTTTTGAAGTTCTTAAGGATAGACCTCTGGATCTAAAAGAATTGAAGAAAAGAGTTGGGAACGAAGGGGTAGATAATGAGATACCTCTTTTACTAAAAGATGGCATTATAAAAATCATTGTTGAACCGATAAGTATTCAAGAAAAAGTAAAAAAAGAAATATGGGTACGATTGCGAAAAGATAAAGTAATTAAACAGGAGGATATATTAATCTGGCAAAAAAAAGCACCTCAACAGGTAAAAACTTATCTATTCTTGCTTCATGAAGGAAAAGACTATCCACTTTCAGAGTTAGTTCAAAGACAAGAAATTAGCAGGAATATTGTTTTGTCACTTAAACGGAAAGGATTGGTAGAACTAATAGAAAAAAATGTCCTGCGAACTCCCAGAGTATATCAATATACAGAATCCTTTGAGAACAACCAGTCAATAATTCTAAATGAAGAGCAACAACTATGTGTTAAATCTATATCTGATGCAATTCAAAAACGGCAGTTTAAGACTTTTTTGCTTTTTGGTGTAACAGGTTCTGGGAAAACAGAGGTATATTTACAGACAATTCAAAAAGCAATAGAATGCGGATTGCAATCCCTGCTTCTCGTGCCAGAAATTTTTCTTACACCTCAAACTATTGCCAGATTATATTCACGATTTAAAGAACAAGTTGCTGTTTTGCATAGCGGTTTAAGTGAGGGTGAAAGATTTGATGAATGGCGAAGGATAAAAGAAGGAAAAGTAAATGTAGTTGTAGGTGTCCGTTCTGCAATTTTTGCACCTTTACAGCGATTGGGACTTGTTATCGTGGATGAGGAACATGAACATACCTATAAGCAAGGAGAAACTCCTCGATACCATGCAAGAGATGTTGCAGTTATGCGTGCCCAGATAAACTCTGCTGTGTGTGTTTTGGGTTCAGCAACGCCATCTCTGGAATCTTTTGTGCATGCTTCATCATCCAAATATCATTTGCTTCGCTTAACCCAAAGAGTTGCCTCTGGCTCTTTACCTTCTATTCATATTGTTGACTTGAGAAAAGAAACAGATAAAACCTCTGGAGAACCCGTGCTTTCAATGGCATTGAGAGAGAAGATAAGTGAACGACTTAATAGAAAAGAACAAACTATTTTATTAATCAACCGTCGTGGTTTTTCGCCTATATCCATGTGTCCGTCCTGTGGTTGGATAGTATCATGTCCCAATTGCAATACAAGTTTGAATTATCACAGATACGATGGGACAGTGCGTTGCCATTATTGCAATTACAAACAACCCAGATCGGTGCAGTGTATGGAATGTGGAACAACACCTTTAGTTCTGATAGGAACAGGGACACAGAGAATAGAAGATTTGTTAATACAGTACTTCCCTTCAGCAACCATTGCAAGAATGGATACGGATGTTACTATGTCGAAAAGCAGGGGGTATTCTATTTTAAAAAAATTTGCAGAACATAAAATAGATATTCTTATTGGAACTCAGATGATAGCCAAAGGACATGACTACCCCAATGTTACTTTAGTAGGTGTATTGAATGCGGATATCGGTTTGTCTATTCCTAATTTTCGTTCTACGGAATTTGTCTTTCAATTACTCATGCAAGTGGCAGGTCGTTCTGGCAGAAGAGAGAGGGCGGGAGAAGTTGTTATCCAAACATTTATGCCTGCCCATTATGTAATCAAATCTATCCAAAATCATAATTACGAGTTATTTGCAGAATATGAATTAAGGAATCGTAAAATTGTAGGATATCCGCCATATAATCGCATGATTCAATTCGGCTTGGAAGCAGAAGATGAAAAAGAAGTAAAAGATATGGTGTATAATCTTGTGCAATATTCTCGAAAGAACTTCAACTTAAAGCAGATTAACTGTAATATATTAGGACCTGCTCCTGCTATAATACGCAAGGTTCAGGGAAGATTTCGTTGGCAATTTGCACTATTGGGAAAAGCCACGAAAACGATTAATGCCATAGCAAGAGATATAAACAACTATTTTCAAACTCAAAAAACAAGTAGTAAACTCTACCTTCGAATTGATGTTGACCCTTATGAAATATATTAAAATATTGCCTATAAAATCAGGAAAGGTGAAGTATGGAAGTTAAAGCGTTTATTTTTGATTTAGATGGAACTTTAATGGATTCTGAAATTATTTGGGTATATGCGATTCATGAATATCTTTTAGATAAAGGATTTGATGTAAGCTATGACTATGCCGTTGACCTTGTTTATGGCAATTCTTGGGAATATATTTATGAAGAATTGGATAAAAAATACCCTGAGTTAAAGAATGAAATGCCCAATTTTATAGAAAAAGTATATCCCTATTTTAATAAACACGCGGAAAAAATGCCTCTGGCGATACCCTCTTCCATACAACTATTAAAAGAACTTTCAACAAATTATATTTGTGCTATTGTTTCAGGTTCTTATCGTAGAGATGTTATAGAAGCCATTCACAGATTAGGTATAGAGGAAAACATATCTTTATTTTTAGGGAAGGAAGATTACTATCCTGGCAAACCTCATCCTGCAGGATATTTAAAAGCAAGTGAGATGTTAAAAGTAAAACCTGAACAGTGTGTCGTTTTTGAAGATTCTACGGTAGGGGTTAATTCCGCAAAATCAGCAGGTATGTTCTGTGTAGCTCTGGCACGACCCGACCGCCCTAAACAGGATATTTCACTTGCAGATTTTGTTCTTCCTGATTTAGGTCAGTTTTCCCTGGATTTACTGAAGCAGAAATGTGGAGAAAAATGTTCAGCGATGGAATAGGCTTAAAGCAAATATTATGAGATTGATAATGATAGTAAGTATTAAGCTCAGAACGATAGAAGTGGTCACTGGAAAATAAAACTTCCCTTTTTCCCATTCAAGATTTATATCCCCGGGAAGTTTCCCTAATTTGAAGGGCAGAAAATTGGATAACCAGATTATTCCTCCGATGAATAGGAATATAAGTCCAAAAATAAAAAAGTATTTTGCAAGGTTTTCCATTTTAAACCTCCATCAATACTTGTCTAAACACTTTTTATATGTCTCAAGTGTTTTTTGAGCGGTCTTTTCCCATGTAAAATTGTTAGCGTAAACAATTCCATTTTGGCTCATTTCCTGTCTTTTTGTATTGTCTTCACAGAGATAATAAATTGATTCAGCAATTTGCTGAATATTATAAGGGTCAACCAATAGTGCTTTATCCCCAAGTATTTCGTGAAGACTACCACAATTGGAAGCAATTACAGGTGTACCACAACTCATTGCTTCAAGAGGTGGTAATCCAAAACCTTCATAAAAACTTAGATAGATAAAAATATCTGCTCCACTTATAATAACGGGTAAATCTTTGTCCGAGATATACCCTAATCTATGAATTCGTTCTTTATACTTTGATTTATTTATGGATTGTTCAATTGTATCCGTCTTCCAGCCTGCACGTCCTATAATGACAAGGTCATTATGAATTTTGTTAGCAATATTTGACCATGCTTCAATCAGAGATGGGATATTTTTGCGGGGTTCTAATGTGCCAGCATACAAGACATATTTTGGGGGAAGTTTATATTTATTTTTAATCATTTCTATTTGTTGTTGTGTTTGGGGTTTAAAGAAATCACTCACTCCAAGGTATATTACATCAATCTTATCTTTATCAATACTGTAATGCTTTTGTATTTCTTTTCCAGAAAAGAAAGAGTCGGTAATAATTCGTTGAGAGAATTTTATTGTTTCTTCGACCCTTTTTTTATAAAACCATTGATAATGGATTGGAAACCAGTGTGGATTTTCTAAGAAAGCGAGGTCATGGACCGTTGTAATATGAGGAACATCCCCTAATTTGTATCCATAGGTTGCGGGATAATGGACAATATCAGGTTGGAATTCTTTGAAGTACTTTTTTAAAAGAAATGATTGAAGGAATCTTGTGATATATCTGTTATTTGGTAAATGTTTTACAGTTAGTTTATCAGATGATATAGATAAAGACTTTGAAGCAGGAAGTAATATATGTAACTTTTCAGGAATATTAATAAGAACCTTTATTAATTCTTCCGTATATCTTCCCGTTCCACTTAGATTACCTATTTGAAAACCGTTTAATAAAATGCGTGTCATATTTTCCCCAATTCTTTATAAACTTCAAAATGAGATTGAGCCGTTTTTATCCAACTAAATTTCGTTGCCTGTAAAATACTATTTGAAACCATATCATTTAGCATTTTTTTATCCGATAGAACATTGAGTATTGTTTCCGCGAAACTATCTATGTCCTGAGGATTTAATGTAATACCGTTGGGTCCAACAACTTCAGGCAAAGCCCCATGATTAGAAACAATTGTCGGACAACCACAAGCCATGGCTTCAAGAGGTGGTATTCCAAAACCTTCATCAAAACTGGGGAAAACAAATAAATCTGCAGAGTTATAGAACCATTTTAATTCAGTATGGTCTTGTATGTAGTTCAAATAAACAATTTTATCTAAACATTCTAACTGTTGCATTTTGAAAAGAATTTCATCTGCATGAAATCCTTTTTTCCCTAATAGAACAAGTTTATGGGGTATCTGACGATGTATCTTTTCATAGATATTAAGTAAACCTGTTATATTTTTTCTTTCTTCTATAGTGCCAACGAATAGAATGAAAGGAGGCGAAATATGATAATTTTTTTCTATATAATTTTGTGCTTTTTCTTTGTCCAATGGGTGAAAAATAGTATCGTCAAAACCTGGATATGCGACAGATAATTTATTAGGTGGAATACCTAATAATACCTCTATATCCTTTTTGCTTTTTTCGGAACAAGTAATAATTTGGGTGGCTCTTTGAGCAGAACTCAAAATATTGGGTTTGAATAAGTTTATAATTTGAGGACTAACCCATTTCGGATTTGTTAGGAAGGATAAATCATAAATAGATAAAACTGTTTTTTTTGTTTTGAATTGGCGGTAAGTAATAGTTCGTGAAATGAAGAACAGAATTATCTTTTACAATATAGTCTATTTGTGGATAATTAAAGTGCTTCCACCATTTGTATAGTATTTTTACAGGGACAGGAATATGTTTGTTCCTATGTAATTTTTTTACTATTTCATGAGAATCTTTTTGAAATTTGTGAATGCCAAAAGAAATTCCATTTATTTGCAAATCATTATATTCTGACAATAAATATTTAAGCGTATAATGAACATAATTGCCGATACCTGTTTTTTCCCCTCGTAATGGAGTGATGTCTATGGTTACGGATAAATTATTTAAATCGGATGAGTCGTGCATAAATGTCTGCTTTTGTAATTTAATATGTTTAAGCGATAAAATATTATAATGTTGGGTGTTTATGCAATTTAAAATCCAAATTTCAAATAAACATTAACTTTAAAAGAAGGAGTTTTTCAATGCTTATTGATTTTGGTGGGACAAAAGAAGAAGTTATTACCCGAAAAGAATTTCCTATGGCGAAGGCAAGGAAAGTTTTAAAGAACGAAGTAATTGCAATTATCGGGTATGGAGTTCAAGGACCGGCGCAGAGTTTGAATCTGCGTGATAACGGTTTCAATGTAATTATAGGTCAGGACCCAAATTTTAAATCTGATTGGGACCGCGCAGTAAAAGATGGATGGAAGCCCGGTAAAACTTTATTTGGTATAGAAGAAGCCTGTGAAAGAGGAACAATTATTCAATTGTTAGTTTCCGATGCAGCACAAAAAGCCATCTGGCCAAATGTAAAGAAACATTTGAAACCCGGAGACGCATTGTATTTCTCTCACGGTTTTTCTATCGTATATAAAAATTTAACGAAGGTAATTCCACCTGATTATGTAGATGTTATTATGGTTGCTCCGAAAGGTTCAGGAACCTCTGTCCGTAGAAATTTCTTGAGTGGTGCAGGTATTAACTCCAGTTATGCTGTTGCTCAAGACTATACAGGTAGGGCATTGGAACGCTGTTTAGCACTTGGTATCGGTATTGGTTCTGGTTTCTTATTCCCGACGACATTCGAAAACGAAGTATACAGTGATTTGACGGGAGAAAGAGGTGTTTTGATGGGAGCCCTTGCAGGTATTATGGAAGCCCAATATCAGGTATTGCGTGAAAATGGACATACCCCCAGTGAGGCTTTCAATGAAACAGTAGAAGAACTTACACAAAGCTTAATCCGTCTTGTTGATGAGAACGGAATGGATTGGATGTATCAGAATTGTTCGGCAACAGCACAACGCGGTGCTTTGGACTGGAAACCCAAATTTAAGAAAGCAACACTTCCTGTTTTCCGTGAATTGTATAAACGCGTGAAGGAAGGGGCGGAAACAAAACGCGTATTAAAGTCGTTAGGCAATCCCAATTATAAACAAGAATTGCAGAAAGAACTTGCTGAAATGGCAAATAGTGAAATGTGGCTTGCAGGGAAGGCATGTCGTGCGTTAAGACCTAAAGAGCCTGCAAGTAAGCAGATTAAGTCAAAAGTTGGGACGCAAGGAAGAACCAATTATTAATTGAATACTTGTGTGTTGATAATTATGTCCGGGAAGTGAAACTTCCCGGACTTTTTTGTAATGATGTAATTATGAAAAAGTCAATTATTGAAACATATCTTTGTAATGAACAAGGACCACCACAGATTTTACAACCTTTGTTAAAAGGTTTGAGTTATTTCCAGAGGTGGGGAATGTGGGTTCGTTCAAAGAGAGCAGTATATACACCTAAAATTTATACTGTGAGCTTTGGTGGTATTACGGTGGGAGGGGTTGGAAAAACACCTGCGGTTATAGAACGGGCAGAACAGGAACAGAAAGATAACAGGAAAAATGTTTGTATAATTAGTCGGGGATATGGAGCTGAAAAATTTAAGGGGATTGTTGAAGGTGTTTTCAATGAAGGTAAGGTTGGTATCCGAAAATATAATTCTGAAAAAAATGACTTACCACAAAAAGAAACTATATTGCCATGGAATAGAGCATATAAAGTTTTAGGGGATGAGCTTTCGTTGATATTATATCGTTTGCATGATATTCATGTTGTTAAAGACCCAAATCGTGTAAGAGCGGTAAAATGGGCAGAACGCAAAGGATTTGATATTGTCATACTTGACGATGCTTATCAATATTTAATGTTGGGTCGTAATGAAAATATATTATTGATAAGTGCCTTAAATCCATGGGGTAATGGACTTATTTTTCCTGCAGGTATTTTAAGAGAACCATTAAGTGCTATACATAGGGCAACGGAAATATGGATAACCCATTGTGACCAGATACCAAAAGAAGGGTTGGAGAAGTTAAAAAGATTTTTGAAAGATATGTATCCTGAGAAAAAAATGCGATGGGTATATCATAAACCCTTATATTGGACAAAAATAAATTCTTCAAGCCAATTCCCTGTGGATTACTTCAGAGGTAAGGATGTGGATGTATTTTGTGCAATAGGTAGCCCCAAATCTTTTTTAAATATATTGGAACAGCAACAGATAAATATAAAGAATACTTATATATATCGAGACCATACACCTATACCAAGTAGGATATTAAAGGGAGAGAGAGTAATCCTGACTACAGAGAAAAATCTTTTAACTTTGGAAGAAGAGCAAGCAGAGGTGTATGCTCTTTGTATTGGACTTTCTGATTACTTATGGGATTAATTTTGTAGATTTTTATTCGCTCGTAGATATTGATTAAATCTCTTATCGCAAATTTTCCTATGTCCCACATCATAGCATTGGCGGTGCCTAACGCAACACCTAACCTCCCCGTATCTTCTATGGAAAATCCCTTATATAGACCAACTGTAAAACCAGCAACAAGGGCATCTCCAGACCCCACAGGATTGATTTCTTTTATTTTTGGAGGGAGTATGTGAATATAGGTATTATTCCAGCAGACAAGTGCCCCTTCTCGCCCCATAGATAAAACTACACAGGGGATTTTATGCTTTTTGTGTAAATGTTTAATAGCTTCTATTTTCGAGTTTATATCCTTCAAGTCTGTATTTAAAAATTTGGTTAGTTCCTCTACATTGGGTTTTACCATATAAGGATTGCTTTTAATCCCTTCGGAAAATTCATTTCCATAGGTATCAAGAATAACTTTAATCCCCTGTCTATTGGCTATTTTAATTAAATCCCGATATAGAAAGGATACTTTGGGGTCAGGAACGGTTCCTGAAAGAACAACTATCGGGATGCTATGAGAATATATAACTTTATTAAATGTTTGGATAAAATCATTATATTCCTGTGAGGATATTAGAGGTCCGGGCTCGAAAAAAGCAGTTTGTCTTCCGTATTCTTCTTCAAGAATAGTTGTGATTGTCCTTGTGGGTATTTCTGTCCAAACAGGAAAACATTTAACTTTGTCGTTTTCCCGAAGCATCTTGACTACTTGTTTGCCTGTATAACCGCCGACCCATAATAAAGCCCCTGCTTGAAAACCAAGTGTTACTAAAACACGAGCAACATTGTTCCCTTTTCCGCCGGATATTTGTGTATATTTGTTGGAACGAACTCTATCACCGGGTTTAAATTTGGGGATAAAGATTGTTTTATCAATGCAGGGATTTGGAGTAACAGTAAGAAACATAGTCTAATTATTTATGTTCATCGTAATACCGTGTTAATGCACAGCCGGCACATCCAATTACTCCGCTATCTTCACCTAAACCTGCGGGAACGATTTCGCATCGTTTTGCCGGGACTTCAAAGGCATTATTCATAACCGTTTCGCGAACGGGATTAAATAAAATATCTCCTGCGGCTATCATTCCCCCACAAAGAATGACCCTTTCCGGATTTAACATATTCACAATACTGGCAATTCCCAGACCAAGCCATACGGCAGTTTCATTAAAAACTTCTTTGGCAAGAGCATCCCCTTTTTCTACCGCTTGAAAAATCATTTTCCCTGTGATAGCATGAATATTGTTGTTGCACATTTCCGTCAGAATCGTTTTTTTACCTTTTTCAATTTCTTCCTGTGCGGTTCGAACCATCCCCGTTACAGAGGCGTATGCTTCCAGACAACCTTTTGACCCGCAACCACATAATCTGCCATCTCTCTGAACTTTCAAATGCCCTAATTCACCTGCTGTCCCATCAATCCCGCGTAACAACTTTTTGAAAACAACAATCCCTCCACCCACTCCGGTGCCTAATGTAAGCACAGCAATACAATCACAGCCCTGACCGGCACCTAACCAGTATTCGCCGAAACATGCCGCATTAGCATCATTTTCAATGTAACAGGGAACATCCAATCGTTTTTGCATTTCATCGGCTAAGGGAACATTGTGCCAGCCGGGGAGATTGGGTGGGCTATACACAATTCCCGTTTGCCAATTCATGGGACCTGGTGCACCTATACCAACGGCTAAAATATCTTGAGTGGTTATACCTTCCTTATTCATTAATTCATGCACCACATTTGCCATAGCATCCATGATGGCTTTAGGTCCTTCCTGTGTCGGAGTAGGAACACTTGTCTTAACGATAATTTTCTTTTCTTCTGAAACAATGGCGGATTTTATGTTTGTGCCACCTAAATCAACACCAACGATATATTTACTCACAGTCTATACCTCCTTTGTTATGTAAATATTCAATGGCTCTGGAAAGTCGTTCCAAAGTTTTCTCTTTTCCTAATAATTCCATAAGTTCAAAGAAGCCTGGACCCACGGATTTCCCCGTGAGTGCAAGTCGAGTAGGATTTACCAATGCCCCTAATTTCACATTCAGTTCAGCACAAACTTCCTCAAATGCCTTTTTTAATGGGTCATGTTCCCAGATTGATACAGAAGATAGTTTGCTCTGAATATTTTTTAGGTAGTTTATGGCGGTTTCTGGTGTTTTCCATAGTTTTGCTTCTGCTTCCGTTTCATAGGCATCGAAATCTTTAAAAAAGAAGTCGGAAAGGAAAATAATGCGATTCAGCGTGGGCAATTTTTCCTGACAGATTTGAGCAAGTTTGGTCAACCATTCCTTACTTTTCGAGGATGTATCAAAACCATGTTTTTCAAGTATAGGAATGAGTCGGTCTCGGAGATTTTCAACGGGTAAATTGCGAATATGCAAGCCATTGAGCCATTCTAATTTTTTGCGGTCAAATCGGGCAGATGACTTGTTGATTCGTTCGATTGAAAAATGTTCAATAAGTTCAGGTATCGTAAAAAACTCACGATTCTCCTCTTCCGAAGTCCATCCTAAAAGTGCTACATAATTCAAAATGGCTTCAGGTAGATAACCGTCATCACGCCAGTCTAATACATTAGCACCATGGAGCCTTTTGCTATATTTTCGTCCTTGTTCATCATGAACTAATGGATGATGAGCGTAGTTAGGTAAAGGTGCGTCTAAAGCATTAAAGAGCATGATATGACGAGGCGTATTTGTTAGATGGTCATCACCGCGGATAACATGGGTTATTTTCATAGTAATATCATCTACAACAACTGCAAGATGAAAAACAGGGTCTCCATTCGCACGGAGAATAATAAAATCATCATACTGACTATTTTTGAACACGACTGTCCCTTGGATGAGGTCATTGACAACCGTTTCCCCTTCTGGCACACGAAAACGGATAACATAAGGAGCATCGCCTTTCTCACGAATTTGTTCCGGTGTTAAGTTTCTACAAAATCCGGGGTAGTATAGGTTACCTGTTTCATCTTTATAAGATTCCAGACTTTCTTTCGAACAGAAACACTTATACGCTTTACCCTGTTCTAAAAGTTGGTATGCCATTTTTTTATAAAGTTCTTTTCTCTGACTTTGGCGATAAGGTCCGTAATTCCCTTTTTCTGGAACATCACCAAACGGAGGTCCCTCATCCCAATCAATCCCTAACCATTTAAAACCTTCGCACATACCTTGAACATACTGTTCATCAGTCCGTTCTGCATCGGTATCCTCTAAACGCAAAATGAAGGTTCCATGATTCTTTCGGGCAAAAAGCCAATTATACAAAGCCGTTTTTGATGTCCCTATATGCAAAAATCCTGATGGAGAAGGCGCTATTCGTGTTCGAACCATAATATCCCTTGTTAGAATTCACAATTTCGTTTTATTGAATAAAGAGGTTTTATAATACCATGAATATCTACAATTTTTCACATAGATAAGAAGACATAAAAACGAACAGTAGCAACCAATCAATATTTATATCCTACCCATTTTTTTAGAGAATAATATTTAGCGAATAAATTAATAATACTTTTAATTCAACCCGTTTTATTAAATGGGAAAGTAAAGAGGTTTAAAAAAATAATGCGCCCCACTGGGAGGCGCTACGCTTGACCTTGACGGCTACACGCACGGAGCAAAACTCCTTACTATGTTAAGAGGAGAAATGCTCGCTCTGCTATAATCTTTTATAATTATACCAAAAAAAACTTGACATGTCAAGTAAAATTTAGTAAATTATTTAATAAATTATTGACAACTATATAAACACTTTTAAAAAGGAGACATTATAATGTCTGATTCAAATTTTTATAGCCCTTATGTATTAGGTCTTGATTTAGGTTCTAATTCAATTGGTTGGGCTTTAATAAAACTGGATAATGACGATAATCCCTGTGGAATTGAAAAAGTAGGTGTGCGTGTGTTTGAAGCAGGGATGGAAGGGCAATATGAAAGTGGTAAGGAAGAATCGCGAAACAAAAAACGGCGTGATGCTCGATTGGTTCGACGACAGATTGAAAGAAGAGCAAGAAGGTATCGGAGGTTGGCGAATGTATTACAGCAAATAAAACTTTTACCCGAAGGAAATTTGAATGATAGTTTAGAACGAAAAAATATTATTGATAATTTAGATGTAGAATTACGAAAGATGTATATAAAAGAAGATTTGCCTGAATATGAGAAAAATCGTTTGAACCAGATTTTTTTGTATTATCTGCGATCTTTGGCTGTTGGACAAAAATTAGAACCTTATGCATTAGGACGAGTTTTGTATCATTTAGGACAACGGCGTGGTTTCCTGAGCAATCGAAGAGGGCAAAAGAAGGATGACGAAGAGAAAGGAAAAGTTAAAGAGGGTATTGCAGAAATTCGAAAGGAAATGGCATGTTTAGGAGCAAGGACATTAGGTGAATACTTTGCTAAAATTGACCCGATTGCTGAACAGAAACGAATACGCGGAAGATGGACTGCCCGTGATATGTATGAACAGGAGTTTTATACAATATGGGACCAGCAGGCTCAATTTTACCCCGATATATTAAACGATGAAAATAAAAAGTTGGTTTTTAAGACCATTTTCTATCAACGACCCTTAAAATCACAAAAAGAAAAAATTGGTTTTTGTCAATTTGAATGTATCGCCCGTGGAGGACAACGCAATCGTAGACGGGCTCCCTGGGTTATACTTAAAGCTCAACGATTTCGTTTGCTTCAAAAGGTAAACGACTTAGAAATTAAAGAGGATAAATTTAATAAAAGACCGTTGACAGGTGAAGAACGAAAAGTAGTGATTGATTATCTTGAAAAAAATGGAGATACAACTTTTGCACAACTCAGAAAGATTTTAAGTTTGCCGAAGACTGTAAAATTTAATTTAGAAGAAGGTGGTGAGAAGAAAATTCCGGGGAATAAGACAGCAAGTGCCATTCGTAATGTGATTGGTGAACGATGGGATAATATGAATGCGGAGGAACGCGATAAATTGGTGGAGGACATTTACTCAATTGTAAACAATAAAGCATTAGAGAGAAGATTAATAAAGCATTGGAAATTTAGCGAGGAGGAGGCACTTCAAATTTCAGAAATGATAATTGAAGATAGTTATTGCAATTTATCGCGACAGGCAATTGATAAATTTCTTCCCGGATTAGAAGAAGGCAGACGATATGGAGAATTGGTAAAAGAGATTTATGGTATGGACAATGTTCGGGATGAATTCAAAGTAGACCTGTTGCCACCGTTAGAGGAAGCACCGATTGGCGAAATTCGCAATCCAACAGTAACACGGACATTAGCGGAGATGAGGAAGATCGTTAATGAACTTGTAAAACGATACGGGAAACCAAGATTTATTCGTATTGAAAGTGCAAAAGATTTGCGAAATACGAAGAAAGAACGAGAAAAAATATGGAAAAATAACCGCGATTTAGAAGAAAATCGAAATAAAATTAGACAGGAACTTATAAACCGAGGAATTCCGAATCCGACGCGTAGTGATATAGAAAAATACATGTTAGCCGAAGAATGTGGCTGGAAATGTCCTTACACCGGGCGTCCTATTAATGGTTTTAATGCATTATTTGGGAGTGAACCCCAATTTGATATTGAACACATCATTCCATTAAGTCGCTGTTTGGATGATTCTTTTAAGAATAAGACTCTATGCTATCATGAAGAGAATCGAACAAGGAAACATAATAAAACACCTTATGAAGTGTATGCTTTTGACGAAAGTCGGTGGGAAGCAATTTTAGGACGGGTTGAAAAGTTTAATTCGCATTGTGCTGCAGAGAAATTACGACGGTTTAAATTGCATGGGAAAGCGTTGGAAGATTTTATTGATAAATTTTCCAGTTCTCAATTAAACGATACGAGGTATGCATCCAGAGAAGCGTGCATGTATTGTGGATTATTGTATGGAAGTGAATATCGCAAGCATATATTTGCCGTTAGTGGTTCAGCAACTTCAGTTATTCGCCGTATGTGGGACTTGAATAAGATTTTAGGCTCTCCGGAAAAGAATCGCGAGGACCATCGTCAACATGCGATTGATGCTATTGTAATCGCGATAACCTCTCCGTCAATGGTAAAACGCATTTCGGAACAGGCTGAAAATATTCCTATTAAGGAAAGAAAAAATAAAAATTGGTGGCGATTTATTGAACCACCGTGGGCTACACTTTCAAAAGAGGCGGAAGAGAAAGTGTTGAGTATTATTGTTTCACATCGTCCTGAGCGGAAAGTAAGCGGGCGACTTCATGAGGAGACGAATTACAGCCCACCGAAAATAGATGAAAATGGTGAAACAGTGGTGCATGTAAGAAAATCATTGAGCAATATTTCCAAGGGCGAAATAGATGATATTGTTGACCCAATTGTAAGAAAGGCTGTTCAGGATAAATTAATTGAATTAGGTGGTGACCCGAAAAAGGCTTTTGCAGACCCTATGAATTATCCACTTATGCCAAATAAGAAAGGTCTTCAAATCCCTATTAAATCTGTCCGCGTAAAGAAAAAAGTGCCTGTGTTCCCCGTTGGAGAAAAGGAACGAGTGAGATATGTAACTTCAGATGAAAATCATCATATTGAAATTTTTGAGACGAAAGATAAAAAGGGGAGGACTGTCTGGGATGCAAATGTGGTTAGTATGTTCGAGGCTATGCAGAGAAAAAAGAGAGGAGAGGAAATTATCCAGAGGAAATTAATACGCGATGGAAAAGAAGTTGAGGATGCAAAATTCTTATTCAGCCTGTGTAAAGGCGATATTGTCTTTATGAAGGATATTAAAGATGAAAGTAAATATGAATATTTTAAATTAATAAAAATGGACATAAATTGTGTGCTTATGTTTCTTCCTATTTACATGGCAAGAATACCTGAAAAGAATGGTAAAAAAGACTTTACAGGTTTAACGAGAAGATTAAGTTCATTATTATCATCAGAAGCGAAGAAACATTCAGTTAATATATTAGGAGAATCTCAGATAGCCCATGATTGATCACATAATAGACTTGTCCGAAGATGGAGGACGGCTCAACATAGATTTAGAGCGATTAGCAATAATACAAGGGGAAAAGGAAACCTTTATTCCTCTGGCGGAAATAGCCGTGGTTATCGTTTCAAATCCTGCGGTAAGTTTGACACAACCTGTGTTATCAGGATTGATGAAACATGGTGCCGTTTTTATTACCTGCGATGAAAAGCGAATGCCTATTGGTATGATGTATCCGTTGGTGGGGCATCACTTACAAATGGAACGGTTACAATATCAAATTGAATCTTCATTGCCTATACGGAAAAGAGCCTGGCAACAAATTATCAAAGCCAAAGTTCAGGCACAGGGAAGATTGTTGTTCGAACTATATGGTGATGACCGTGGTTTAATCCCATTAGCGGATAGGGTGCAGTCGGGGGACCCAGATAATGTGGAAGGGTTGGCAAGCAGGAAATACTGGAATTTTCTATTTCCAGCAGAGTATGAGTTTCGTAGAAATCCTGAAGGGGGTGGGATTAATGCGTTGCTGAATTATGGTTATGCGGTATTGCGAGGAATTACGGCACGAGCTATCGTAAGTGCAGGGTTAAATCCATCTATTGGAATACATCATCATAATCGGTATAATCCCTTCTGTCTGGCGGATGATTTGATGGAACCTTATAGACCTATTGTTGATTTCGCTGTTGTCCAGTTTATGAAAGGGAAAGATGTCTTTGTTGAACTAAATAAAGATGCAAAACAGTTTCTAATACAAAGTTTACTTAAAAAATATAAAATGGACGATGAAGAACGGAATCTATTTGATATTACTTTCCGAACGGCAGTATCACTTGCCCAAATGTTTGAAGGGAAAAGAAAAACATTAATATTACCTGAAATTGTATAAATTATTCGTGTCAATTCGTGTAATTTGTGGTTAAAATGCCACGAAATCACAAATGAAAAACGAATGGGAACATAAATAAAACATGAGCAAAGGAAAAGATAAAAATAGAACCCTTCAAATATCAGGATATAAAGGTATGTGGATGATTGCTATGTTCGATTTGCCTGTGGAAACAACAGAAGATAGAAGACATGCAACACAGTTTCGCAATATGTTATTGAGAGAAGGTTATACAATGTTACAATTCTCCGTTTATGGAAGATACTTTCCCAGTGAAGAAGCAAGTGAACCTTATAAAAAACGAGTGAGACAAGCAATTCCACCGCGAGGCGAAGTCCGATTACTCTATATTACAGATAAACAGTTTGAAAAAATGGAAATATTTATGGCGAAGAAAAGAAAAAAGGCGGAAGAACCACTTACTCAATTAATGTTATTTTAAAATTTTTTTCAAAAAAACTCCCATTTTTCGCTATGTTTGAGGTACTTATAAATATTAGATTATAGCAGAGCGGGCATTTCCCTCAAAACATAGC
>AWNW01000055.1 GCA_000493945.1 Candidatus Hydrogenedens terephthalaticus JGI OTU-1
CAATTTCTTTTAATTGGGTTACTACTTACCATAAGTCCTTCGGGTTTTGATACCTCATTACCGGCACCTATTCAATTTGGGGCAGCATTCGATGGCTTGTATTTTGCATATCAGACGGAGGTGGTGAATTACATAAATAATAGTGACCCGAAAGCCTTACTTAAAGTGATGGATTCGGATGCAAATCTTGCATATTCAGGTTCTCCATGGTCGGGATATGGTAATGGCGGAGGAAATATTGTATATCGGCTAAGAGAAGGGATTGAAAGATTTTTGATAACGGATATAAACAACCCTGCTAGTAGCAATAATGCTCAAAGTTCGGTTTGGATAATGCTTGATACTATATCAACGCCGCAATCCAAAGAACCCTTATTCAATCACATTCCGGGTGGTTGTAATGTTCTTTATATGGATGGACATGTTGAGTTTGTCAGGTATATTCCAGACCCGGATCCCTATGACCTTAATGTTCCTGGTGATGCCCCTGTAACTTCTGCTACAGCGAATTTAGTTTCGGCACTTGCAGGCAATCTGGAATAAAAAGTTTTCCATGTTGCCTTCTATGCTTTAATCCGTTATAATATTAGGTGCTCGCGCTAGGTGGGAACGAAGCGGCGTTCCTGAACTCGCAAATCCGCTTTAGCGAGACTGAATTCCCTCCCGAGGGCGGTATGCCCTTTAGCTGGTGCGGAGTAAGTGGCGTTGACGGCTTGGTCCTGCTCAACAGATAGGCAACGAACCCGGTCAGGTCCGGAAGGAAGCAGCCGTAGTTGATACTGTCTGTGTGCTGCAGGGTTGCCGGGCCCGAGCTAACTGCTCCGTGGCCGTTCTGGGTATGTCGTTCGAAGGTGGGTGCGCGAGCACTTTTTACATAAATGGCAGGGAATATATTTTATGCCAAAACCGAATGATACATATCATGTTCTTGCTCGAAAATGGAGACCCCAACAGTTTGATGAAGTTGTGGGACAGGAACATATTACACGCACTCTGAAAAATGCCGTCTCTTCGGGGCGAATTCATCACGCCCTATTATTTATTGGTTCCCGCGGGATTGGAAAAACAACCACAGCTCGTATCCTTGCCAAAGCGTTGAATTGTCAGAGTTCGGATAAGCCTATTCCAGAACCCTGCGATAAATGCGATAATTGTATCGAAATAGGTAAAGGTAGTCATCTGGATGTTCAGGAAATTGACGGGGCTTCTAATAACAGTGTAGATAATATCCGTGAAATTCGTGAAGCAGTGCGTTTGGCTCCCGCCCATGCACGATATAAAGTATATATCATTGACGAAGTCCATCAGTTATCTTCTGCGGCTTTCAACGCCCTTTTAAAAACTTTGGAAGAACCTCCCTCCCATGCGATTTTCATTCTTGCCACCACAGAAGCACACAAAATTCCTGCAACAATTATTTCCCGTTGTCAGCGATATGATTTCCGAAGGGTTGCTGTGCCGGATATTGTTCATTTACTGGAACAGATTGTAAAAGCGGAGAATAGAAAAGCCACAAAAGAGGCGTTGTTTGCAATTGCACGCTCTGCGGATGGTGGCGTTCGCGACGCAGAAAGTATTCTTGACCAACTTATGACTTATTGTGAGGGAGAAATTACCTATAAAGATGTTCAGGATGTTCTGGGACTTATTGAGACGGATAAAATTGACCAATTGGTATATGCACTACAGCATAAAGATATATCTAAAGTCCTCTCGATAATAGATGAGGTTTCAACCTCAGGAAAAGACTTAAATCAATTCGTGGAGGAATTTATCCGACACATCCGAAATTTGCTTATTCTTAAAACAACCCAACAGGAAAATTTTTTCTTTCTTCCCGAAGAGGATATTAAACGCTTAAAAGAACAGGCTGAAAATTTTACAATAGTTCAACTTATGAAGTTTGTTGAACAATTAGCAGAACTAAACCAAAATTTTACATCACAACTTTCCCATCGGACTGCATTAGAAGCATTCTTTATTAAAAATTGTAAGGTAGGGGCTGAATTATCCATTGAGGCTATTCTGGAAAAATTGATACAACTGGAAGATGCTATACAATTTTCGAAAAAAGCATTCGTCCAGGAAAACCGTTCCACATACCCACAGCAAGAAAATACTACGGAAAAAAAAACGATAAAAACACCCTCTTCTGAAAAAATAGAGGTAAGAGAACCCGTAAAAACCACCTCTTCAACCTTGAATTCAGGAACATCAATACCAACCACAGAACCGTTACCATCTAAAACTGTATCAGGGAATCGGGGTGATGTTGATAAAGATTTTACCAAAAAGGTGCTTCGTGAACTTGCATATAAAAGAGCAACATTAACATTGTCCTTAAAAGATGTATCTATAAGTCATGATGCCACAACAGAAGCAATAATTATACAGGTAAAACCATCTGATAACAATGCTCTTTCATGCCTTGCTGAAGGAGATACAAAGCAGTATATTCTCGAAACTGTGAATGAACTCGGCTTCCCGAGTAAGCAAATACAAATTATCCAACAAGAAATGGAGCCGTATGAATCTTCTATCCAATCCCCACGCAGAGGACTGCTAAAGGACCTTGTGCCAACAGAACTTGCTCAAGAAGTAAAGCAAGACCCTAAGGTCCAATTTCTTCTAAATCGTTTTAAGGGGAGGATTGTGAAAGTGGCTGTTATGAAAGAAACAGAGGAAGGTGCACCTCTTGCGGATAAAGAAATTGTTGAAGAAGAAATAAATGGAGATGAACTGGATATTGATTGATGTATATTTATAAATTTATATTATCAAAAACAGAAGGAAAAAAATATGTTCACTTTCGAAACACGAATTACAAAAATGTTAGGCATTAAATACCCCATTTTGATGGGAGGACTTCAATGGTTGGCTAAAGCGGAAATGGTATCNGCTGTTTCCAATGCAGGTGGAATGGGCTTTATTACTGCGGTTTCTTTTTCCAGTGGAGAAGAATTACGGGCAGAAATCAAAAAGACCCGTGATATGACCGATAAACCGTTCGGTGTAAATATTTCCATGCTTCCTGTGATTATGCCTAATGATATGACGGAAACTTATATTGATATTGTTTGTGAGGAAGGAATTCCTGTAGTGGAGACTGCCGGGAGAAATCCGGAACCCTACCTGCCGAAACTTAAATCTGCAGGAGTGAAGGTCATTCACAAAGTCCCAGCCGTGCGTTTTGCCCAGAAAGCGGAGCGAGTAGGTGTAGATGCGGTTACCATTGTAGGTTTTGAATGTGGTGGGCATCCGGGAATGGATGAAGTTCCGACACTGATTGCGTTACCGAAAACTGCGGAGACTATCTCCATCCCTGTTGTCGCCGCAGGTGGATTTTGTGATGGCAAAGGGCTGATTTCTGCTTTATGCTTAGGTGCAGATGCTATTCTTATGGGGACAAGATTTATGGCTTCTAAAGAATGTCCCATGCATGAAAATTTTAAACGGTGGCTCGTGCAGGCGCAAGAAACCGATACCATTGTTGTAGAACGCTCTATTCGAAATCCGGCGCGTATAATAAAGAATGAAGCGGCATTGACAGTTGCAAATATGGAAAAAGAAGGGGCAACACTTGAAGAACTTTTGCCTGTTATCTCTGGCAAGGTGGGAAGAGAAGCCTATCTCAGTGGAGATGTAAACCGTGGATGTATTGCTTGTGGACAGGTAGTGGGTAGGATTTATGAAATAAAGAGCATAGCAGAAATTATTAGCGATATAATGACACAGGCGGAACAAATCCTCGAAAAACTAAACAGAATAGCCATCAGAAACGATTAACGATATATTTTGTCTATTTAATAATATTTTATGGAACCTATACCTGTAAATACAGAACCCGTAGCAGATTTTCTACAGCCTGAAAATTACAAAAGGAGTTCTGGCTGGAAAGTCTACGCCCGCCTTATCCGATATGCTTTGGTGTATAAAGCACGATTGCTTTTAGCCATTGCTCTTTCCCTGGTTATTGCTTTTTCCTTTGGGACGATGATTGTAAGTTTGGGGACTGCAGTAAAACTAACCCTGTATCAACCTTCTGAATCGCAAAATAAAACTATTTTTCATGTGGAAGAGGACCCGGCTATTAAATATGCCCAGGAAATTCGGAAATGGGATATGAGCATTCATAAGTGGTTCAATACCCCGCCATCAGAATGGGATAAGGTATTTCTTCAATTTGTGGATAAAATGAGAGCCCACAAATTATTTGCTCTGTCTATTGCCATTGTTATAGTCATTCTACTTACCTTTATTAGTGGTTGTGCCCGTTTTTTTCAGGAATATTTTGCAGGTTCTGTAGGAGCCTTTGTTTCTGTGGATTTATCCAAAAAGATGTATCAGAATATAATGACGCAATCGTTAGGTTTTTTTGAATCACACTCGTCAGGTGATGTAGTAGCCCGTTTCAGTAATGATATATTTATGGTCAATCGGGGCTTGTCGAATGCCTTCATCAAGGTGCTTCGCGAACCTTTCAAAGCACTAACATTTCTTATCGTTGCCGTCAGTGTGGACCCCTGGCTGACACTTGTAGGGATATGTGTTTTGCCTCCCTTGGGCTATGCTTTAATTCAGTTAGGGCTATATGTCCGCAAAAGTGTTCGGCGTTCCCTGATGAAAGTTGCCGACCTCGCTTCGCTTATAAATGAAACAACACGGGGTATTCTTATCATTAAAGGTTTTCAAATGGAGGAATTTTTGAAGCAACGGTATGATGTCGAAGCAAGCCGATTACGCAGGTTTTTACGAAAAATGGTTAAAGCAGATTCCGCTACAGAACCGATTACAGAATTTATTCTTGTTGTCGGTTTCTCCGGTTTCATCCTATTTAGTGGGTATCGGGTGATTACTTATCGGCTGGATATGGGCGATTTGTTGCAGGTATATCTTGCACTGGCTATGATTTTAGACCCTGTCCGTAAGTTGTCTACGGTAAACAACATGATACAGACAAGTGTTGCCAGTGCGGAACGCGTTTTTGAATATTTAGACCTCAAACCCGATATTCAGGATGCCCCTCATGCTATTTCATTAGAACCTTTATCCCAGGAAATCAGATTTGAGAATGTATCCTTTTCTTATGATGGAAAAAAGATTGTCCTTGATAACTTAAACTTTTCTATCCAGCGAGGGGAGAGGGTTGCTTTGGTCGGTCCCAGTGGTTCAGGAAAAACAACCCTTGTTAAACTTATTCCCCGTTTTTATGATGTTAAAGAAGGTACTATTTATTTTGATAATACAGACATTCGCAAAGCCACATTGGAAAGCCTGCGAAAGCAAATCGCGATCGTTACCCAGGATACCATCCTTTTCTCCGGTTCCGTCCGTGATAATCTCACCGGAGGAAATACAGATATAACGGATGAACAAATTGAGCAGGCTCTTATTATGGCACATGCCAGGGAGTTTGTCTCTCAAATGCCTAAGGGATTGGATAGCAATTTAGGTGAGTTTGGACAACTACTCTCCGGAGGACAGAGACAACGCCTTGCTTTAGCCCGTGCCATTCTTAAAAATCCCGAAGTCTTACTTCTTGATGAAGCAACTTCCAATCTGGATTCGGAAAGCGAAAAATATATACAGGAAGCATTGGCAACCTTCCTGAAAGGACGAACCAGCATTATCATTGCCCATCGTCTCTCGACAATTATGAATGCAGACCGTATTTTAGTGTTAGACCATGGGAAGATTATAGAGCAAGGTTCCCATGAACAATTGTTGAAACAACAGGGAGTTTATTATCAACTTTACCAACATCAATTTCGTAATGCCTATGAAACAACAGAAAATTAAATATATAATTTATAGTTCATTCATTTTATTATCCCTGTTATTCTATTCGTGTAGCCCTAAAAATACCGAAAACCAGCCGACAGTAGCAGCCCCTGAAAAAACATCCGTAGAAAATCCTCCCCCGACAAAGACAGAAAAACAACCAACACAAGTTTCAGGCACAGAGACACCCAATTCCTGGGTAGTTGGTAAAATCACTATTCTAAACAGTGCTGGTATGCCTCTGGAGAATATGGCAGGTATTGCAACCGAAAAACCGAATGCCTTTGACGAACCTATTGCACGCGGAAATTTAAGCGGTCCCGATGGAATTAGCACAATTCAAATTCCTAAAAACAAAAGGGTATTTATTCGTGCCTGGGACCCTATCCTTCATTATTTTCCCAACAACTACTTTGAAATTCCGCCTACCGATGCCGATTTTCTTGAAGATATGCAAGTCCTGATGTTAGAAGCCAGTATCATCGAATTACAACTGTTCGATAAAGATGAAGAACCTGTGGCAAATGAAAATGTAGGCTTGATGATGTTTCATCCTAAATTAGGTCCCTGGTGGCCCTGTGATGGACATACCGACGAGTCAGGCAATATTCAATTCAAACCTGTTCCCGCGGGAATGTATAACCTTCGTCTAAAAACCGAACGCGGAATGATATTAGAAATCAAAGAGATTAAAATCCCCCCCGCCTCTACGATTAACCTTGGTAAAATCAAACCCAGTTAATAGATGAAAATCCACAAAAATTGTTTGTGCTATTTTTCATTTTTAAGATATAGGGCTAATTTCTGGTCGAAAGTGTTTGCATAAATATGGCATGTTTTTGTGGTATCAGATACGAAATCATATACCTTGATAATATCTTCGTATTTTTCCAGTCCGGGGGATATTTCTTTCAATTTGTTGGGGAGTTGAATTAGTAATTGTTCGTTGAGCCAATGCGTTTCTCTACCGGGGAAATGAACGAAATATAACAAATCTGATTCTACCAATTCGCTGAAGAAATGAGTCCCTAACGAAACATCCGGGGTTAAGTTTTCTCTCATGGCTACAATTTCACACAGGAAAGAGACGGAACTAATTTCGGAAAAACTAACGGGCACTCCTAATGAGGGTGTGCTGGTTCCCCATCTTCCGGGTCCGATTAGAACTACAATAGGGTCTCCTGCAATAAGCGGGGGTATTTGATTTAAAGTGCCGATAGCACGAGCGACAGCATACCGTTCGGATATTGGTAATTCTCCATAGACATGAGGCACTACATAAATAATTCGGTGCACTTGATTGGAACGACTTCTTCCGATAATAGGTCCGTCTGTTCGAATAATAAGGTCGGCTTTATCTTCAATAACAGGTTCGGAAAGAAGTTCGGAACGGTCACTGACCTGTAAAGGTCTGCATTGAACAATATCTATATAGAAATCCTTATCGCTCTTAAAATTTGCAGTAAATTCTACATCTACAGGGTTCTGATAGGCATTATCCAGTGTGGTAAGGATTTCACGCATATCCGTGACGAATGAGGTTTCGGTAAGTAGTGAATCAAAACGGATTTTCCATTGAGGAGGCATTTTTTGTCCGCGTTCTTTATAAAACCGTTCTGCTTCGAAATCTTGAGCCACAAAAAGTTCTAATGGAATACCCTCACATTGGGGGACAATTTCCTGCACAGGCATGGAAATGAGGCGATTACCATCCAGGTCAATAACATCCACCTTCTGTTGTGAGTATCTTTTTTGCTCTTTGGTGGAACCTTCAGGACGCAGCATTGGCTCGTTGAGTGCAACAATTCTTGTGTAATCATCATCCGAACGGTCAACGGCTCGTGTTCCCAATCCGAATACCAGCCGTAACATACCTGCCTTAGGGTCTATTTCCGGGGACCATACATAGGGATTGTATGAGAAACCTACACCTGCAATATTCGGGAAATATAGCCGTGCATGTTGGGCTCCGGATACGCGTTGGACTAAAAGAGCCATTTGTTCATCCTTATCTAAAAGTCCTCGCCGTTTGCGATAATACAATGCTTCTTCACTTACTGTGCTGGCATATACCGTGCGAACGGCCGCTTTGAAATCTTCTAATCTTTGTCTTGTAGAACCTTGATTGGCACAGAATACACTCTCGTATTTCCCGGCAAAAGAATTTCCAAAATTGTCCTCTAATAAACTGCTGGAACGGACAATAATAGGGGAAGAACCAAAATATTCCAGAACCTGTTCAAATTTCGTTTCAATATCTTCAGGAAATTCCCCTGTGATGATACGCCGACGAATTCGTTCTGCTCCGGGAAGAAAACTTTCTAATTCCTTTTGCTGTTCACGAGCCCACCAACAGCCATTACGAACAAGAAATGTGTAGTATACATCCGAACCCACATAAAAACTATCATGGGTTTCTAACTTTTGTGTCCATTTAGGATTGCTTTTTCGTAATATGGCTTGTGCCAGTAGCATACCCACAGATTTCCCGCCTATCATTCCTGTACCGACAACACGCCGACCGATTTCTACAAGGTCTTCTAAAGAAAAATTTTGAAGGAATAATTCCGTCATTCGTTTTTCCCGTGTGATCATCATCTTGATAAGAATTTCCATTAATTCCCGTTTTATTTTTTCATCCCCCAATCGGATAACATACTTGGCTTCTCCTAAAATACGGTTCCATATATCAACAGGTCCTTCTCCTGGACTGAGTGTCGTGCTGAGGGTTGATGATAATACCTTTGCCATAATATGGCTTTCTGTAATAGGGGTCATTTTTCCATCTTTCCATAGGTGAAGCATGTGCATGGAAGGAGAATGTCTTTGTTGGACTTTTACAGGGCGAATAAACAAGTTTTCATTGTGGTCATACAATTCAATAACAATTTGTGCGGTCTGTTGTATCGGGGTAATGGACTCAGGTGTATGTTGGGAACGGTCAAGGAAAAAATAGGCTAAGTCACCACGGTCAAATAAATAGGGGCAAGTTAGCATAAAGAAATTACACAACATCGTATCACTAAACCAGGTGAGGGACAGGTCTGACAATCGGTCAAAAACATAAAACGCACGGCGTTCTGTATTTTTTATAACCTGATGCACCTGACTGATGAAAGGTTCGAACCCTTCATCCGGATTAACAATCGCATAAGTAGAAACCTCAGTTTCTTTTAGCAAAGGCTGATGTTTACCATATCTGAAGTATACAACAGGACGGGCTGTTTCATGTCCATGTTGTGCAAAAGGTATTACAAACTTATGGTAATCTACGATAGAACTTCCGCGAAATACGACATTATCTCCTGCAATGAGCCCTCTTAATATTCGGTCAAATTCGGGTAGTCCTGTGCTAAGTATGGATAAAGACATATAAAAGCATTCCTTTTTTGTTATTGTCAGGTATTTTGGATTAAAATGATTTTCTATTATATTATGACATAACTTATTGTAGTAGATTTTTAGTTGAAGAAAATAATTACCCGTTGGTTGTAATAAGGTTAATAACAAATGGACAGGATAAAAGAGATAGAACAAATTTTGCAGGAAACATTAAAAACAGGGACAGTCGGTATATTGAGTTTTGAAGGGAAATTATGTCCTATAACAGTTATTTCTGTTACTCAGGAATATATTCGTGTGTCCCAGACAAAATTTTCTGAGGAGCTCTTTTCGGGAATGCAGGTGGCACTTGAACTATGTAGTAATCGGGGTTGCCTTGTTTTGCAAACAGAAATTATAGAAGTGTCTGAGTCTGCGGAAGAAGGAATACTTCTGGCAATTCCTGAAAATTTATCGAATATATTTCTTCGCCAGTTTTGGCGAATCCCTATTAACTTACCTGCGGAGATAAAACCCCATGCCCACCCACGAAAGATTAAAGCAATTATTCGCAATATCAGTGCAGGGGGAATGTTAATTAGCATTGAAGAGCCTATGGATGTAGGAGATAGCGTAGAAGTCTTTTTTTCGCTAATGCATTCGGTTACGGGAAAGCAAAAAGATTTTCGTTTATTAGGTTCGGTAACCCATGTGTCGTTTATAGGTAAAGAAAATCAAGTGAGCCTTAAATTTGTGGGGATGGACCCCGAAGATGAAGAACAAATCAACGAATTTGTAATTAAAACATTAAGAGAATCCTGCCCGAAATTGAAGGTATGACTTTAAAAAAATGAAAAAAATTGAATAAAATAAATTATAAATTCGTCTTCATGTAAATAAAATGGAGGAAATACAAATGAAAGGGAACTGGATAAATCAATTCAAAGATGCATGGAAAAGATTTAAGGATAATGTATCAGTATTAGATTTAAATATCCTGAATGGAGAGGATTTATCCGCATGGGAAAATCTGTTCATGGGGAAACTTCTCCCTCATTTGGAAAACGAAGGCTGTCTTGTTATTGCCGTAGCAGGAGGAACCAATACAGGGAAGTCCACTATTTTGAATGTTTTGATGAAAAAAGAATTAACGGCAACAGACTATCGTGCTGCCGCAACCAAAAGACCTGTTATTATTGCCTCTGAACAAAAAGCGAAACAGTGTTTGAATAACAGTATGTTTCTTGAATTTGAGGCAAGGAAAATGGAGAACAAAGAAGAGGCAATTAGCAAATCTTTGGCCAATCATATCCTTTTAGTTAAGGAAGAAAAGTCCCTTCCCGATACCTATTTATATTTAGACACCCCGGATATTGATTCTATTGCAAAAGAACATTGGGAGATGGCGGATAAGATTGTATCTGCAGGTGATATTATTATTGCAGTTATGAATGATTCTAAGTATATGGATGAAGCCGTAATTAAATTTTTCCGTCGTGCTTATGAAGAAGGAAAAATAGTAATTCCTGTAATGAATAAGGTAGATAGAGATAACCCCGAATCGCTTCAGATTGCAGATACGCAGATAAGAGATTTTATGAAAAAAGTGGAAATGGATGAAAATTCGCCCCATTTTTACTTTCCTAGATACCCTTATAATGAAAAATTTTTAGATGCACCTATTAAACCATTGACAGGAAGTGATATTGAGTTAAGGGATTATATCCGTTCCTTCCCAGTGCAGGAAACAAAAACGAAGATATTAGAACGGACAATAAGTAGATTTAAAGAAGAATTTACAAAATGGTACCAGAACAAATTTGAAAAATTATTTAAACATTCCTTCTCAAAAGTAAAAATTTATGAAGGTTATCTTGAGGATACCATTGTAGGAAAAGAGTTTAAACCATTCCCAGAGATTCAGTTAGTAAAAGACATTAAACGCGAGTTAAGGAAACAGATTGGTAATTTCAAATACTTTATGCTATTTCCCACTTCCCTTTTTTCTGGGCACCGAAGTGAAATCAAAAAGTTAGAAATTAATACAGAAGGGGTAAATGAAAAAATTAAACAAAAACATAATGAAATGATAGAAAAATGTTTTAATGAACTTTTAGATTGGTTGTTGAAATCCGAATTTATTTCTGAAATAGATTGTATAGATAAAAATATTAACAAAAGATTACATGAATTAAAGAACAATCAAGATGCAATAAAAAAGAAAATCATAACAAGAGTGGAGAGACTTCTATCTGTAAAACCGGAATGGCTGCAAGGAGAAATCGAAGAAATTGTAAAGGATTTTTTAAAATCTCCAAATTTGAGGGGTTTTTATGGCACGAGGATAATATCGTTTTTACTTTTAGGTGCGGGTTTAGGTTCTATGGTTTTGGGAATGCCTTATTTTGGTCCCTGGACAGAATCAATAGCAGGAGGAGGAATGCTTGGAAGTTCTGCTCTTATTGAAAGTGTTGAATATAAGAGACTTCTAAAAAGCATAAATTCACTTTACGAAAAATGGAAAGAAAAAAAACAAAGAGAATTTTCTCAGATATTGAAAGAAGAAGTTTTACAATATGTTTTACAAGATGTATATCAGTATATAAGTTTAGCAGAACAATTTGATAAAGAGATTCAGGATATTTTTAATGGAGAGATTTCTTTGAAAAAAGAAAATATAGGGTTAGTCCAAATTGAAGCGAATGATAACTCGCAAAATAATGCCATTATGGAGAAGCAATAATTATAGGAGGGGAGAAAGATGTTACCTAAAGCAAATTTGGAAAGAATTATACATCAGTTAAAAGAGATAGCCGATTATAAAGGAGATTGGGAAGGTTTTTTACCTATAGCGGAGAAGTTAAGAGGTGGTATTAAAGAGATAGAGGAAAGAAGCAGTAAGATTGAATCTTTATTAATCGTTGCTATTGTGGGAGGATCAGGAGTTGGTAAATCAACACTAATTAATGCTATTGCCGGTGATAAAATCGCCAAGACCTCAGAAATGAGACCCTGCACAAATAGACCTATTATTTATTATCCTCCCGGTTGGGAACCTGATTCTGAATTTAAGGGAGAGTGTGAATTACATGCTCGTTCTGCTCTCGATAATATTGTTCTTATTGACACACCGGATACAGATACCGTTGTTAAAGAACATCGCAGTTTTACAAAAAAGATAGTTGAGAAATGCGACCTTATACTTCTTTGCGGTAATGGGGATAAATACCTTGAAGAAGCGACATGGAGCATTATCCGTGAAGTGAGTAAGGAACGGGGTTTTGTTCTGGTGGAAACTAAAATAACTTCCCAAACTCCATCTATCATGGATGACTGGCTGAAAAGATTAAAATCAGATGGAATAGAGCCTCTAACTTACTTTCGTGTGAATGCACTTCGGGCTTTAAATAGAAAGTTAGGAATTAAATCAGAAGATACAGAAACAGATGAATTTGATTTTCCAAAATTGGAGAATTTCCTTTATCAACAACTTACAGATGCAAAAATCCGCCAAATAAAAACGGCAAATGTTCATGGTCTGATAGAAAAAATGATGGAACGAACAGACAATTTTTTGCATGAAACGGAGCCTGCTGTCAATGGAATGAAGGAATTTATAGATAAAAAGAAAGTAGAGTTAGTAGCACAATATGATCGGATTATTCGAACAGAGTTTGCAAAGGAATCCGGGACATTCTACCATCTATTAAAAGATGAAATAGCACCGGAGTTGCATGGAATTTTTTTGTTACTTGCACAGATACGCAATCGGTTTGCAGGTATTTTAAGAACTCTCTCTAAAGTAGTTCGTCCATGGAAAATCATTAAAGAGATGGTTTCATCGAACCAAGAAGAGACTACTTATTTTGAGAAAAAAATTAACGAAATTGTTAGTGGTATAGTAACCCAAATTTCAAGCAAATGCCATCGTGAATTAGAGAATATCCAATATGATCTTGCCTTTGCCCTGGATAAAGCACAAATTCGCAAAGATGCAGCACCCTCTATATCCGAAAATTTCATGGTGAATTTTTTTAATAGTGGAGTTGATTTTTTGAAAGAGAAGATGGATCATTATCTCGTTCGCAAGGCTAAATGTTTGTCAAATTATTTTCTGGTGGAATTATTTTATGTGCCTATGTATATTGTATTAGTGTATTTTTTCTGGCGTATTATACCGGGCTATTTCTTAGGCTACTATCAAGGAAAGGATTTTCTTATTCATTCCTGTGTTGTGCTTATCATCAGTGTGTTAGTGAGTTTTTGGGTGTATGATAAAGTGGTGTATCTCAGTGCAAGGAATATGCGGAAGAAGTTAGCAAAGCAGTTTTTAGAAAATCTGTCCGACATTATGAATCCATTTGTAGAATATGAAAAACTAATCAATGAAGTAAGAGAGCAGATTCGCAAAATTAAGAATTTAAAAAATGATTTTGAATCTTTGAGATAATATTTGACATTTAAGTTGAATATTGTATATAATAATACCTCTTTTCGATTTTATCCCTGATGAATAATTTTTACCTGATTTAATAAAGGATTAAATAGATATTTATGGGTAAAGGTGACCGTAGAACAAAACGCGGTAAGATTTGGCGTGGCTCTTATGGAAAGACACGTCCAAAGAAAGTGAGTAAAAAGACGGACAAATAATACGAAGTTGAAATCGTATTTTTGTTTTTGATATACTATTTTGCCCACAGCAAAAAAATCAATTATCCATAAAAAAATAAATGAATAATTCTGTTTTAATGAACAGGAGGATTATCATTGCCAACGATAGGACAATTATTAAAAGGTGCTCGTAAACCGAGACCCAATCGGACAAAAGCCCCGGCGTTGAAGGCATGTCCGCAAGCCTCGGGAACATGCACGCGTGTATATACCATGACACCGAAGAAACCCAATTCCGCATTGCGGAAGGTAGCACGTGTCCGACTAAAGAACGGATACGAAGTAACTGTTTATATACCGGGTGTGGGTCATAATTTGCAGGAACACTCCCAGGTATTGGTTCGTGGTGGTCGTGTAAAAGACCTTCCCGGTGTCCGTTATCACTTAATTCGTGGTGTTCTGGATGCTATGGGTGATATGGGCGGGACTGCCAGCGTTAAAGATGATGGCGGGAAAAAAGTCCATGCCGGTCGTTGGGTAAGCCGTTCTAAATATGGTGTAAAAAAACCGAAACAATCATAGTTGCGAAGGATAAGCAATGCCAAGAAGAAGAGAAGTACAAAAAAGAGAAGTTTTGCCCGACCCGAAGTATAATAGTACTTTGGTGGCAAAATTTATAAATATTGTTATGACAAACGGCAAAAAGAGTGTAGCAGAAAAGATTGTGTATAACGCATTAGAGATATTAAAAAAGAAAGTAGCGGATAAAGACCCATTAGAAGTTTTTACAACGGCAGTCGAAAATGCGAAACCATTAGTCCATGTAAAATCACGCCGTATTGGTGGGGCGACCTATCAAGTTCCGGTGGAAATAGAGCCAAATACACGGACATCCATTGCGTTCCGCTGGATTCGGAGTTATGCAAGGAACCGTGGTGAGAAGACGATGGAAGAACGGTTGGCGGCGGAGTTGATGGATTGTTATAACAAACAGGGAAATACAATAAAGAAACGCGAGGATACACACCGAATGGCAGAAGCCAACAAGGCGTTTATCCATTTCCGATATTAATATATGAGTTCCAAAGAAGAACATAGGAGAATGAGAACAACAGGCTGAGCAACACGCTCCGTAGTTTCGGGGCGTTGCACAGCTGTAGGAATAAAATATAGATTGTCCTGCTAACCATAGACAGGAAATCAAATTTGAAAATTGAATACAGCATGTGCCAGGGCCCCGGGTATAGCGGAGCAAAGGATGCTAAGGAGCAGAAATAATATGCCACGCAAATACCCGTTAAAAAATATCCGAAATATAGGGATAGCGGCCCACATTGATGCCGGCAAGACCACCGTTACTGAACGCGTCTTGTACTACTCCGGCCGGGTGCACCGAGTGGGCGAAGTCCATGACGGTGCCGCTACCATGGACTACATGGAGCAGGAACGGGAGCGCGGTATCACCATAACCTCTGCAGCAACGGCGTGTGAATGGAAGGGACATCGGATAAATATCATTGATACACCGGGTCACATTGATTTCACAGCCGAAGTAGAACGCTGTATGAGGGTTCTCGATGGAGCCATCATCGTTTTTTGTGGTGTTGCAGGCGTTCAACCGCAGTCCGAAACCGTGTGGAGACAGGCGGAAAAATATAAAGTTCCGCGAATTGCTTTTATTAACAAGATGGACCGGGTTGGCGCCAATTTTTTTCAAGCCATCGAATCCATCGAGCATCGCCTCCACGCATTAACCCTTCCTGTTCAAATTCCTGTCGGTAGTGAAGAAAACTTCCGAGCCGTTATTGATTTGCTCAATCAAAAAATGATTACCTGGGTTGGAGAAACGGTAAATTGCGTTCAGGTATCGGAAGAAATTCCGGAAGAGTATCGAGATGACGCCCACTTCTGGAGAATGCACTTAATCGAAGTGGTTGCCAATCACGACGAAGAAGTCCTTGAGTTATATCTTGAGGGAAAAGAAATTCCGGTAGATTTGCTTAAAAAAGCAATACGCAAACTTTGCATCAACCGAATAGGTACGCCGGTATTATGTGGTAGTGCACTTAAAAATAAGGGAATTCGGCTAACTTTAGATGCGGTAGTAGATTATCTGCCGTCACCTATAGATTTACCGCCGTATGAGGGAACTCTCCCTCAAGACCCGAATAAAAAAGTGCTACGCCATCCGTCGGATGACGAACCCTTTTCAGCATTGGCGTTCAAAATCCTGAGCGACCCCCATGTTGGTAAACTAACCTTTGTGCGGGTTTATTCTGGCGTGATTGAAACAGGGCAAACCCTTCTCAATACACGAACTGGAATGAAAGAACGCTTAGGCAGGATTGTAGAACTCCATGCCGATGAACGAACGGAAATTAAGGAATTAAGGACCGGAGACATCGGTGCTGTAATAGGTTGTCGAAGCGTTTTAACGGGAGATACACTCTGTGCTCCTAAACATCCGATTGCACTTATGCCCCTGACTTTTCCGGAGCCAGTGGTTCATATCTCGATTGAACCGAAAACTAAGGCAGACCAGGACCGCCTTTCGAATGCACTGCATCGTTTTGCTGACGAAGACCCTACTTTCCGTGTTCGGGTCAACGAAGAAACAGGGCAAACGATTATTGCAGGTATGGGCGAACTACATCTCGAAATTATTATTGACCGTATGAAAAGAGAATTCGGTGTCGAGGCTCATGTAGGAAAGCCCGTTGTCGCATATCGAGAGACAATTCGCCAGTCTGCAACTGCGGACAAAAAATTTGTCCGCCAAACAGGTGGCCGTGGGCAATACGGACATGTCGTATTGACTGTCGAACCATTACCGCGAGGTTCCGGATTTGTCTTTGAGGATAAGACCGTAGGTGGAGTTATTCCGAAAAACTACATCCCGTCTGTGGAAAAAGGGTGCAAAGAAGCCCTTGAAACAGGGATTGTAGCCGGCTATCCGATGGTAGATGTGAAAATCATACTTACCTTTGGTTCTTATCATGAGGTTGATTCGTCCGATTTGGCGTTTCAAATTGCTGCATCCATGGCAGTAAAGGAAGCGGTGATGAATGCCCGACCTATTCTACTCGAACCTATTATGCGATTAGAGATAGACACACCCCCGGAATATACCGGCGATATTATTAACGATTTAGATCATCGTCGGGGACGGATGTTGAACATGGAAGTAGACGGGCAGAGACAAATAATACATGCCTTGGCACCTTTGGCAGAACTCTTTGGCTATGCCAATGACCTCAGGTCATGCAGCCAAGGAAGAGCCAATTATGCTATGGAGTTTGAACGATACGAAGATGTCCCGGTGGAAGTAGGGAACCGTATCATGGAACGAATAGGAAGTAGTTATGGTTTTGAACCATAAAATACAGAGGTAAGGAACTCTGTTTGAAATATAAAGAATAAACAGTTAAACAGAAGTTAAATTAAAACAATTAAGACATAGGAGATACAGCGATGTCGAAGCAAAAATTTGAGCGGAAGAAGCCGCATGTGAACATTGGGACGATAGGTCATGTAGACCATGGTAAGACGACATTGACGAGTGCGATAACGAAGATATTAGCGAGACAAGGATTGGCGGAGGTGATGGAATTTGACCAGATAGACAAAGCA
>AWNW01000056.1 GCA_000493945.1 Candidatus Hydrogenedens terephthalaticus JGI OTU-1
TAAGAATTGCACAGATAAAGAATCAGGGTATTTTGACAAAAACAATGAATTTACTAACTTTTTATTCACATCTAATAAACTGGAAGCGAACCCTTGGGGATTGTATTGAAGATTCTCTTCCGACACGGTAGCAAAAGCATGGATTGTATCTGCTAAGAACTTTAAGGTCTGATTTCCATCCAGAGACGAATCGCTTAATAATGAACTATAACGATTTCCTGCAGATAGTAGAGAAGCCACATCACGACGATATAGAAACGCTATTCCTACCAATAATTTATCAGAAGGGTACTGGTCTTCCTGAACTATTTTTGTTTGTCCTAATTGCTGCTTTATAAGAGTTTCTGGCTGATAAAATTTGTTGACGATAAAACAATAGAGATGAAGGGGTTCTAAAAGTACTTCGGCACTTTTTATATCATTTTCAGGTGCAGAACGAAACAGTTCAAAAATTTTTTGAAGAGCGTCTCTTGCTTTTCCATTGTTAATATCTGTATAGGCAGACAACTCCGTTTCTTTAACTGTTTGTAAAAAACTGTTGTCCACTGCATAACCAGACAAGACGACAGACACGAACAAGATAGCTATAATTATGGAATGTGTTTTGGGGAAAGATGCTTTAATCATAGTTGTTCTCCTTTTTATAAGTTTGTCCAAACTCTATAAAGTATATTGTAAAAAAAAAAAAGCATTTGTCAAGTAAAATTTTTTAAAAAATTTTAAATTATCTTACTCTTATTATATTTATGCTTTTCCCCTATCTTTTTGTTCCCAAATTATTAAATAGTAATAATCACTCCCATTTATCATTCGTTCTAAATTGTAAAATCGTAGTTTATTACTTATTATTTGTAATTAAAGGTAGAAGTCTTTCGCTGGGTAATTCTATTTTTTTTAAAAATATCAATGAAATATTTATAGAAAAATGCGGATGTTGGCTCCTTTTTTGATTTCATTGAGCCATTTTTGATAGCGTTCGTTGATGTATTGTTCTTTGAGTTTGGGTTCAATAAATATCCTTGCCTGCTCGTAGGATAGTTTATCGTTTCCTTGTCTTTCTTCTACTTTCAGGATGTGGAATCCCCATTCGGTTTCGATAGGTTCACTGATTTCACCCACGGATATCTTTTCGATTACCTGTTCCAATTCGGGAACTAAGTCCCCCTGGGATACCCAGCCAATAAGTCCCGCCTTATCGGCTTCGGGACCCTGTGATTCGTTTTCGGCTATGGAACCGAAGTCTGCACCTTGCTTCAGTCGGTCAAATATTTCTAAAATGCGTTCTTTTACTTTGGCTCGTTCTTCGGCTTCTTTCGGAGCGGATAGGAAAATTCGGCGGACTTTGGTGCGTTGCGGATTTTGAAATTCTTCGATATGTTCGTTGTAGTATTTGGCTATATCAGGTTCTGATATGGTAATTTCTTTTTCAAATTCTTTTCTTTTTTTCAAAGCATAGGATAGGGCGATAAGTTGTTGTTTTATTCGTTCGCGGAATTCGCTTATCATCTCTCCGCTTTCTGCCAACAGCCGATTGAATTCTTCCGGGGAACCGTAGCGTTTTTTTATTTTATTAACACGCTCATCAATTTCTTTTTCGTCTACCTGTAATCCTTCGTTCACTGCTTTACGATAGAGGAGAAGTCTTTCGATATAACGGTCTAATGCCTTTTGAAGGGCTTTTTCCATCTCCTGCTGGATTTGCTGTGCGGATGCACCTTGTGATTGCAAATCAGCAAGGAAGGGGGCTATTTCCTCTCGCAGGTCACTCATAAGTATCGGTTCGTTATCTACTGTGGCAACGACCCCATCTAACAATACGCCATTTATGGCAAGGAGTCCTATTGTTAAAATTGATGCGATAGACATACCTTTCTCCTCTTTTAGTTTTATTTTATTTTTAACTGCTTGTTTGTTCCGAGCCTGTTCCTTTTATCATACCAATAGCATTTAATAATGCAATTATCGCCTGAATGATTACTGTAATACCACCAAGACCGGTATTCAATCCCCAGTCTAATGCTTTTGTCGTTGCGGAGATAGGTTTTATATGTTTCATATCAATACCCTTTATGTTGATTATAATAAAACAGGGAAGATAAATATCATATTTATCTTCCCTATTATACTATTTTTATTACTTTTTTTCTAATGTGGTTTGAACCTTATTTGACTATTGTTCTTCCATAGCCGAGTAGTCTTTTTTTTCTTCGGTTTGTATTTCCAGATGTTCTTCTAATTCTTTTTCAGAAATACTTGCTAAAACGGGCTCCGATTTTTGATAGAAGCGACTACCTGTTCCCGCCGGAATTAGATGCCCTATGATTACATTTTCTTTCAATCCACGAAGATAATCGCGTTTCCCGCGAATTGCCGCATCGGTCAAAACTCGGGTTGTATGTTGGAAAGATGCCGCCGCTATAAAGCTCTCTGTACTTAATGCAGATTTACTTATCCCCTGTAATATCGGTTCTGCTTCTGCGGGTTTTCCTCCGCGTCGAATAATTTTTTCGTTGACTTCTTCAAATTTGGAACGGTCAACGATTTCATGCGCCACGAAGGGCGAATCACCGGTGTTCTCTTTAATACGCACTTTGCGAAGCATCTGGCGGATAATAATTTCAAGATGTTTGTCGTTAGTTCGTACACCCTGTGCCCGATACACCCTTTGAATTTCGTCCAGAATGTATTTGCGAACCGCTTCTTCTCCTTTGATTTCAAGAATGTCTTCAAGAATAATGGGACCATCGGTTAGTTGTTGTCCCGCATATACACGGTCGCCTTGTTGCACGAACAGGTGTTTGCCGGGCGGAATAGTATATTCGCGTTCTTTACCAATCTTCGGAACAACCTTTACTTTACGCATACCCTTGATAGAACCGCCAATCTCAACAATACCATCTATATGGCTGATAATAGCAGGATTCTTGGGAACACGGGCTTCAAATAATTCTGACACACGGGGCAAACCACCTACGATATCTTTTGTCTTACCTAATTTACGCGGTGTCTTTGCCAGAATGTCCCCTGCTTCCACATCATCTCCGTCCTTTATCATTAAATGCGTCTCCGGAGGTAAGGGAGCAAAGGCTAATACTTCATTATGTTCCCCAACAATAAGGATTTGTGGATGTAAATCGTGTTTATGTTCCGTAATAATACGCTCTTCCAGTCGTGTCTCCGGATTTATCTCCACCTGCATAGTAACGCCTTCCACAACGCCTTCTAATTTAACCTTACCGGAGCGTTCCGCAACAATAACCTGATTGTAGGGATCCCACTTATACAGTAACGCACCCTTCTTCAATTTCTGTTCATTTTCGCAGAAGAGGGCTGCACCCATAGCCGGGGCAAAGCGGATAATTTCTTTCCCTTCATCATTGAGAACACGAATTTCTCCGCCACGATTTAATATAACGGTCTCCCCTTTACGGTTTTTACCGGCTCTAATATTGTTAAATATAACTTTCCCGCTTTCCGGGATACGGACTTCGGGACTTTCTAACTGCAGACTTGCCGCACCTCCGATATGGAAAGTTCTCATTGTTAATTGCGTTCCGGGTTCTCCAATGGCTTGTGCCGCAATGATACCGACGGCTTCACCCAACTCCACCAATCTGCCTGTAGCAAGATTTCTACCATAACATAAGGCACATACACCTCTTTTTGCCTGGCAGGTAAGCACAGAACGCACATGAACACCCGGCAAACCCGATTCTACTATGAGTTTTGCTTTCTCTTCCGTAATCTCTTCGTTAGCATAAACAACAGGTTCTGGATGTCCTGGAATAATAATGTCTTCAATAGCATATCTTCCTACAATTCGTTCTTCTAATGGTGTAATAATATCGGGACCGGAACTTAAAGGTTCCACATACACACCGTTCATCGTACCGCAATCATATTCTTCGATAGTTACATCCTGCGCCACATCTACCAGTCGGCGTGTTAGATAACCTGCATCTGATGTTTTTAATGCGGTATCTGCCAGACCTTTTCGAGCACCGTGGGAAGAAATGAAATATTCCAGCACACTAAGCCCTTCCCTGAAATTGGAGGTGATCGGGGTTTCGATAACATCGCCGGAGGGCTTCGCCATCACACCACGCATACCTGCCAACTGTCGAATCTGGTCTTTACTACCTCTGGCTTTTGAAGTATACATCAAATACAAACCGGTAAAGCCCTGTTCTTTTTGTTCAAGACAGGATAACATGGCTGCGGATACCTCATCAGTCGCTCGCTTCCATTCCTCAATAATCTTGTTTGTCCGTTCTCTTTGTGTCAACAAACCATGCTGATACTGTTCCTCAATATTTTCAACTTGT
>AWNW01000057.1 GCA_000493945.1 Candidatus Hydrogenedens terephthalaticus JGI OTU-1
AATAGCACTGCCGGACAGTCCGCCTATACGATTTGTTATACACAATTATTTTCCATAGTAACATGGACATCCTTTGGACTTCGTTCTGCATGTTCTACTGTGATGGGACAAAATATAGGAGCTGGAAATCCCCAACGGGGCAAAAAAAGCAGTTCGGGCAGGCGCTTATTTAGGAGCATTATGGGGAGCCACTATTGGAATTATTTTTGTTTTTTTTCCAACCCCTTTGCTGTATATATTTAATGCTCAATCCGAATTAGTTTTGAATTATGGAAAGGCTTTACTACAATGTCTGGCTTTTTCAGGAATTTTACTTTCCGCAACTCTTGCCATGACAGGAGGTATTCAGGGTTCCGGGGCAACGCGATTGCCTATGATAATCGCTATGGTATCGCAGTTTGGTGTGTTGTTAGGGGTATGTGAAGTGCTTTATCTCTTAGATATGTTAAATATTTATCGTATCTGGTATGTTATTCTGCTGGCTCATTTTGTTCGCTATATACTAACATTAACGGTATTTCAAACAGATGGCTGGACGAAAACAAGGGTAGAAATTACCCCTCACATGGAAATCGCAGAGTAAAAGATATTCATTTTGCAGGCAGATTGTCAAAATACTATAAGTATCCCTATCAATGAAATCACTATTATTAACAAATATTTAGTCTGATTGTGCTAAAACCTTTTATATTTATTTTCCTTGGTTAGGTAAAGAGATTTTGTAAAACCGTAACTTATGCAGGATTAACAGCCACAATTCGATTATATGTATCTTTTTGTGATATGATTGAACATTTAAGTGGATTAAAACCCGATATTAACCTTATATAACAGGATGTATAGCAATGTTTTGTCCTATTGATAGAGATGAACTTTTGTATCTTACACTTCAAGAAGATATAGGGCTGGGAGATAAAACAACAAATGCAGTTGTCCCACCGGATAAGAGGTGTAAAGTAAAGTTAATCGCGAAGGCGGAAGGAATTATCAGTGGAATTGAGGTATTCCGTAGGTTATACGAAATCAATGGAGCAGAAATAGAAAATTGGGAATCGGTTACGGATGGGACACATATACGAAAGGGACAAATTATTGCTTCTTTTGAAGGGAATGCCCGCGCTGTATTAAGTGCAGAACGCGTATCTCTTAATTTCTTAAAACATCTTTCAGGGGTTGCGACACTAACACATAAATTTGTATCACGGGTAAAAGACTTGCCTGTTCGAATTTGTCATACGCGGAAAACCATGCCCCTGCTTCGTGCGATGGAGATTGATGCTGTAGTTCATGGAGGAGGGCATCGGCATCGGTTTAATCTGTCAGATGGAATATTAATTAAAGAAAATCATTTAGAAATAGCGGGGGATATAGCCTTAGCAATCCGTAATATTCGTGAACGCATATCTCATCTGGAACGGATAGAAGTTGAAGTAACAAACTTGGATCAGGTTAAACAATCATTAAAAGCAGGGGCAGATGCTATTTTGTTGGACAACATGGAGTTAGAGGACATAAAGGCTGCGGTAAAGATAGCCAAGGGATATCCGGTACTGCTGGAAGCCAGTGGAAATATAAATTTAGAGCGTGTTCGTCCCGTAGCAGAGACCGGTGTCCATATTATTTCTGTAGGAGCAATAACCCATTCTGTTCCTGCGTTAGATATTTCGTTATTAATAGAAAGGATATAATACAATAAAAAAGGTAGATACTATCCCATTATTAAATGCCCGATGGGTAGGAAGGTAGGACTATGTTGTTGGTTATTGATGTCGGCAATTCAAATATTGTGCTTGGTATCTATCATAAGGATAAGTTGATAAATCATTGGAGGGTCGTAACATCCAATTATCGGACCGGAGATGAGTTCTATCTATTAATAACCATGTTATTTTATTCCTCAAATATTAAACCTTCTCAAATTCGGGGATGTTGTATTTCCAGTGTAGTGCCCGATATTAATTCCGCTTTATATCATTTGTGCAAACGCGCCTTCGGGTTCGAGCCTGTAATGGTTGAGCCGGGTATACGCACAGGGATTGTTCTCCAATGTGACAATCCGAAAGAAGTGGGCGCAGACCGTATTGTAAATGCTGTAGCAGGGATTGAAGAATATGGAGGTCCCTTAATCATAGTAGATTTTGGCACAGCCACGACTTTTGATGTAATAACAGCCAAATCAGAGTGGTTGGGTGGAGTAATCGTCCCAGGCATTCAATTATCCGCAGATGCTTTATTTGAACATTGTGCCAAATTACCACGAGTAGAAATTAGCATTCCTCCTTCTGTTATCGGTCGAGATACGGTAACCAATATTCGTTCCGGTCTTACTTATGGATATGCGGATTTGGTAAATGGACTGATTAAACGGATACGCTCGGAGATGGGGACACATGCCCGTGTTCTTGCAACAGGTGGACTTGCGGAAACCATAGCCCAATTGGCAAAAAATATTGATGTGGTTGACCCCTTGTTAACCTTAAAAGGATTAAAAATTATTTATGAAAAAAATGCCAGAGGCACTGTGTAATGAGATGGATAGTGGTATTTATAATATGTATTATTTTATTATTTTCCTGTGGTAAAAAACCGCCTGCAACCACACCTCCCCCTGAAACAACAGTCCCCCAGCATCAATCCATAGATAATATGAATGTCTCCTCTGTGGATTTGTATCATCACGACCCTCGTCCTACAATGGGTAAAGCACGAAAACCTACTTTATGGTTACATGCAGAAAAGTTTGCCGTTATTGATGAAAACACATGGAAAGTTGAAGATGTTCATGCGGTTATTTACGATGTTCAGTCCGGTACAGAACATATAAAAATTTCCGCAAAGGAAGGCGTTTTTGAAAAGATGAATAACGCATCTCTTAAGGGAAATGTCGAGGCACAGATGAATGATATAACATTTAATACAGACGGTATTGAATGGAGCAATCGAACAGAAACAGAACCCGCCCGCATCTGGACGCACGGGAAAATTGCGGTGCAAGGCACAGATTTACATCTGGATGCGGAGAATTTACTCATTTATCCTGAAACAAAAGAATTTGAATTAGAAGAAGTATCCGGGCAAGTCCCGCTGATATTGAGGAATACAATATGAAGAAAATAACAACTGTATCATATATTTTATTATTGATTATCGCCATACATACCCATATATATGCTCAGGAGAATATGAGTTTAGGCAAATATTCTTCCATGAGAATTGAAAAGGTAGGGAAATTAAAAGGGACGCTGAACCAAGGAATGAGTATACGCGAAATGAGTGGGGGGGTAAGTATCGTTTTACTATCTCAAGAACCTAATACCCCTAACATGCCTATTAAGGCGGATAAAATGACCTTTGAATGGGAAGAGGGTCGGAATTCACCTGTACTTATTCGTATGGAAGGTAAGGTATATCTTGAACATCCCGAAGGAAAGTTAACCGCAGAGAAAGCAGTCTGGGACTTCAAAAAAGAAATCGTTGAGTTTACAGGAAACCCGATGTTGGATAGTCCCAAAGCACAGGGATTAAAAGGTAGCAAAATCGTTATGGATTTTAAGAACAATACCATTGACATTGAAAATCTTCAAGCAGATATGATACCGCTACAGGTAGAAGGAGGAGGTTCTGAAGGCGGAGTAGACACTGGGCTGCCTCTTCTTACGGAAAGCGATGTTTCGGATTGGAATGGATTTATTGTGGAATTAAAGAAACAAGGACAAGCCAACGAGATGACACCCGGCAAATACCTGTTGAGTAAATTCGATGGCGATGCGAGAAGTCAATTTTTATCCGCTCCTAATGATTTAATCTTAAAAAGAAAACAGGATTTGGTCAAACAAATAAATCGTCTATTACGGAAACCTGACTTTTATAATAAAGAAGCATGGGCGAAAACAACTTTACCAGTACCAGCAAAAGAACTTTTACAGAAGGGAACATTAACGGCAGAAGAACAGGTACGATTAAATCGTTTACTGCTTCAATGTGCCTTCCCTGATATGATAAAACCTCTTTAAGGGAGGGGTTTATGACTTCCGAAAAATTATTAGAAACACAAGGATTGGTCAAGTCGTTTCGGAAACGCGTAGTAGTCCGAAATGTTTCGTTGTGTTTAAATAGAGGTGAAATTGTAGGACTATTAGGACCTAATGGCGCCGGGAAAACAACAACCTTTAATATGGTAGTAGGATTATTCAAGCCGGATGAAGGAAAAGTTTTTTTCATGGGACAGGATATTACTCGTTTTCCCATGTATCGTAGAGCCCGTGCAGGGATTGCCTATCTGGCTCAGGAACCATCCGTGTTTCGTAATTTAACGGTAGAACAAAATCTGTTAGCGATATTGGAATTTTTACCGGNCAGTCGAGCGGAACATAAAGAAAAAGCCCATCAACTTCTAAAGGAACTGAATATAGAACATCTATCCAATCAATATGCCTATACCCTTTCGGGTGGAGAGCGTAGGAAAACAGAGATTGCCCGTGCTTTAATTACAGAGCCTAAAGTATTTCTTTTGGATGAGCCCTTTGCGGGAATAGACCCGATTGCTATCAGTGAATTACAAAGTATGGTAAAGGAATTGAAAAAGCGGGGTATCAGTATTTTGATTACTGACCATAATGTAAGAGATACCTTAGCAATTACAGACCGTGCCTATATCATCAGCGAAGGGCAAGTTATATGCACAGGGACACCCGAAGAAGTATCCTCAGACGAACGCGTTCGTAAGGTATATCTGGGCGAACAGTTTCAATGGAATTCTTGATTACATAAGCGAGGTGCTAAAATACCGTTCGGCTCGGTCCGGAAGTACTGTGGCAATATTACCGGAAATTTTCTGTGCCATAATGCGTGCCGCCCATACATTGGCTCCGGAGGAAATCCCAACTAAAAGTCCATAATCTCGTCCTAAAGCACGTGTCGTTTCAATGGCATCTTCATCCGTTACTTCCACAACTTCATCAACTATGGATACATCCAGTATCGGCGGGATAAATCCATCTCCAATGCCCTGAATTTGATGTAAGCCCGGCTCATGTCCCAATAAAGCAGAAACATTTTTAGGCTCTACGGCAACGATACGAACATTGGGTTTATGTTCCTTCAAAAATTTGCCCACTCCTTGCAAAGTTCCACCGCTACCCACTCCCGCTACAAAGCAATCAATATTCCCGCCCATTTGTCGCCAGAGTTCACGAGCCGTTTCTTCGTAATGGACACGGGGATTATCTGGATTTTCAAATTGTTGAGGGACGAAAACATTGGGGTCACTTGCTTGAATTTCCTTAACCTTGTTGACCGCTCCCATAATACTCTCCTCTGCCGGGGTCAGGATAAGTTCACCCCCAAGAGCCTTAATCAATTTCTTCCGTTCTGCACTCATATTTTCGGGCATAACAATACAAACACGATACCCTTTCAATCTGCCAACTAATGTGATACCAATCCCCGTATTGCCAGAAGTCGGCTCAACAATAACACAGCCGGGTTTCAGTCTCCCATCGCGTTCTGCCCCTTCTAACATGGCTAACGCCACACGGTCTTTAATACTTCCCCCAGGATTTAAGAATTCCGCTTTTGCGAAGATACGCTCACCTTTTAACTGAATAAGTGGTGTATTTCCGATTAAGTCAAGAATATTATCTGTTAACATAGTAATACCTCAAATACTATTGGCTTTAATATTTTGCAAGAATACTTTCATAAATCTGCTTGAATGTTTCATATTCCTGAACGGACAACCTTTCGCGACTTTCAAAATAGGGATTGTTTTCAATCGTTCGAGGACATTCATTTACGGGATAGCCCTGTTCCGTAATATAGCGTTTGAAAAATTCTACTGCATTTGGACATTTTCTTACAAGTAGATTCACATCCTCCTGAGCTTGCATACAACCTTCTATATCGCCCTTTTCATACCGTTGCACCATAGCGCGGATAATTTGAGGGTTTAGACTGGTCCCCTGTCCAATACATGCACGACAACCTAACATAAGCCCCGCATAAAATACGGTCTCATTCCCGACGATTAACGAAAATTTTTCATCTCGCACAGCACGGGCTAAATCGAATAAATAACCACCATCAGCAACGGAAACCTTCCCAGCAACAAGATTATCTATCTTTGCAAGTTTTTTTAATAATTCGGGTGTTAAACAATATTCAGGTCTTGTGCCAGGGGGTTGATAAAATAAAACGGGTATTTTTACAGCCGAACAGACCGTCTCAAAATAGTTATATATCACATCGGCAAGGGTTTCATTACCTTCGGGGGACAATGCTTCAGGAATAGTTAATACCACACCATCCGCACCTAATCCTTCCGCAAAACGACTTAATTCAATCGCCTGTTGAATATATTTTTGGCGGTCAGGACGACGGTCATAATTACGGTCCCAAATGCCACTACATCCAATAAGCACTGCAGAATGCCCTTTTACTACCTTACAAGCAATTTCCGCTAATTGCTTTACTTCCTCAAAGGAAAATGCATACATCTGCCCCATACCCGAACGAATGAAAAATGCGGAAATAGAACCTTTATTAAGCATATATTCGAGCAAACGCACTTGCCCATCAAGGTCAAGGGAACCATCTTCCTTAAAAACAGTAAAAGTCGGTGCAATGCTACCATAAACATAATCGGGTATACGCATAAGAAAAACTCCACTACATTAAATTAAGATAGAATTAGAAATGAAACAAGAAATAATGATTATGATTACATACTTCCTAATAATTTTCCAAATGAATAAATTGCTACCATTTTGAAATGGGATGAATGAGACAGATAGGACGGATGGGACGAATAGAAAAAAACATGATGCATTATTATTTTTGAATAATGCAGATGAATCGTCCCCGCTTCTGGTATTTTTTCGTCCATTACCCTTCCAATCGTAACATACAAATCCTGTGTATCCTGTAAATCCTGTTAAATTATTTTTACCACAAATCCTGTAGAGGCGAAAATTTTTTCGCCTTTACCCCTCTGTGTTCTTTGTGTTAAGTTTCCTTCGTGTCCTCTGTGGTTAATTCTTTTACCCCAAGACCATACAACGAAGCAGGGGCATGGTATACCGTGCCCATACAATTGGGGAAGAAAATATAATCTATTACCCATGTCTTAAAGGTAAGCATATAAAAAATATTGAAGTCTGTATTTTCTATGAATCGAAAATTTCTGTTAATTTGTTGCTAACTACTTCTTGTTTATTTGAAGGTATGGGTTAATTTTTTGGCGGTGTTAATTCTTTTATTTCACCGGGTTGAAATTTCAACTCCATTTTTTCATTGGTAAATGGAGAAAGTACCATGCATTGCGTTCCCATATCCGATTGGATAATAACTTTTGTTGTCTTTCCTGCTGTTCTTTCTGCGGAAATCAAAAAACCACCTTCTGCTCGAAGTTGATAAAAAGATACATCATTCCAATTATCAGGAATACATGGGAATACTCGTATCAAACCATTGTGACTTTGCAATAACATTTCCTGAACTGCAGTTCCTGATGCAAAATTTCCTTCTAATGTAAAGGGACGATATTTAAAATCGCTATATCCTTTATTAGATTGGTCACCGTTGCAATGAAAACTATTCGGTAGAACGAAAGCTTCTGAAAAGATTTTTATGTTTTGAATTGCATCCTGAACTCTACCTGCACGAGCAGATAAAATACCTTTCCATGCAAAACTATATCCACACCATTGGGATGTGCCCAATTTATCCAGATAATCTAAAGATTTATTTATAACCTCCATATCTTGGGCATCATACGGATTTAACATCCCTAACGGGAATATCGCCATTAAATGGGAAAAATGGCGGTGCGAATGAGCCAATACATAGTCTTTTGCTACCAATAGTCCCTCTTTTTCAGAAATCCAAAGTTGCGGAAATTCATCAGCAATTGCTAACCAGCGTTTTTGCTCATCTGTTTTTCCAAGAATTTCTGCTAATTCGGCTGTAGATGTAAATAACCAGCGGATAAGAGATAAATCGTAATTGGTTAACTCATCAAACCATGCATTAGGTTTGTTATCATTAATTTCAGGCGAAGAGCTTAACGGAAGTTTTCTTTTTCCATCTGCAGAACGAGTATCTTTCGTTATTGCATCGAGAAAAACAGCACAATCGTGCAGGTAAGGATAGGCTCGCTGTTCCAGAAAGTTTTTATCATTGGTATATTTCTAATGCCAATAGAAATGATGGGCTAACCAGGCCGCTGTTGTTGCAGAATGTGTGTACTGTCGCCAACCCCCGATTTGTCTACCAATAATATCCGTTGTCATGGCAACATTCAATCCCGGCATATTAAAAAACTTCTGTGTCCATTTAAAACATTCATCACGGATATTCCATAACCACTCAATAAAGTATCGTTCTTGCTCCAATCGGTTGCCCGAATAGGCTATCCAATACGACATCTCTGTATTCAAGTCATGGTGATAGTCCCCCTTCCATGGTGGTCGCTTTCCATTATCTGCAGTCCATGGACCCTGCAAAGCAATCGGATAGACACCTCCCGCAGCACCAAATTTATAGGTCTCGTGATACCAGCGTTTTTCTATTATCTCATCCGGTATGGATACATAAGTCTGCTTCCAATATTTTTCCCACCACTGAACATGCAGAACGAAGTCCAAAGGATGTCCATGTTACTATGGAAAATAATTGTGTATAACAAATCGTATAGGCGGACTGTCCGGCAGTGCTATTGGGCATACTACTGATATATTTTATTAAAAGAACACCCGCAATATTTAGAACAACACCCTGTATTCCTGTAGGTAATCCAACTCGGATAATCATTTTTAAGATATGAAAATTAGGAAACCAACGCCATCGGGAAGGTAGTTGGATTAATGTTTTTCCGCGTAACATTAGATAGAAAGCCAATAATAAGGAAATTCCTGGAGCTAGAACCGTTCCTATACCCGCACCTATTACTCCTAATGATGGAAAAATACCCAACCCCGTAATAAGAACAAAACTGATAACAATATTTAAGCCGGCGTTCAATATATTCAACAGCAACGCTAATTTGGGTTCTCCTGCCGCTTGGAATGCCCCTGTAAGCAATATCATCAGGAATAATGTCCAGTTGAATATGAATAGAAGTCGCAAATAAGGAAGAGATAGACGATAAACTGTTTCTTCAACACCAATAAAGTGCAATAGTTGCGGACTAATAATATATCCTAAAGGAGCCACAATCCCGACCAGAAAAAAAGCACCGATTAAAAATGCATCAAAAAAAATGGTGCTTATCATTTTACGGTCTTGTCGTCCAGCATGTCTTGCTATTAAAACATTCATCCCGTGAGAAATAGATGCAATTAGAACTACCATTACAATAAATAATTGCCACGCTACACCAACCGCTGCGTTACCTTCATTATTTTCCCCGGGAACAAAATGACCTATTAACACCTGGTCAATAAATCCATGCATTCCATTGATTAGGTTTAACAGAACCAATGGCCAGGTTAATTTCCACAGGGAATTTAGCACATTCCCTGAAACAATTTCTTCATCAAAACGCTTCATAAATTCGGGATACTTTTGTCAAAAGGTCGTTCTATAAAGAATAATGATTTTGGTGTTTTATTAGAAAGCCTTATTCTTTTCCCTTATATTTTAACTGAAATAGGTTTATAAAATCTTTGAACAATTATAAGTAGCACAGACAATTTTGTTTGTGTTGATATAAAAGGAATAGTTGTAAATTCAAATGTGGAATTTAAAGGTGGTTTTATTGGAATATAAAAAGACGATTTGTAATCGCAAATAATATCTAATGTATGAATTATTATACTTCTATTGACCAAGTTTATGTATGTAATGGTATATGTTTTATAATTGAGTATAAAGACAGGGAATATAGTTATGAATAATTTAATAAATGTGGCTGATTTGCAGAAGTTTGTGCCGATACGGTCAAAGCATGACCATAAAGGAAGGTTTGGGCATCTTCTGGTTATAGCGGGTTCGCGTTATTATACCGGTGCGGCAAAGCTTTCTGCGTGTGCAGGTATGCGTTCCGGTGCAGGTTTGGTTACATTGGCAATACCATCTGTTATTGTGGATGTGGTTGCGAGTAATCTAATGGAAATTATTTTTTATCCACTGCCGTCAACAAAGGAAGGGACATTTGCAGAAGAGGGTGCAGAAAAAATTGTAGAATTTTCAAAGGATAAAAATGCAGTGCTAATTGGACCGGGATTAAGTCAACATCCGTCCACCGTAAACTTTGTTAGAAAGATACTTCCCCAAATCGAAGTTCCTCTAATAATTGATGCGGATGGATTGAATGCTATTAGTGATAGTACGGGTATTTTACGAATGTGTAAAGGCACACCTGTTATTACACCACATCCCGGGGAGATGTCTCGTTTGATTAAAAAATCTGTAAAAGAGATACAGCAAGATAGGGAACAATGTGCTATTGATTTTGCAAAACAAATGGGTGTGGTTGTTGTTTTGAAAGGATACCACACCGTAATTGCAAATCCAGATGGAGAGTATGCGGTGAATACAACGGGTGGACATGGTTTGTCAAAGGGTGGAACGGGAGATATACTTGCCGGGCTTATTGCCGGGCTTATTGCACAGGGAGTATCACCCTATCCAGCGTGTCAGATAGGAGTATGGCTCCATGGCAAAGCAGGTGACCATGCAGAACGGGTATTACATCCGCGGAGTATGACCGCAGGTGATTTATTTGATTTTTTACATCAAGCATGGAAGGAGTTAGACCCACAACCGTATGATTAGTCTACAAGATATTGGTGAGTTGCAATTGATTAAAAGAGTGGAATTTTTAGTCCAACAGGCACAAGACAAAAAGGTAGTATTATCTCTGGGGGATGATTGTGCTGTAGTAAAAGTAGGGGGTAAATTTCTCCTTATCTCTTCAGATATGTCTGTAGAAGATGTGCATTTCCTTTCCGATAAATTTCCACCGAAGGCTATCGGTTGGAAGGTTATGGCATCAGCCTGGAGCGATATTGCGAGCATGGGCGGAGAGCCTCGCTGGGCGGTAGTCTCGATGGCATTACCCAAACGGATTTCGGTGCAAAAAGTGGAGTGTATATATGAAGGAATGATGGAAACAACAAAATTTGTGAATGCGGTTATCGTGGGGGGAGATATGACGACTTCTCATGATGACAAAATTATCATTGATGTAACTGTAATTGGTGAGGCTGTTCAGAAGAAGTTTATTACAAGATCAGGTGCGAGACATGGAGATATTCTTGCGGTAACAGGGACATTAGGAAATTCATCAGCGGGATTGGTTGCTCTTCAACAGGATTTAGCCGAAACATTCCTATGGCATTCTCACTGGTATCCTATTCCACGAATACAAGAGGGGAAATGGCTCTGCACGAAGGCAAATGTAAGTGCTATGATTGATATAAGTGACGGATTGCTAACCGATGCAGGGCATATTGCGGAGATGTCAGGCGTAGGGATAAATATCCATAAACAGAAAATTCCTGTTTCGGAAGAATTGCAGGCATTTGGCAACAAACATAATTTAGCAATTGATAACTTTATATTAGGTGGAGGAGAAGAATATCAATTGCTTGTTACAGTACCTCAAGAGAAATGGGAAAAAATTCAGAGTAAGTTTAATAAAAAATTCTCTTGTGGCATTACCGAAATAGGATATGTAACAAAGGAATGGCAAGGCGTCCGTGTAGATGGAGTTGTTCCTTCTATTAAAGGCTACGAACATTTCCGATAATGGAATAAATATCCCTTTCTGGATAAGTTACTAATTGAAATTTCTGAAAAAGTATGTGCGACCTCTTCATTAAATGGGAAAATCATACACGACAAATTGCTAACTTTAATGCTTAAAATTTGAAAGGGGTATTCAATTTTTCTTAAATATTGTTTGACATATAAATTAGCAAATTTTTACATTAGCAGGGCAATGGCAAATCTTAAAGGTAAGGTTATTGTGTCAATTATTAGAGCAACCACCAAAATCGTTATACTATAAAAAGAAACAATATAATTACCTAATACTTCGGCTGCTTCATAAAGACCCTTTTCCATAAAGATTTCCTTCTTCTTGATTTTTAGAATTAAATAACATAAGTATTAATTGTTATCTATATTCTACAATCTTTTTATATTATTTCATACTTGGGGATGGAAATAAAATAGATGCGGTAGATAGAAGTTTTAATCTGTTTAGATAAAATAGGAATGGGTTCTGTTCATACACAGTTAAAGAAGAAATTAGATTGTTCAATACCTCACTCCTTACTTTACGGGCTAAAACACTATTATATCCATTTCGGGCATGTTGGATTTGGCTTAAAAATACAAGTGGCTCTCTATCCTCAATTCCGTCCCGAAGCAATTCCAATCGGAGAGAGGGTATCGGCGGGGCTACAAGGGGTTCGGTTGGTTTTTGTGGTTGAGGGGGATAAAGTAATCGCCCATCACCATTGCCCCATGTCCCTTTACCATCAGGTGGAACGGACATTGCTTGTTCCCAGGGATTCTGCAGCCAATAGGTAAGCGACCAGTACAAATCTCCGTCCAACCCGTATTTATCGGCTTGCCAGAAGCGAATTCTATGATTTATCCCGGGATGGTCAATAAAATTGTTAGCATAGGGACAGCGAGGTCCTGTGCAAACATACCACCATACCTGCTCACCCAATTCCTGTCTCCACCAGGCTCTCTTTGCGTCATATCTGTCTGCTACAGGAACCCACAAATTTACCAGGTTATAAAAATCAGGAGCAGGGGTTTGTTCAATATGTAAAGTTAGTAGTCGTCGTATTTCAGGACATGAAGATTTTAACAGTTCCAACCCTTGTTTAACCCCGGGATAACTCTCTTTCATAGGTTCATCTACCCAGTACCAATACGCTTTGTGCAACCAACCCTTCTCCCTCAAATGCTCCTGAATTTTATGAAATATCAATGTGAATAATCGAACATATTCTGGACTATATTGTTCTGCACCATTTAATTCTCTCGGCAAGCCTCCCATATTAAAAGAGGTAAAATGATATTGGTCTAAATATTTCTCCATCGCTTTGTCAAATTCGGAGAAATCCAACTTTGGCTCGGGCGGTTCGCCTTCAAATACCCATTGAATTGGTGCAAATGCATGAGGGGAATAAGGACTGATTCGATATTCAGCACATAAATCCATATATAACCCAAAGACCTCTTTTTTCTGTTCCTCATTCAACGGTCCGTGATAAGCATAATCGGGATAAACACCATACGCTATTTCTGTGCTCGTTGTATCGGGTAAGGTATAGGCGTATACCTGAACCTGATACGGAACTTCTACTGTCTTTTGCGATGTTTTTATTTCTATCTTTCCTTTATATATTCCTGGAGCCTGACTTGGCGATGTCTTCAATCGAAATAGAAATACTGCATTCTCATTCGCCGATAACGGAACCGATTGGTTTAGCGGAATTATGGGGTCCGGATAATCCTTGTTGGGTTGACCAAACGCATCAGTGGTTTCAATAACTCGAACATAACCCACACGAAATACCTTAAATTCCGAACCTTTAAGAACATCTCCATTCCCTGTTACTGCATCCTGAACCATAATGGAAACATTTTCCAGATTCTGCTTCGGACGGATTACCAATTGAAACGATTCGTATTCATTCCGTGCTATATCTAAGGGAATAAATTCTAATTTTTTTTCAGGGATACCTTCATCAAGACCAACCTTCTCAATTACAGGTGAATACCAGATAGAAAAAATGTCCGAATCAGCAATAGATGACTTTAACGAGGATAGTTTATAAATATTCCTATATCTTCTCTCTGGAGCGTTGGGTTCATCAGTATATGCAAGACTTCCATCTTTTGTTAATTGTCGTGTAAAACAACCTACCAACCCATTATCGCTGCATGTATCCCCTCCGTTCAAAATTGGATTGAACACATCAATTAAATTCTTTTCTATCTCGGCTATTCCGTCTATCTCTTTACTTACACCCGAATCGAAACTGTAACCTTTGGGGTCTAATGAAAACCAAATCTTACCTAAACCCGGCAACGGTAACAATGCCCGTATCCACAATGGTTTTATATGCGGTTTCAATATTTCATATTTTCCCGGTTCCACTTCTTTAATCGCACCGGAAACAAGTTCCAACTCAGGAGTATAATCTTCCGAATTAAGTATACCTGCATCAGCAATACAGTCTCTTTTTATATCCTTGAACACCATTACAGAGGTTGTTAAAGGTTTCCCCTCCATATCGTATAACTTTATATAAATTTTATTGGCATTTGCATCTTCTGCTTTTACTTTGCCTTTATCACGACCATAAGAAAAAGCACTAATCCCTAAACAAAAAAGTGCAAAAAATAAAACAAAAAAACACTTGCCTATACACACACGATTATTCTTTTTCATAATAATTCTCCTACTGAAAAAAGTTTTTCTACTTACCAAAAACAAAATAACCAAGATTTCTAAATAATCAGATGATTTATTGTAATAAAAAAGGAAGCAATAAAAAAATAAACAGAGGAAAGAAAAAAAAGGAAATTTTTTCGAACGGACAAATTTATTTCACCCAAAACGATATAACAGTTCTATAATTTATTCCAAAAATTAAGTAAACTCTTTATTCAGAGAATTTATTAATATTTTCGCTTGTTAGATTCCCGTCGTTATCGAAAAAGAAGATCTCTGCACCTTTTTTGGTACTTTTCAACCATCCCCCTGTGTTGTATAAATCTAAATGCACCGTGTCTAATATACGAGAAAATTTTTTGTTAGCAACATGGGTATGTCCAAATATAATGCCAACTGTTTTGAACTCTCTTTCTGATTTGTATTCTTTATTTTTATCTATATTTTTATCTACACCAAAGTTATGATTATTACAACCGCAAGATTTGTATTCTTTATTTTCATCTATATTTTTATCTGTTTTTGCCAATATATGCTCTAATTGTTTTAAACTTGCTTCATAAAATCTTTTTAGTCGTTCTTTTTGAGCAGGATTATTTTCGGTATCAGGAAATAATTCGTTATTTCTTGGGTTCTCTATACCTTTTTTTCTAAGAAGGTACCAAATTATTATTTTGCTGATGAAAGTGTTTAATTTTTTGCTTTTAATTAGAGACAGATTTTTTCCAAAAATTATAGGCAAACGAGATAACATGTAACCAATCATTTGTTCAAGATTTTTTGTGTTTTTATCTCTTCGTATATCAGTTAGTATTTTGTAGAGCAAATTAGAAACATCCCCTCCCTGTCCTACACCTGTGCAAATCATAGATGTGAGTGGGTAGTTGTATTCTTCAAAATGTTGAATCTCGCCACATTTAATATTTTCCCATCCATCTAAAAGTTCAGAGAGTAAAACCCATGGTGTGTCAAACATATGTCCGTGAGTAATTATATATATACAGTCATTTACCTTAATGTATAGATTCGGGTATACAATGTTTATGGGTAATTTATTGTTTTCATCTTCAAAGAGTCCTTCTAAAAAAAGGTCACCGTATCTATTTTCTCCTTCGACATATCTTACTCCGGGTAATAACAAATTTTTGTCTTTCGAGTTTGTTGATAAATCTATGATCCCTGGTTGGGTTCTTTTAAATGCTCTTGTATCTTTGTGTTTTTTTAATTTCCTGATAACATTTACTTCCCATTCAACAGCGTCCCATATATGTTTATCATGATTTCCTGGAATATATATAATTTGCTTAACTATACTTTGTCCTTCTTTTTCAGTTTTTTTGATTTCCCGAAAAAATTTTTTAGCGATATTACATGATTTTGTAAAGGAATTTATAGAAAAGTCTAAGATATCTCCATTTAATATTAGATAATCAACAGGTCCTCGAGGAGAATGATTGTAAAGTAAATCTACGAATTTATAAAATAAATGACCTTTGTTATACCCTGAACAATTCGGATCAAGTCTTGAATCGCTATCTCCTAAATGGATATCTGAAGTGATAGCAATTTTCATAAGGGTCTCCTTTTTTACTTTGTTATTTATAGAATAACAAATGATTTATCTGAAAAAAGCATTTTAATAAGATAGTAAAAAATTTTATTTTGTTAAATCTAATACGGATTTGAAGACTTCTTCGGGGGTGATTTTTTTT
>AWNW01000058.1 GCA_000493945.1 Candidatus Hydrogenedens terephthalaticus JGI OTU-1
TTTTTTTTCTATATTGGAATATAATTTTATATCATAATATAAATGAATAATGAAATACGCATGGAGTAAAAATAAAGGCTGTATAATGTTTAACCGTCATATAAATATTAAGGTTGGAATTAAAATTCTATTTGTAAGTTTGCTTTTTTTATCGGAATCTTATGGCTTTGTTATTCGTTTGACAGATGAATACTGGAAAGATAAATTTCCGACTACCGACTTGTCTATTTCTGGGGAAAAATGGCAGATGAGACAGGATGGACCTGGAAGAGTTATTTTTGAACATGAATTGCAAGTAGATTTAAGTTTATATAAATTAATAAAAATAGAGATGAGTTCAGACAAAAGTGCTTCTATCCGATGGGGATGGAGGTCTACAAATCAAAAGGGGCAGGATTTTTTTTCTGAAGATAGTCTTTCCCTGATTGCTGATTCTAAATTACATCAATATACCTTTGAGATTAAATATCCCGATAAAATTAACCCTGTAGTGGATAAATCTAGTAAATTAATTATTGAAGTTGTAAATATGGGGAAGGTTGATAACGGGTTGCAGTTAAAAAATGTTGAGTTAGTTCGTCGTTTGCCTTCAGAATTGGGGCAATTTATGCTTAATGGTTTGTGTATGAATTGTATACCTGAGGATGTTTGGACATTTAATACAAAAATACAAGAAGGGGATAGATTACTACTATATACAGGCATGTATAATCCAAAGGTAGGAGCATTATCTCAGAAAAAGCACGATAAGGAATGGAATGAGCAGCAATGTGTTTTTTCTGTTGATGTTCTGGTTAATGAGGTAAAAGAAAATATATATGAATATCAGATGAATCCGATGGAAAAAGAGGATGACCGTGAATGGCGATTTGTAGAATTAGACCTATCAAAGTTTGCAGGGAAAAAAATGCAAATTATTTTTACAAAAAAAACAGCAGAAGTAGGTGAGTATGGATTATGGGGCAATCCTGTTATTATTCGGAATGGAGATGATGTGAAGAAACAGTATCCTCCGATATTTATTATTTCCTGCGATACCATGCGAGCCGACCATTTGTTACCTTATGGCTATCGTTTGCCGACAAGTCCAAATTTGGATAGGTTTGCTAAAGAGGCAGTATTGTTTGAAAGGGCGTATACGACCCGAACCTTTACTCCGGTGGCTCACATGAGTTTACTCACAGGTTTCTTTCCGAAGAACCATGGAGTTAATGCGGAACTTCCTGCTTTTGATCATGTAAAGTTATTAGGTGAATATCTGAAAGAGTTAGGTTATTATTCTATGGGATTGGTAGGGGCTACCACCTGGTTTTTGCCTTCCCGAGGGTACATGCGTGGAATGGATAAGTTTTATTATCCGCCAGAATATCTACGCGATGTTTTTCCTACACAAGAGATACTAAAAAGCGAGATTAAAAAATTGAAGTATGACAATCTTTTTGTTTTTTTACATAACTATGATGTGCATACACGGATGTTTCCTCCCGCGACGATATATAGTTCAGAAGATGCTCGTTTTTTTTATTTCAGTGATTTGTTCGAAGTTCCAGAACTATTAACAGCGGAATGTATGCCTAATCCGAGAAGTTTCTTTAATCACATACAAGCAACATTGGGAAAATTGGATTTTTACGAAAATTTATATATAAATGCTCTATATGATGATTGCGTTGCAAAAGTGGACTACGCGATAGGAGATTTATTTAATTTTTTGAAAGGACAAGGTTTGTATGATAAATCCATGATTATAATCGTTGCTGACCATGGAGAGGCATTAGGGGAACACGGTCGCTATGAGCATGTTGATGTATATGAACATACGGCACGAGTTCCGATGATGATAAAGTTTCCTAATGGCATGTATGCAGGAAAACGAATAGAAAGTCTGGTTAGTTTAGAGGATATTGTTCCTACGATATTAGATAATTTAAATGTTAATTACGAGAATCTGGATGGTATATCACTGACTGAGATTATAGAAGGGAAATATACTACTCCACGGAAAATATTTGTTCAAAATCAATTTCAAAATGAAGAAGCCCTTATATCAGATAGATATAAGGTTATATGTTCATTTAGGGAATCTAAAATGAGTTTTTTTGATTTATTACAGGACCCGTTGGAATCTATTAATCTTTTTGATAAGGAAAATAAACTGGCGAAACAATTTTTAGAAGAAATGAGTTCGTATAGATTTTTCAATGGAGAGGGTTGGGTTATCGAGGTGAAAGGGAAAAAGACAAATATGCCTGATGAGGTATTGATATGTCCTGGACCCAATTTAATTTCAGTAATACCTGATAACATTATGTTTTGGTATAAAAAAGCAGAGAAAATGGATTGCTTATATGGAACCATAAGTTATCCCCAAATTGCGGATACTTATTCTTTATATTTATATCCGAAGGATATGAAGCAGGAATTAAGAATAGGTTTCAGAAGTTCGGAAAAATTTAAAGTTTTATCTCGTGATGGAAGTAGTGAATTAACAAATGAGTATGAGTTTGTATTGCCAGAAAGATATCCGTATTGGGAAAATGCACCGGATATTCCCAATGATGGTAATACATATATACTCATTCGCAAGAAACCTTTAATGTCTGAAAACAAACGAAAGGAAGTGGAACTTCCAGAAGATGCCATATTTAATATAAAGAATACAGGATATTTATAGTTTTATATGAATAGGAATCTGTATAGAAAAAAATATAATATTTCTTTATTTTATGGAAAAGTTGCCTTCCAAATTGTTTTTGTTTGTGTATGTATTCTACAAATATATTGTGCTTCGTGGGGTGAAACAATATATCGGTTTTCAAAAGAATATTGGGAAAAAATTGAAAAGCCTTCGGAATTAACCTTAGAGGGGAAAGAATGGGAAAAGAGTTTCGATAAAAATACAGGGATTATGTTATTTTCCACAACATCTCCTATTAACTTGGGAGTGTATCAATTTGTCCATATATATGTAGCCAGCAATAGTGGTTATGAAGTAAAATGGGGGTGGTCAAGTAAAAAATGGGATGATAAAATTTATTTCCCTTCGGAGGGGATAAGGCTGATTAACGACAATAAGATACATACATATTCCTTTGCGTTGAGATTTACGGATAGGGAAAATCCAATATTTGATAAAGCAGGCAAGGTATGGGTAGAAATAAAAGGATTATCTAATGAGAATGATATAGAGTTATCGCAAGTAGTATTTATTCCTTATGATAAAAAACATCCACGACAGTTAACTATGGGTGGTGTTTGTATGGATGTTTTGTGGGATGAAAAGATGATATTTAATCAGAAAATTGAGCAAGGGATGGAATTGGTTTTTTATACAGGTATATACAATCCTATTTTAGGTGCTTATAAGAAAGTTTCAGAGGGAAAGGATTGGCAGACGGATGGAATATCCTTTTCAATTGATGTGGTATCGGAGGGTAATACAGAAAAAATATATCAGTCAGAAATGCGACCACAAATGGCTGAGGAAGATAGAAATTGGAAAAGGGTTGCTTTAAATCTTGCCAGATATGCAGGTAAGGAAATAGAGTTTATTTTTCAGATGACCCCAATAAATAATCCCATCGGAGATTTCGGGGTATGGGGTAACCCGATGCTTGTTAATACTATAATTGGAGATAGCCAAGATAAAACACCTTTTTTTATTATTTCTTGTGATACGCTCCGCCCCGACCATTTACTACCGTATGGATATTACTTGCCTACAAGTCCACATCTGGACGCTTTTGCGAAGGATGCGGTAGTTTTTGAAAATGCATATACAACCCAGACATTTACCCCTGTGGCACACATGAGTATACTTACAGGGAGGTATCCAGAAGGACATGGCTTGACTCGTAATACAGATGTTTTCCCGTATGTTGAAACTTTGCCTGAACTAATGAGGAATTATGGATATATGACAGCAGGTTTTGCAGGGTTTTTGTGGTGGTTTATTCCGTCTCGTGGTTTTGGACGAGGAATGGATTTGTTTTCTGTTCCGGAAGAAGGGAGGGAAGGAAATCGGAGGACAGTAATAGAGGTTTGTGATGAGGCAAAGGATTGGATAATCAAAAATGAAAATCAACGAATGTTTGTCTTCATGCATAATTATGATGTGCATTCAAAAGCGTATGGAGATTTGATTTATGATGCGGGTGAGGAGCGATTTAAAATGTTTTCCCGAGGATTGGTAATGCCTGAAATTGGTTATATAGGCTGTGAAGATATTCCTTCATTAGGGTTATTACTTCAATATCTTACAACTGGTGATGTTTATCCTACAGAGGAAGAGATTACCTATATCCGTGCCCTTTATGATGATTGTGTTTATAAAGTAGATTATGCTTTAGGAGATTTTTTTGATTTCTTAAAAGGCAGGGGGTTGTATGACTCCGCTTTTATAGCGGTTGTTTCTGACCATGGCGAATCTTTAGGAGAGCATGGGTTATATGGACATGATAATGTATATGAAGAAAGTATGCGAAATGTAACCATTATCAAATTTCCGAATAATAAGTATGCAGGGCTTCGTGTGAAAGATAGAGTGATATTGGAGGATTTGATGCCCACTGTATTAGATATATTAAATCAAAAGGGGAATGTGTTGTTAGATGGAATGTCTTTGTTAGATATTATTTCAAAAGGAAAAACGGAGGAAAGACTTACCTTTTCATCCAGTTTGAGAGGAGATATGCGAGCATTGATTAAAGGACAATATAAACTTTTAGAGGATATTCCTAAGGGTATTAAACCTTTGTTTGATTTACAAAGAAATATGGCGGAATACTATGATGTGAGTTTGAAACAACCCGAAATCTATAAAAATATGTCTGAATTACTGATACAAAAATTCGGGTTAAAAAAAGAGGGCTGGTGGTTATGTTTTTCAAATCCTGTTTCGTTCTGGACAGGTTCGGTAAATATACAGTGTTCTGTGCCTATACTGTTTTCTAAGATTCAAGGGGGAGTGTTACGAACGAAAAACGAAAGAACAACACCAATGGAACTGAAAGCGGATGTATTTCTCCCGAAAAGTTCTCTGCCTGCAATAATTCAAATTATGCCTGTGGAAGATAAAAGTGAATTGAAAATTCATATCCAAAATTGTTCATTGATGAATTATCCATCTAACTATCATGTTTTACAATCAAAAGATGAAAGATTGTTCTATTTTTTAAGTGAAGATATGAAAATTCAGGGCACAAATAGTTCTGATGACAAAAAAGAGTTTTTCTTTTGGGTCGAGTATTATTCAAAAGAAATGGGAGATGGAAGAAAGGTAGTAGATATGACGGATGAAACACAGGAGACTTTGAGAAATCTGGGTTATTTAAATTGATTTAAAGATGAAAAATATCTTTATTAATAATGGAGGCTAACTTTGCTCGTTGATTCTCTGGAAGTGACGAAATAATATTCTTTTTTATTTTTTGACTTTCTTCTAAATGTGCAATATTATTCCATTCTCCGGGGTCTGATTGATAGTCATATAATTCTTCACTCCCATCATAATAAACAATGTAGGAATATCGTTTCGTACGGAAGGCAAAATTGTTATTTTCTATCTGGGAAATTACTACATACGGGTTTTCTATTTGTTTTTCTATCAATGGCAATAAACTTTTACCTTCTAAATTTTCGGGTTTATTCAAGGAAAGGATGTCTGTTATTGTAGGGAAAATATCAATAAGTCCAGCAGGCTCTTTAATAGTTAATCCTCCTTTATACCCATTAGGAAGATGTGCGATAAGAGGAACCTTTACAGCTTCCTGCCATAGGGTGAATTTCTGCCATCTTTTCTTTTCCCCTAAGTGCCATCCATTATCACCGCATAGAAAGATACAGGTATTGTTAAGCATCCCACTTTCTTCAAGGTTCTTTAATATACCTCCAATCAGTTCATCTAAGAACGCAATTCGTACTAAATAAGCATGGATGATTTCTTCCCATATATTTCTTTCTAATACAAGTTGGTGAATGTTTGTCTTATCATATTTGGTGACTAACTTTATACCTGCATCTGGAATATCATTCAAATCATCATCTGGAACAGTTGGTTTTTTTACGATATTTTTAGGAATTTTTTTGAAAAATTTTTGAGGAGCAAAAAGAGGAGTATGAGGAGTATGTAAACCAACGGCAAGGAACCATGGGTTGTTTTTCTGTGATTGAATAAAATTACAGGCTTGTTGAACGATTTTATAGTCATGAGTATCATCAACAGAAATATCAACAGGACCGTAACAAAAATTTTGTGCAGATAAAGGATCATCTTTTTTATTTATGAAATTGTAGAGGTTGTCGTATAGTTCAAAATTAAAATCCCATACATTTTCAATATTATATTTCGGATGAAATACTTTACCAATTCCTGCTGTGAAGTAATGCCTTTCTTTTAAATATTGAGGAAGTATAGGTAGTTCTGTTGGATTAATTTGTTCGGACATGTATACACCTGTAGAGAAGGGGTATAGACCTGTGAGCATACTTGTCCTTGATGGATGACAGAGAGGGTATTGACAATAGGCATTTTCAAAGGTAATAGATTGCTTTTGTAATGAATAAATGTTCGGTGTTAATAATTTTGGGTCGCAATTTAAGTAAGAAGTGTAATTATTCAAATCATCAGAAATGATGAGGAGTATATTTGTAGCATTTTGTTTGTTCGTAGATTTGTATATATAGGGAAACATCGGTAAAGTAGTGCTTATGAGAAAGTTTCTTCTTGACAATTCTTTCATATACGAATTCCTAACTATATATTAATGTTTTATTATACAATTTCCAAAGCAATTATTGAATGTTGTCCTTTTTTGGGATATTTGGTAGGATATATTATAAAGGTATGAAATAGTGGAAATATGTGTAATTGTTTTTCGGGCGTAAGATTTTATATCATAATATAGATAAGATTTTTTGATGAACCCACAGTGTAGAAAGAGAACGAAAGATATAAAGTGGTTCTGTTGTGTATAAGAAGAACGGTAGGGTGTTTGTGTGTGGGGATATTATTGGCATTTCAATCTTATGGATCAATTTTTCGGTTGGCAGAAGCTTATTGGAAGGAGAAAGCAAAAGCATCTCCACTTATTTTGGATGGTAGTGCTTTTTCAAAAGAAGTGGATAAAGGTTCCCAGTCTTTGTATTTTGAGTATAAAAAAGAAATTGATTTAGGAGAGTACCAATATGTCTCAATTGAAATGAGTTCGGATGAAGAGGGTGAGTTAGTTTGGGGTTGGAAAAGTAAGAGGAGCGGGAATCAATTGCTTTTGTATCCACAAAGTATGACTATAATTCCAGATGGGAAAGTTCATACTTATACCTATTATGTTTTGATATTAACGGATGTTCCGTTCTTTGATGTGGCCGAAAGTCTTATTTTGGGAGTAAAAGGATTATTGAAGAGGGGAACAGGAGAAAAATTAAAGTTAGAGCGGGTTATGTTACAGCCGTATGCAGAGTCAAGACCTCGTCAGGTTGCTATAAATGAGATAAGTATGGATGTGTTATGTGATAAAAAAATAGAAATTGAACAGGTTGTTCCTCCAAAAAGCAAATTAGTTTTTTACACAGGAATAATATATAAAGAATATATTGCAAAGAAGTTTTTAACTCCTGAAAAGAGTAGTACTTTAGGGATGAAATTTATCATTCAAACGAAAGTTGATGATAAAGATGAGACTATATTCCAATCAGAGATGAACCCTATTGATAAACCTGAAGATAGGAGTTGGAGGAGGACAGAAATTGATTTAACGAGGTATGAAAATAAAAAGGTGAAATTTAAATTTCTAATGGATTTTTTAGGAGATGATGCAGGGGATTATGGGTTTTGGGGCAACCCGATGATAATTTCTGAAAGAGGACGGGAAAGTCAAGTTTCTCCACCAATATTTATTATTTCATGTGATACTTTAAGACCTGACCATTTGTTGCCCTATGGATATGATTTGCCGACAAGTCCCTATTTAGATGAGTTTGCTAAAGATGGCGTGGTCTTCGAGAATGCTTATACAACCCAGCCATTTACACCAGTAGCCCATATGAGTTTGCTCTCAGGGCTTTACCCGGAAAATCATGGAGTTACAAGTAATAGTAATGCTTTTTTGCATGTGCGAACTGTGGCAGAAATTCTAAGAGAGTGTGGATATCAAACAGCGGGATTTACCGGTTTTCGATGGTGGTTTTTACCCTCACGCGGGTTCTCTCGTGGAATGGATTTTTTTTCTATTCCAGGGATTTCAGAGGGAGAGCGAAGGTCTGTGTTTAAGGTTCACGAAGATGCAAAAAAATGGATAAGAAATACAAAAGAGAAGCAATTATTTGTGTTCCTACATAATTATGATATTCATTCTGTAGGATATAAAGGTTTTCCTTACAATGCTGAAGAAGAAAGATTCAAAATGTTTTCCCGTGCTTATGAGAGCCCATCTTTTTTGTATCCAGGCTGTGAGGATATATCTTCAGGAACTTTGTTCTTATTCCATGCAGCATTAGGAGATATAAATCTTACTGAAGCGGAGATAAAATATATCCAAGCTCTTTATGATGATTGCATAGTTAAAGTAGATTATGCATTAGGCGATTTTTTTAGTTTTTTGAAGCATGAAGGTTTATATGATCCAGCGTTAATTGTAGTGGTTTCGGATCATGGTGAATCATTAGGTGAACACGGTTTCTTTAATCATGACAACAATGTATATCAGGAAAATATAAAAGTTGTAATGATGGTGAAATTTCCATACCAGGAATATGCAGGTTTAAGGATAAAGGGAAATGTGATTTTAGAGGATATAGTTCCAACTATTTTAGACTTACTCAATTATAAAAATTCTATGTCATTAGACGGAATTTCGCTGATGAACCTTATTGAAGGTAAGGAAGTCAACCGAGATTTTATTTTTTCTACAAATTCGTCAAACAAAATGAGAGCAATTATAAAAGGGGGGTATAAGTTTTTGGAGGATATAAAAGTAGGGAAGATGTCTTTATTTGATTTAAGTAGAGATGAACATGAAAATTTCAATTTGAAAGATAAGGAATATGAAGTATTTTGGGAAATGAAAGAAATATTTAATACTCAATTTGGATTACGAAAAGAGGGATGGTGGTTATGTTTTTCAAATCCTGTTTTGTTCTGGACAGGTTCGGTGAATATACAATGTTCTGTGCCGATTCTATTTTCTAAAATTCAAGGGGGAGTGTTACGAACGAAAAATGAAAGAACAACACCAATGGAACTGAAAGCAGATGTATTTCTCCCGAAAAGTTCTCTGCCCGCAATAATTCAGATTGTGCCGGTAGAAGATAAAAGTGAATTGAAAATTCATATCCAAAATTGTTCATTGATGAATTATCCATCTGAATATCATGTTTTACAATCAAAAGATGAAAGATTGTTTTATTTTTCAAGTGAAGATATGAAAATTCAGGGGACAAATAGTTCTGATGATAAAAAAGGATTTTCCTTTTGGGTCGAATACTATTCAAAAGGAACGGGAGATGGAAGAAAGGTAATAGATATGACGGAAGAAACAAAGGAGACATTGAGGAATCTAGGTTACTTAGATTAAATTTTTCGGGAATAAAATTTTTCAAAAAATTTTAAAATTTGACTTGACAATCCAAACTGGTTTGTGGTATAAACTATATAGTGAAAATTGAATAAAAAAAACTAAACAAAGTCATGTTCTCGTGAACATGGCAAAAAGTTTAGGTAAACCCCCACGAGAGGAGGTGAAAAGATGAGAAAACTTAGTTTCGCCGCATTGTTAGTGTTATTAGGAACCGGAGTGGCATTTGCCAGTTCATTGGCAATTCCATGGTTCGCAGACACACTCCCTGCAAATGTAGGTGTACCTGTTGCACCAGCCGTAGGAAAATCAGGCGCTATGAACCTGGTTTATCTGAAGAGCAATGTAGACACTACATTGACATGCTACATTACCTACTACAATGCAGATGGTGTTTGCTTGGGTCCTTTCCCACCCGATAACAGTTTCACCATTGCACCGAGGTCAGCATTGGCTTTCCGTCCGTGTGCTTATGACCCAGATTCCACAGTAGATCCTAATGCAACAAGAGGTCAGGAAGGTGGACAGGGTGTATTGGTTCCTGACAGACCTATCAGTCCTGATAACAACACACCGATTCCGGGTGTCGGTATCATTGACACCAAGAAGAACGGTTCTGCTGTTATTGAATGGATTGGTGGACCCAATGATGTTCAGGGTGCCAATGTGAACTTCATTACAGTATTTAATACTGATGGTTCCAGAACAACATTATCCTACGGTCACTTGTTACCGCCAGGATTATAATATTTGAGATTTAATTAGTTTTAATTTGGGGCGAGAATGTCCGGAGGACATGCTCGCCCTGACTGTTTTTAAAGGGGTAAATGCTTTGGGTTAGAATATATTTGCAAAGGATACATCTTATAAATGAATAAAGAACTGAATATTACGGATAAGTGGTTTTTTGAAAATAAAGGGAAGGCACAGGGCTTTGTTTATATAGCCGGGGTAGATGAGGCAGGAAGAGGACCTCTGGCAGGTCCTATTGTTTCTGCAGCAGTGGTTCTGTATTCTGAAGTCCAGGGTATTGATGATTCAAAGAAATTGACTGAAAGAAAAAGGGAAGAGTTATTTGATATACTAATGTCTGAAAAACATGATATTGGTATATCTGTAATTAGCAATAAAGTAATTGATGAAGTAGGAATTCAATTAGCCAATATTCGGGCAATGACAGAAGCCGTATCTTGTTTAAAAAATAAGCCCGATTTACTTTTAATTGACGGTTATGACATAAAAGGATTTCCATGTCCTGCATGGAAAATAATCAAAGGAGACCAACGCTCCGCATCAATTGGTGCGGCAAGTATTATTGCAAAAGTAACACGCGATAGAATTATGAAAGAATTTGACAAGGAATATCCGGAATATGGATTTGCAAAACATAAAGGTTATGGGACGAAAGAGCATTTACTGGCTATTGAAAGGTTCGGACCATCGCCCATTCATCGGTTGAGTTTTAAGCCCTTAAACCAGATGACCGGGTCCTTATTTCCGGAATGAAAATAGATACATGGGATTAAAGTAGATATGAAATTTATAAAGAAAGAAGTATTTTTTTTACTACCATTTTTATTTTTCTTAGCCAATTGTCAGGTATCCCCTTCTCATTTAAGCATGGATGTAAAAACCGTATTTAACAAACCAACAACACAACTCAAGGGAAAATCTCTCTCTCATTATCTTTCGGCTATGATTTATCACCGACAAGGGGATACAGAGAAAGCGATACAAGAATTGGAAGAAACATTAAAGTATGACCCGGATGCAACGACACCCTGGGTGCGTCTTATTCGCCTTTATCTTATGGCAGAAAAGTATGAACAAGCATTGGTAAGTGTGGATAAAGTAATTCAAAAAGAAAAAAATTTACCTTTTCTTTATCTAATTCGTGGAGAATTGTGTCATCGTTTAGGAAAAATTGATGATGCTGTAGATGCTTTTCAAAAAGCCATCGAATTAAACCCCGAAGATGTTCTGGGTTATAGTGCATTATTAGAATTACAAGAAGATACCAATGATTTAGTTGCAGCGATTGATATTTACAAAAGAATGATAGAAAAAAGACCTAATAGTGCTTTGCTACATTACCAATTAGGTTTGACTTATGCCCGTATAAAGAATAATCCATTAGCTATTACAGAATTAGAAAAAGCCCTGAAATTAGACCCACGAATGATACGGGCTCAATATATTCTTGCTTTGCTTTATATTGATGAAAATCAATTGCCGAAAGCAATTCAATCTCTGGAACAATATATACAAAAAAAGCCTGAGGATATAAAAGCATGGGAAGTCTTATTGGGAGTATATGCCCGTATAGGAGAAATGGTAAAAGCGGGTGAAGTTGCACAAAGAATGATGCTTTCTAAAGAAACAAGTCCTCTTCAGAAATTGTTGCTTTCTTTTTTCCTATTACGAGATGGTAATTATTCCCGTGCGATGTCTTTGCTCCCTGTGAATGAATATCCGTTGATAAGTAAATTATTACTTACTTTAAATTTAAAACTCTCAGGAAATACGGATTATCAAGGAATTTTACAAACCATAGATGATTTTGCAGAAACAGTAGATAATGAATGCAATGATTTTGTAAATGCGATTTGGAATAATTTTGGGACAGGAATTGTTTCGGGCTGGTTTGAAAGCCAAATAGAGACATTAGTGAAAGAAAAAAATTCTTTGGCACTATGTTTAATTTGGTCTCGAATTTTGATGGTTGCAGAGCGGGAAGAGAAGGCTATTGAGGTATTGAGCCACTTATTACAAGAACATGATAAAAATTTGTGGGTTCACTACTATCTTTCAATTTGTTATGACAAATTGAAACAATTTGAGAATACAGAAAAACATTTAAAAGTATGTATTGAGTTAGATCCTGAAAATGCAGAATTGCTCAATTTCTTAGGATATTTGTATGCGGATAAAAATGTAAATCTAACGGAAGCAGAAAATTTAATTCGTCGTGCTTTGAAGATTGACCCGGAAAATCCTTTCTATCTGGATAGTTTGGGTTGGGTTTATTATCGGCAGGGGAATGCGGACAAGGCGATTGAGTATATACGGAAAGCCATTTATAAGATGGATACGGATGACGCCGTGCTTCGGGACCACTTAGGTGATGCGTATTTATTACAGGGAGACTTAAAACGGGCAATTGCAGAATGGGAACGGGCGACTGTTCTTGACCCTAAGAATGAAGAAATCAAGAAGAAAATAGAGAAATACCGCAAGCAGTTAGAGAACAATTCCAAGCCTATATCTACTCGATAATTTTTAGAAGTTTAAGAGGAGAGGTTCATGATGGGAAATCAAGAAGAACGATTTTTGAAATTAAAAGAGCGTCTGTCCGAAATTTTAAATCTCCGTGCTGTTTTTGCTTTATTACAATGGGATGAAGAAGTAAATATGCCGCCCGGGGGAGCAGAAAGTAGAGGACAACAACTCAAATTAATAGCGGAGATGATACACAAATTAGAAACAGACCCTTTATTAGGCGATGATTTGGTATATTTTATAGAACGACAGGAATATTTAGCCCCGGATGACAGAGCAATGGTCAGGGAAGCGATGTATGATTATCAGCGTTCAATAAAAATTCCCGAACAATGGGTAGGAAAATTTGCACAAGCAAGAAGCAAAGCATACCATTCATGGGTAGAAGCGAGAAGCAAATCCGATTTTTCTTTATTTCAAACAGATTTAGAAGCAATTATAAATCTTTGTAGAGAAAAAGCAGAGTTATTGGGCTATGCAAATTCTCCCTACGATGCTTTAATAGAGGATTTTGAACGAGGTGTAGATACGAAACTATTAGATAAACTTTTTTATGAATTAGAAATAGAACAATCTAAAATATATCAGACAATTCTTCAACGAGGTATAGAGAAATCTGTTTTTGAAGGGAAAAGTTGGGATACAGAAAAACAATGGGAAATAACACTTCGTTTGTTGAATGCTATTGGTTTTGATTTTAATTCGGGGAGACAAGACCGCTCTGTTCATCCATTTACAACTAATTTTGATATATATGATGTGCGAATTACAACGCGATTAAATCCTGATTATTTATTTTCGGGAATTTTTAGTTCCCTTCATGAGGGAGGACATGCTCTTTATGAGCAAGGTTTTCGTAAAGAAGACCGTGGCACATGCTTAGCACAAGCCCCCTCATTAGGTATTCATGAGTCTCAGTCGAGATTCTGGGAGAATATTATTGGTCGGAGTTATCCCTTTTGCAAGTTTCTTCTCCCTATTTTAAAAGAGTACTTTTCTTCGGAGTTGGAAGGTATAACTCCAGAGATTATATATAAAGAAATAAATCGTGTTTTTCCGAATTGTATCCGTGTTGAAGCAGATGAATGTTCTTATAATCTCCATATTATCCTTCGGTACAGGATTGAAAAGGATTTAATAGAAGGAAAATTATCTGTATCGGATATTCCTGAATGTTGGAACGACCTTTTCAAGTCTTTGTTTGGTTATCTACCGCCTAATGACGCCTATGGATGTTTGCAGGATATTCACTGGGCACACGGTAGTTTTGGTTATTTCCCAAGTTATACACTCGGAAATTTATTTTCAGCACAGATAACAGAAAAAATGAAAAGCACATTAGATATTTCGGAGTTAATTGCTCAAGGAGATTTTATTCCCATTCGCGATTGGTTAAAGGAGCATGTATATAAAGTTGGAAGAAGACAATGTTCACGAGATATTGTTAAGGATATTTGCGGTTCCGACATATCTCATCAGCCATACATTGCCTATTTAAAGCATAAATATGGAGAAATATATAAAGTCAGTTGGTAATTAAAGTTTTTTCCAGTGTGTGAGTGGCCACCAGATAAAAGAAAGTTTGCCGAGAATGTAACTTTCGGGTATCCAACCTATTGTTCTACTGTCTATGGCGATTTCCATTTCCTTTTTGGGGAAATTCCAGATAACAAATACATTACCAACAGGCACAAGACTGTGTTCTTTGTCCTTTAGTGAACCGTATGGTGCCTCTCGATTTGAGAAAGGAGATTCTATTTTTCCCAGTGGGAACGGAGTATCGGTTAACTCTTTTCCATTAATGAGGACGGTATCATTTTGAATGGAAACTTTATCACCTTCAATACCAACAACCATTCCACAAAGGACGAGTTCTGAAGGGATATTCTCAACTCCTTTGGGTGTTATATATGCAACAATATCTCCTCTCTGGGGCTTCTTCCATGTATAAAGCCATATCTTCGTAAAAGGTAATCTCAAGCCGTAAGATAATTGATTTACTACATAATGATATAACCTGTCTGAATTCCATGTATACCAAACAACAGACCTTGCAAAAAATAAACGGATAATTACAAAAATTGAAGTAAGTAAGCAAAGTGCTTTCCACCACCAAGTTTTGCTGAAACCTGTAAAGTCTCTCCATCGAGATGGGGGCCACCAGATACAACTTACTCTACCTACAATATGTTCATTTGGTACCCAACCAAAGAAACGGCCATCCCGACTATATGTACTATTGTCCCCTAATACAAAATAACAATTTTCTGGTATCAATGAATACTTATCTTCAGTTCGTATTCCGTATTCCATTCCTCCAATTCCTACGGGTCCGGAGGTGTAATAAATATCTGGCATATCCGGTGGTAATTCTAAAGGTTTCCCGTTAATAAATATTTTCCCGTCTTTAATATGAACACGCTCACCCGGTAACCCTACAACCCTTTTTACCAAAGTTTTATGTTTTGCATCGTTTTCTACCGTTTTAAATACAACAATTTCCCAGCGTTGTGGTTTTTTCCCATACCATATCCTTTTGTTTAAGAAAGGAAAACGAACTCCATATATCCACTTATTGACAAAAACACGGTCTCCTTTACCAAAGCGGAAATCACCATGTAATGTGGGTTCCATAGAACTGGATGGAATTCTATATGGCTCTGCAATAGGCCAGCGAATTAGTAAGGCTAATCCGAGTGCGATACTTTCACTTTTCAGCCATTCATATATCTGTTGTTTCGGCATATTACTGAAAAAGAACAGATGCAAACCCACAACGAATACACCTAATCCAATCCACCATAAAG
>AWNW01000059.1 GCA_000493945.1 Candidatus Hydrogenedens terephthalaticus JGI OTU-1
AATTTGGAGGTGTTATTGATATTTCAGCAGGTCCTCCACAAAATGGAGGTGCTGTCGTTCCATCAAATGCCGGTTCCTCAGGTGTAAACCCGGGAAATAATTGGGACACTGGTGGAAATGGTTTCCCCGGTGGCACAGGCACTTATGGTTTTCTAAGCGGGTCAATTTGCTATCCTATTACAGTTACAGGAGGTAACGGAGGAACCGGAGGAAGAGGTGGTGCTGGTGGAACAGGTAGCTCAGGTGGAGCCAGTGGCACATCCGGTGCTGGTGGTAATGGAGGTCGCGGAACACCAGGGATGGTTAAACTACATGGAACTATTGTGTTCGCAGGAACTGGTTCAATCGCTTGCAATAACTATACAACTTTAACAGACACTATTTATCGTGGAAGATTTACTTCCATATCGAACATGACAACACCGCAAAATCCTGTGTTTTTAGACAATATAGTTAGTGCAAGTACACGGAATGTTACTGTATTACAAGCCCCAAGACCTTATGATCCAACAGAAATGGGGTATCTTATTCCACAATTAGTAGGAGGTCCTGCTTCCGGAGGCTTCACAGAGCCTAATTTCTGGAATAAGAATCTGGTCGTTACACCCAAAAATGATTTGGTTGAACTTGTCGTTTTAGAAGGAAGCAATTCTATATTTAATTTAGCAAAACAGATTTTTGTTGTCAATAATGGAGGTGCCGATGCTAATGATGTGGTTCTTTATGTAAGTGGAGAAAATCCATATTTAATTGGAACTATACCCGATGGGGCGATATGGACAACAACAATACCAAATACAAGGACAGTTTCTATTAAGGTCGGCATGGACATTACTATTTCTCCTCTTTCCACAGAAATACATGCAGGAGATACTTTAACACTTAATGCCCAGGTAGTAGGGGGAACAGGTACAAAATCTTATCGCTGGCTGAAAAATGGGCAGGAAGTAGCAATCACTTCCGTCCCCTTCTTATATATATACAATGTTACCACAGAGCACACAGGCGTTTATACCGTAGAGGTCACAGATAGCACTCACACTGAGAGTAGCGATAACTCTTCTCTGGTAGTAGTTTATCCCGCTGTTAATATTATTCAACCACCTATGGGTGGTATGTATACCAAAGGAGATAATCTTGTTCTCTCGGTAAGTGCAACAGGTGGAAAAGGAAAATTACATTATATATGGAAACGGAATGGTATAAGTTTATCTGCTCCTGATATGCCTTATTTACTACTTTCCCCGGCAGGACCTGAAGATAGTGGCAGTTACTCCGTTGAAGTTTATGATGAAATAGGCACCGCACCCTTTGGACGCGTAGAAACAGGAAGTACTGAAATACTCGTCCAGAATACTCTTAGCGTTCATGGTCCTTGTCCCGTGTGGGTATATGAGGGAACGGTATCAGTTCCTCTGGTAGTTTTACCCAGTGGAGGGAACCCAGGATATGTTTATCAATGGTTTAAAGATGAAAATAATAATGGTGAATTGGATACCGGCGAAGCATTAACAAATTCAGTAAAATATAATGGAATAGATACTGATACTTTAACAATAAATAATATTTTGCTAAGCGATACGGGTATATATCGCTGTGTAGTAACAGATAGTGATGGGACAGGAACAACGATAATATCTCCTTCAGGGTATTTACATGTTCAGGAAATGCTCACCATTATATTACATCCAGAACCCGCTGTCCGTAATCCGGGACAGTCTGTGCTTTTCCGAGTAGAGACATCCGGAGGTATACAACCATTGCTTTACAAATGGTATAGACATAGTCAAGGTTTATTAAAAACTGGTTTACAGCCCTCAGGGAAGGAACTTTTTCTCTCCAATTTAACCGAAACAAATGAAGACTTTTACTTTGTCCAGATACAAGATGCAGGATATAGATCCGTAATGTCAAGTAGTGTATATCTTTTTATAGTTGATAATCCACTAACAATTAGAAATCATCCTATAGGGATACATCTCTATACAGATGAACTTAATCAATATACTTTATCCGTAGCGACAGAAGGCGGATATGGAACTGTCCAATTCCTCTGGTTGCGGAACGGAGAACCTGCTCCCGGAATAAATAATCAATCCGATTATGTATTCTCTCCCTTAGCCCCTGAACTTTCAGGAATATATACCTGTCAGGTTTGGGATGAGGTACCAGAGAATATTTTAATTTCAGATGGTGCTGAAATTCTTTTTGCGGAACATATGGCCTACACAGAGAACTTAGATCCTGTCATTCTTGCACCTTATAACGAACCTCTTACCCTTTCTGTGTCATTAACCGGTGGTATGGGTAATTTAAGTTATCAATGGTGGTATGACAAAGGAAATGGAGCCACAGAAATAGGGACAAACACTACGGTTCTTGAATTAGGTTATCCGACCAAAGAACAAGATGGCGAATATTACATAGTTTCTCGAGATGAACGGGAATCCCTGCAATCAAATGTATGCAGAGTTTATGCCGGTGAAGACCTTGCAATTACTCGTCACCCATTAGATGTTATGTTGTATACCGATGAAGCAGAACATTTTGAATTGGATGTGGAAACGACAGATGGCTTTGGAACGAGACAATATACATGGTACAAAGATGGGGAGATAGTCTCCGAAGAGAATACATCTCCTATTTATGTATCTCCGACCCTCGATAATTCCTTATCTGGAAATTATTATGTTCAGGTAAGAGATATAAAAGACACGCTATTATCTGATGCCGCCCATGTATTGATAGGACAACGAATTACAATTACTCTCCAACCACAAGGAGGTTCTATCACAGAGGGAGATGCTTGGACTTTCTCTGTTGCAATAACAGGAGGTTTAGGAGATATTCATTATCAATGGAAGTATCAACCTCATTATAGTACAGGAATATACAATATTGGAGAGGACGCTCCTCTATTTGTTATTAACAACGCTGCATTAGAAGATGCAGGCACTTATTGGGTTGAGATAAGTGACAATAAATCAACAATTGCATCAAATCACTGTTTGCTCACAGTGTCAAAGGCTATACCTGTATATAATATTGGGTATCTTGGAATACTTATCCTATTAATCGGTGTCATATCCTCTGTTTTAATAACACGGAGAAGTTTGCATAAACAATCATACTGATTATTGCTAAATTGCAAAAATATTTTTAAAAGTACTTTTGAACAGAAAGAATTAATATTTGTAGCAAAAGTGAAATGTGTTTTTTAATTAAAAATATATAGTTACAATTAAATATCGTCGAATTGGACTAAGGAGAAAACGGGGAGGGGTTGAAGTATCTCTCGTCCTTTGAGTGCTGGTAATTCGATAACGAAGCCGGCTTCTATTGGAATTGCCTTTAATTGCTTCACTAATTTTACTACCGCAGAAACGGTTCCTCCCGTTGCAAGCAAATCATCTACAATGACTACTCTCTGTCCTTCTTTTAGAGCATCTACATGCATCTCGATGGTGTCCCAACCATATTCTAAGGCAAAACTTTCGGTAATTTTTTCTGCAGGAAGTTTTCCTTTCTTTCGTGCTAAAACTAAAGGACATTTCAGGTTATATGCAATCACAGAACCAAAAATAAAACCTCTGGATTCTACCGCTACGATAGCATTTATATTTAAAGATGTATAACGATCAACAAAACAATTGATTGTGTATTGGAATGCCTGTGGATTGAGTAGGAGTGTTGTAATATCCTTGAATTGAATTCCAGGTTTAGGGAAATCGGGAACATTTCGAATAACACCTTTTAAATCCATAGTTTCCTTTTCCTTTAAGGTTCGTGTTAAAAAAGTTCTTTATGCTCTTCAACATAATGACGCAAAAATCGCAAAGCCAATCGTTCCAGTTGTCGGACTCGTTCACGGGTCATATTTAATACTTTGCCTGTCTCCGCTAATGTATAGGGTCTTCCATCAATCAGCCCATAACGATAACGGATAATCTTTGCTTCAGTCTCAGGTAAAAGATTAATAAGGAATTCAAGGTCATTTTCTTTTTCTACATCCTGAGCAAAGCTTTCTGTCCTCAATGCAGAATGAGACCTGAGGATTGATGATGATTCTTCATCAACATCAATTGTTTGAACGAAATCAAAGGACATCACAGAATCGAGGTAAATTTGAAGTTGTTCCGCTTCATCAAGAGTTATTTTTAAGAGTTTTGATATTTCCTGAACAGATGGGCGAGAACCTGTTTTTATAAAGTGTTCTTCTAATGCTTTTCGATACCTTGCCAAACTTTCATTTAAATATACCGGAACACGAACTGTTCTACTTTGATTGGAAAGTGCCCTTGTAATTGCCTGACGAATCCACCATGTAGCATAAGTTGAAAATTTTGTTCCACGCCGTGGGTCAAAATTTTCAACCGCCTTCATCAGACCGATATTTCCTTCCTCTATCAGGTCTAAAAGAGACACACCATAATAAATATATTTCTTTGCAATACTAACAACCAAACGCAAATTGGATAAAATCAGTTTGCGTCGTGCTTTTCCATCTCCTTTTTGAATACGGAAAGCCAACCGCCTCTCTTCTTCTGTGCTAAGAAGAGGGATTTTAGAAATCTCTGCAATATATGTATATAATCCTTTCTCTAAAAAAGGATTCTTTATGAAATCCTTATCTTCCACCTCTTTCTACCCTTAATCAAAGTTTGATTTATATTGTAAGGCAGATGCTTTATAGTATACATATTTTTGAGGTAAATTAAAAATAAGACACACTCCTTATATCGTCATTTTCAATTACCATCTTTATGTCGTTTATCTTAATAACTAAATACATTCCAGTTATACAAATATTCCATATTGTATAACTTTTTTATTCATTAATTTTCTAATTTATTACATAGTAAGAGGATAAAGAGAAAAAATTTTTTGTTCCATAGGTGAAGTTTTTAGTATAAAATTGTTTATAATGGAGACAAAACTATAAGGTAGTATTATATGAAAAAGATAAAATTTCCATTGTTTGTATTGTTCATTATCTTCTTATTCTCTACATCTTACATTTATTCACAGCCCTCTGCTATCCCTAAATTTTCCAAAAAAGCAAAACTCCTCTTCCCGAATAGTGATTTTGAACATGGAAATTTAGATAATTGGCGTGCTTTTGGAAAGGCGTTTTTAAATCAGCCTACTTATGGTGATAATGTTCTCGCACGGGAATCTCCTAAATGTGCTCTCCCTCAGGGTTCCTGGTGGGTCGGTTCGTATGAAAATTATCAAGGATTACCGGGACAAAAAGCGGGTGATGCTCAAAAAAATGATGCCGTTGGAGAGTTGATATCTCAAACCTTTATAATCACAACTCCCTATATTGGATTTCTTATCAGTGGCGGGTCAAAAAAAACAACCGCCGTTCGACTTATCGTAAATGGAGAGATAGTTCGTGAAACCTCGGGACAGAATCATCCCCTTTTGATTCGGGAATTCTGGAATGTAAAAGAGTTCCTCAACCAACCTGCGATAATCTCCATTATAGACAATGATAAAGGAGCGTGGGGATGTATTAATGCCGATGATTTTCGTGGATATTCGGCACCCGACAATATGTTGCTATTTCCCAATAGCGATTTTGAAATGGGTAATCTCGAACACTGGAAGGCACAAGGTTCAGCCTTTGAAAGACAGCCTACTTTGGGAGATAATCCTTCTGCACGGGAGGCTGGTAAACATTCCAATCATCAAGGAAAGTATTGGATAGGAACCTATGAGTTATATCAAGGTAAACCCGGAGAAGAACCCGGAATGGTAAGGAAAGATGTGGCTTTTGGTTCTTTGCGTTCTGAACCTTTCAAAATACGCGGTTATGCGATTCGCTTTCTTTTAGGTGGAGGAAAAGGTTCAGGATTGGAAGTCCGTCTTTATGTGAATGGTAAAGTAGTAAGGTCTGCAAAAAATACCGAAAACCGAGAGGATATGCAATTTGTAGTATGGAATGTTGCTGAGTTTAAGGGGGAAAATGCAGAAATTGAAATAATTGATGATAGTATGGATGCATGGGGACATATTAATGTAGATGATTTCAGATATGTAAGATTATTAGATGATTTATAAAAATTAGTGATGTGAGAAACAGCGCTCGCCTGTAAATAACATTGCTACACCGGCTTTATTGGCTGTTTCAATTACATCATAATCGCTCACACTGCCTCCGGGTTGAAGAAATGCAGTTATACCTGCATGAATAGCCATTTCAACAGCATCTGGAAATGGGAAGAAACCATCCGATGCAAGGACGGCACCTTCGAGTGTTTCATTCCCCTTGTATTTCTTTTGAACTTTTTCAATAGCCTGTTCAACCGCACCGACACGATCCTGTTGTCCTGTACCAACCGCAAGTGTTTGACCATTTTTCACTATCACAACGCCATTGGAACGAACATGAATATTCACATACCAGGCAAACAATAGGTCATCTAATTCTCTTTGGGAGGGTGTAACTGTGCTTTCGATTTTCCCCTTTTTGGGATGTTCTGTATTGGCTTTTATAAAGTCAGCCGAACTCTTTATTTTTGTCAAGTAGGGTTGCGCTAAAACAATACTACCATCATCAAATACCTTCATTTCCCATGTGTAAATATCATCGCCTACATATTTAGGCAAGCGGTCCAGAGGAGGAACCTGTATTATGCGTATTTCTTTATTTCGCTTGTATTTTTCAAAATTATTAAAAACGGCTAATGCCTCATTTGTAAAACGGGGTGCCGAAACCCCTTCAATAACTGTCTGCATAATTTCATCCGCAGTTGCCTCATCTACTTCTGTATTAAAAGCGACAACACCGCCAAATGCTGCCTGAGGGTCTGCATCTCGAGCACGACGATATACATCCGCCAGAGTTTGCCCTTCTTGTTGGATAGCAACACCCGAAGGATTACAGTGCTTCATTACCGCACATGCTGGTTTATCTAAGAATTTCAGAATACCGAAGGCATGATGGAGGTCTTCCAAATTGGTCTGAGACAATCCACTCTTCCCTGTTTTTAATATCTGATAGGCACCCAAAAACACTTTATCTCCTTCAAGAGGACGATAAAAAGCAGAGGGTTGGTGCGGATTGGTTCCGTAACGCAGGTCTTCTACTTTGACCCATCGTTTTCCCATAATATCTATGGATTCCGGGAAGGAACCTTCAACTTTGGTTCGATACATTGATTTCAGGTCATTTTTTTTCATATCTTTATCCATAATAATTACTCCCCAAGTTTGAAATCAGCAACATTTTAACATACACTCTTAAAACATGAAAAATTGACATATATCGTAAGGGTTTACATTTATGCCTCATTTGTTCTATTTTGTTGTTCCATCAACAACACCTCAAGAAGGTGAAATTATATTACAAGGAGAAGAAGCCCATCACGCTATCCGTGTTGTGAGGATGAAAGTTGGCGAACCTATTGCGTTTATTGATGGTATGGGGCATAAGTGGCTTGGTGAGGTAGTTCATATTTCTAAGGACACCCTTAAAGCAAAAATAAGACATTATCAATACATACCTCCCGAAGAAAAAAAACTTTCCCTTATTATAGGCTGGCTTCACCGTGATAGTGCTATAGAAACTATTCTTAATTATGGAACAGAGTTAGGTATTTCAGAGTTTCGTTTCTTTCAGGCTGAGCGTTCTACGCGTCCACTTCGTCTATTAGAAAAAGGAAAAAAATGGATAATACAGGCATGTAAAACCACAGGGAGGGAATGGTTCCCTAATTTAAGTGTATATAAAAATTTAGAAACAGCCATTACCGATTTTCAAGGGGTACTTTTAATGGCAGCAATACAACCTTATTCGGTGTCTATCGAGCAGGTAAGCAATATATCAAACTGTGGATTGATTGTTGGTCCTGAAGGTGATTTGTCGGAAGAAGAAATTAAAATAGCGAAGGAGCATGGAGCCATTGCTGTTCACTTAGGTCAGAATATCTACCGCAGTGAATTATCTGCTTTATTAGGTTCCGCTCTTATCATGCAACGGCAAAAACGATTTGAAAAATTACCCCAAAAAGTTTTTTTATTTGACCAGTAATGCTCTTTTTTAGCAAAATAAAAAAAGAATACTAAAAGATATGGAGAAATATTTATGAGTGAAGATTGTCTTTTTTGCAAAATAGCAAAGAAGGAGATCCCTTCTACAGAGGTTTATTCTGATGAAGAGTTTTACGCTTTCCGCGATATACATCCAGCGGCACCTGTGCATGTATTACTCATTCCCCGCAAACATATCGCCCGAATCACAGATGCCCGTGAAGAAGATACCTTACTATTAGGAAAAATGCTGCTTCGTGCTAATGAAATTGCCCGACAGGAAGGAATTGCAGAGCCGGGTTTCCGTTATGTGTTAAGTTGTAATGCTCAAGGCGGACAACTCATTTTTCATATTCACCTACACATATTAGGTGGTAGAGATTTGGGTTGGCCTCCAGGATAAATATGACTGAAAATAAAATGATACATATTGATGTAAACACAAAATTATGTGCCGTTATAGGACATCCTGTTCGGCATTCTTTGTCTCCGACAATTCACAATGCGGGTTTTCAGAGTTTGGGTTTGAATTATGTCTATCTCGCCTTTGATATAACCGATTTGGAATCCTGTCTGCGTGGCATGCGTGCTATGGATAATTTCCGTGGGATTAGCGTTACCATTCCCCATAAAGAAGCCGTTATTCCTTTTCTTGATGAAATTGACCCGGTGGCTCAAAAAATTGGAAGTGTTAATACAATTACACATGAAGGAGACAAACTTATCGGAACAATTACGGATGGGACAGGCACTTTAAATGCTTTCAATCATGCAGGAGTTGACTTAACAAACAAAAAAATCTTATTTTTGGGAGCAGGCGGGGCTGTTCGTGCAGTCGCATTTACATTTGCAGAAAGAGTGCAACCTCAACAAATCACCATTTTGGGTAGAACACCTGCCCGTCTGGAAAGGTTACTGAATGACTTAAAAGAGATCTACCCTCATATTAAATTCCAACAAGGCTATTTACACGAAAATTTTGACCAATATGTAAGTTCTCATGAAATTATCATTCAGGGGACACCTGCTGGAATGACAGGACATTCCGATGAAAAAATAAATTTTCCTTATAATTTACTAACTCCTAAGCATACAGTACTTGACATGATATACAGACCTTTATATACAGAACTTTTACAGAAAGCCGAAAGTAAAGGTTGTAAAATAATTACAGGAATAGAGATGCTTTTAGAACAGGCTGCCCTACAATTCGAATTATGGACGGGTTGCCCTGCACCTTTAGATATTATGAGAAAAACTGTAGAAAAAGTATTGAAATGAGGTCTGAGATAGTGTATAGTTATATGAATAGGAAAGGAGAATAAATTATGAGGGTGCAGTCTTTTATTGGAAAAGCAAGTGTGGAAGGGCTTCATCAAATGGATAATCTAATTAATGAATGGATTAAGCGAACCCGCCCTAAAATACTACAAATTACACAATGTCCCTGCTCCACTACGAGGCATGATGGTAGAGACCAGGAAACAATTATTATTGTAACTATCCTTTATCAAGAGAGCGAAGTCTAAGGGATTATTTTGATTTTCTGAGAGAGAGGTATTCATATTTCGGTTATATATTTTTCAAGTCATTTTGGGGAAAATCTTTCAATTGGAAATAGAATAGTATAAAGTATAATAATATTTATAGTTATCCATAAAAATCTACGATAAAGATAAACCTATGAAAAAGGGACAATACATGGAATTTGATAAATATTTCAACATTAAAACAATTATCCCATCACTTGAAGCCAAAACAAAACAAGAAGTTATATCAGCATTAGTTGAAGTAATTGAAAAAGAAAATAAAATACCTGAAGGAGTAAATATTCTTTCTTCAATAATTGAAAGAGAATCGGTTGACAGCACAGGACTTGGAAATGGTCTGGCTTTACCACATGCGGGCATTCGTGATTTGAACAAAATAATTACAGCAGTTGCTCGTATTCCCGATGGAATTGATTTCGTGGCGCAGGACCGCAAACCTGTGTTCTTTTCCATTATGATTTGCTATCCCCCGTCTCAAAATTCTGTCTATTTAAGTTTGGCGGCAAGTATCTCTAAAGTTTTTCATAAAAAAGAAAACATTCAGGCAATTATGAAACAAACCACAGCCAAAGCAATTTATGAAAAATTATTGGAACTTCTTACCAAATCGGACGAACCTTCCAAATTAATCCTTCCTAAAAAGAAAACCTCTGTTAATGAAGAACAACCTGTAGCATCATCTTCGTCTATCCCTGAAATTCATTTACTTATCCGTTTACAATTGCATGAAGAGGAACTTAAAAACAGTACCCGTGGAAAAAAACAGTTACAGCAGAAGGTGGATAATCTAAGGGCATTAATTTCTGAAAGAACCTTACAGCACTATGACAAATTGAAAGCAAAAAGACCGCCAGCAGTTGTTCCAATTGAAGGGGACCGTTGTCATGGTTGTTATATGACTCTGCATACTGACTTTGTCCAGAGAGTTCGTCAAGAAACAGATAATTTATATACCTGTCCTACATGCAGACGGTTTGTCTATTGGATTTAATACATTAATAAGTCTTACAATTTTTTCATGGATAAAAAAGAGATTGAACACCAAATAGTTAATTCTCATCTTTTTCAAGGATTGCATCTTGAAGAAATTCGTAAACTAATTGAGCAGGGATTGGTTGTTCACTTTAAAAAAGATGAGGTGATATTCTATCAAGGCAGCATAGGTAGTCGCGTGTATCTTATTATTCAAGGTGGTGTTGGTATATACCAGGGAGAAAAGGAAATTGTTCTATTAGGGGAAGGAGAAATTTTTGGAGAGATGGCTTTATTAACAAAACAACCCCGATCTGCAACTGCAAAAGCAATTAAAGACAGTTCGTTTTTGGTCTTCAGCGAAACAACTTTTGAAAGATTATTAACAAAAAAAATTGCGGTTCGATTACTTTTGAATATAATCAATATTCTTTGTGAACGATTAAAAAATATCAATCAGTCTATTAGAACTTAATATTTGATATATAATTAGTTTTATTATCAAAGAATTTGTAAGTTTCTTTTTTCTTTGTTATTATTTTTGCAATATAAAACTTTCCTTAACCAATGAAGGGTTGTTTTTATGTTCACTCATTTTACTTTCCTTGATGCAGGTATCGTAGGTTTTTATCTTCTATTGACGATTATTGCAGGATTGGCTGTTCGAAAGTATGTTGGAAAGGTGGAACACTATCTTGTAGCAGGGCGTGAAATGAATCTTTATTTAGGTATTGCATCATTAGCAGCGACAGAGTTTGGCATTGTTACCTGCATGTATACAGCCCAGAACGGTTTCAAGATGGGATTTGCAGGAGCAACACCAGGCATACTCCAAACTATCGCTATGCTTGTTGTTGGCATTACAGGTTTTTGTATCAAACCTTTACGCGACGCCGGTGTGATGACCATTCCCGAACTATTTGAAAAACGATTTGGTCCCACAATTCGATGGTTAGCCGGCGTGGTTATTGTTCTTGGGGGATTATTAAATATGGGCGTATTTTTACGAACTGGCGGAGAGTTTTTATTGCTTACCGCAGGATTTGACCCACAAGCCTTTGCCCAATCATATCATCTTGAAATAATGATGACAATTCTACTCGTCATTGTAGCACTCTATACCGTCCTTGGGGGGATGCTTTCTGTTCTTGTAACTGACTTTTTACAATTTATCATAATGAGTTTAAGTATGCTGGTAGTTACTGTTTTAATCTTTGCAAAAATTGGCTGGACTCCTTTAGTAGAAGCGGTGCAAAAACATCATGGTCCTGCGGGGTTTAATCCTTTCTTAATGGAACGAGGATGGGAATTTGTATTGTTTAATCTATGTTTGCAGTTTGCTGTTGTATTGACATGGCAGGCTGTTATTCAGCGAATTCTTTCAGCAAAAAGCACCAAAACAGGTAAGCAGATTTATATGCATACAAGTTTCTTCTTTACAGCACGATTTCTTATTCCCGGATTATGGGGAATCGCCGCATTAGCTACCTTAGCACCTGAACAAATTGGAGGAAACACACTTTATGCCATGCCAAAGTTTTTAAGCACTTTCTTACCTACAGGTCTCATGGGAATTTTGATAGCAGGAATGCTTGCTGCGGATATGTCCACAGATTCTGCTTACATGCTTACATGGGGCGGGGTTATTTACAACGATATTTTGGCTCCCTTCCGAAGAAAGAAACAATGGTCAGAAAAAAAAGGCGTTCTCATTAATCGTTTTATCGTAGGATGTATCGGCATGTTTCTGCTATTTTATGGACTATGGTATCCGCTAAAAGGAAATTTGTGGGACTATTTAGGTGTTACCGGGACTATTTACCTATCCAGTATGTCTGTTTTGCTAATTGCTTGTTGTTACTGGAAAGACGCTAATAATTGGGGTGCTATGGGGGCTATTATTTTAGGAGCCCTTTTCCCCATCGGATTTTTGGTATTACAACAACTTCCCGCAACTGCTGAATGGGCACAACATGTAGGTCCCTATAAATCGGGAATCGCCTCTTATATTGCTTCGGGCACTGCAATGATTATTGGCTCGTTACTCAAGAAATTTCTGGTAAAAAAGAAAGAACCTTCTTATTAAAAAGGATTTTTGTATATGTCTTATTTCTGGTTATTGCTTGCCATATTTTGTATTGTATGGTATTCTACAATGACTTTTTATGTGGGTGTGCGTGGTTTTTTTGATATAAAAGAGATGCTACTTGCTCTGAAATCAGATGAAACTTCTTCTATAAAAGAGGAATAATTTGTAGTGAATTTTTAAATTTGAGGAACACAAGGTATATTTTTATTTGTATTCTTTATATTTTTTGAATTTAACAAGAAGAAAGCCATTGTTGGGGTAATTGAATAATAGGAATGGGCTGATTGGTTTTCCACCGCCCATTTGTGAAATCAGGAAAATCAACTTTTTTGCCACCTGCAGAAGCGGATTGCTCTGATAATTCAATGATAGCTGACCAGGTAGCCGAATCATAAACATCCGGAAGGGATGTTTGACCTGTCCGTATAGCACGAACTAATTCTCGCACAGTAATGAAATCGCCCAATCCATGTCCGGCTGTAGAACCTCCTGCGGATTCATAAGCAGACCAAATCGGATGGGCATATTTTTTTGTATAAGGTTCAAAATCTTCCCATGCGTCTTTTTGAGGACTTACATCTTCTAAATATATTTTTTGTAAAGATCCAAAGTAAATCCCCTTTGTCCCCTGAACTCTAAAAATAGAGTCGTAGGGGCGTGGTAATGATGTGTCATGATATAGAGTAACGGTTTTACCTAAAAATGTCTGGAGTAATGTGGTGTTTATATCACCATGCTTTACCTTCATTCTCGATAGTTCATGCTCAGGTCCATATTTTTTTACAAAATATTCGTGAATACCGAAAGGCGGAGTTGAAACACTATATAAGGAAGTGAAACGGTCCCCCCTGTTTATATTAAGCCACTGCGAAATGGGTCCAATGGGATGAGTTGGATAAGTATTACCTATTCTGTCAATAATTCCTTTTCCTCGCCAATTCAATTGACCTTTCTCATCGGCTAACAGAAATCGGCAATCATGCTGGTATCCACCTTCTGCATGAACAACTTCACCAAAACAACCTTCCCGTATCATACGAAGAATCGTTAATGGTTCTTTGAAATAGCATACATTTTCTAACATAAAACAAGGCTGTTTTTGTTTTTCCGAAGTCTCAATTAATTTCCAGCATTCTTTGAGAGTTATTGCAGCCGGGACTTCAAGAGCCGCTATTTTTCCCGCTTTCATAGACGATATAGCCACTGGAGTATGCCATTCCCATGATGTCGCACATAAGACACAATCTATATCATCTCGCTTCACCAAATTTTCGAAATCTGTCTCCCCATTTGTATAAATCTCAGGGGAAAATTTTTGTCGTTGTTCACACAATAATTTTGTTCGTTCTGCATGTTCTTTTTTTATATCTGCGATGGCAAGTACTTCAACATCAGAACATTGTGTCAGCAAATCAACCAAGAAATGTCCACGATTACCAACTCCTACAACTCCAATTCTTGCTTTTTCTTTTATATTTTGCGTTTGTTTCATTATCATACCTATTGATAGTGATGGAGGAATGATTGATACAGTCTTAATAAAGTCTCTCCTTGACAATTTATTATGGTTTTTCATACAAAGTTTCCTTTATCTGTCACCATAACAATTAATATTCCTGACAACTGATAAAGAAGGATAACAATCCGAGATTAAAATGGTCTTTTTTAATATCAAGATATAAGTTATGACGAACTTGATAGATTCTTCCAACCAATTCTCCATGGTGAAAAATACCGGACTGTAAAATTCGATATGTTTCATTACCATTTTCAAAAAGAGTAACTATATATGTAGAAATAAACAAAGAGAATCGCGGTTTAATATTCGCAATCTGTTTACTATCTCTGTAGACATTGATTATTTTAGGTGCTTTTGAAGTAAACGCTATAGAGAACCAACTGCGTTTCCTAATAATTGAACTTACTTCATTCTCTAAGGCGTCTTTTACAAGCCAAACATGACCTTTTTTCTCAATAAAATACTGAATTTCCCCAGCACGATTCACACATGGGAATAATATACTTTCCTTTTCTTTCAGTGGGATAAGATAAAGTTCATGATTTTCAAAAGGGTCTGGTAAGTCTAATGTTTCCTCAGATGCAGAACCATGTGCCTCTGCCAGACATTTTCGCCAGCGTAGTTCACTAATTAATGCCCTTCCTGTAAACAATATAAAACCTGATAACGCAATGAAAATTAAGATAAAGGTCCCTATATAAGAAAGTTGTTGATTTCCTAAAATTAATCCCCAGAAAGTTAATGAAAAAGCGAAGATAACACAGATACAGTAAATAAAGATACTGAGAGGACTGATGTGATACACTAACTTTGGAAGTGTAAAGTAACAAACAGCCCTTTCGTAATCACTTAAAAAATCATCCATTTCTATTCGTGGCATGGATGAAAATAGTCCTTCTATTAGGGTTTTTTAATATTTTTTGCATCTGCGTATATTTTGTTTATCATTTCATCAACACATAAAGAAAAAGTTTTTACTAATTCCGGAACGCCTTTATTGGGGGATTCTTTTTCAATGGAATAAATTTTCTGGGCTAATACTTCCATGCTATTGGGATTTAAAAATTGGACAACAAGTTTGACATAAGCAACGGGAAAAGTAGATGTTTCCACCTCTTCAAAATTAAGCACATCTATATGTAGATAATAATCTGGCAACTTTTTCTCAGATTGATAGCACAAAAAAGTCTGATTTACTTTATTGGTTATTAATTCCTCCAAACTGGAAGCCCAAAGATGGACAGAGTAATAATCCACCTGAACGGAATTTTTCCGAACCATTATCTCTTTTCT
>AWNW01000060.1 GCA_000493945.1 Candidatus Hydrogenedens terephthalaticus JGI OTU-1
TGAGTATTACCTCAAAGAGTTAGAATTTCGGTATAATCATCGGAGTGAAGATTTATATACACTCATTTTAACCTCCATCCTCTTGGTGGATTGAAATATATAATCACCAAAATTAAATATGTCAAAGAAAATTTTTGAATAGAACAGACAGTTCTTTATAGAGGGTATTTTTGAAAAAAAACTACCTACATACATATAATACCTCTAAAAAATATAATAGAGAAAGGAGAAATATATGACAAATTCAGAAAGGAAACCCTTAGTAAGTGTTATTATGGGGAGTGCATCGGATTGGGATGTAATGTCAGGTGCAACGAAAATATTAAAAGATTTCAACATCCCTCATGAAGCCCGTGTTTTATCCGCACATCGGACCCCTGACATGTTAAGAGAATATGTAAAATTTGCAGAGGAGCGTGGCGTAGAAATATTTATTACGGGTGCGGGTATGGCAGCCGCTTTACCGGGTGTGGTTGCTTCTTGCACGATATTGCCAGTATTAGGTGTGCCGATTCCTTCGGGTGCGTTAAACGGATTGGACGCCCTCTATTCCATCGTGCAAATGCCTCCCGGTATCCCTGTGGGCTGCTTTGCAGTAGGGAAAGCCGGTGCTACCAATGCAGGGCTAATGGCAGTTGCCATTCTCTCACAAAAATATCCAGAATTGAAAGAAAAATTAACAGAATATCGCGAAAAACAGGCGAAGAAGATTATGGAAACAAATCTTCCTGAGGAGTAATTTTTCTACAATATAGGAATTCTATTTTTGCTATCCGGTTTGTTTGTTTTTTGTGCTTTTTTGATTGCAAGTTTTGTGCATGCAACAACAGGTTTTGGTTCTGCGTTAGTAGGTATGCCTATACTTGTATTTGCCATTGGATTACAGGTTTCTGCTCCACTTTTAGCCTTGTTAGGACAGATTGTTAATTTAGGTGTCCTTTGGCAGAATTGGAAAGACCTGGATTGGAAACATTCTCTTATATTGATTATACCTTCCATTTTCGGCGTACCTATTGGTTTACTACTGCTTAAAGGGGGCAATGAAGAACTCTTAAATGTTGTATTAGGAATAATTCTTATCACTTATGGAATTTTTTCGTTTTTTTATAACGACAAACATGGGATAAGTAAAGAAATATCCGTTGTGAGTTACTCTCATTTTTTTTGGGGTGCAATAGCAGGCTTTTCTGCAGGTATTTTAGGAGGGGCATATAATGCTAATGGTCCTCCGGTAATTGTTTACGCAAGTATTACTCACAAAGATAAAGGCTCTTTTCGTTCTATCCTACAGGCATTTTTCTTTATAAATGGTTTTGTTATCATTGCAGGGCATATCATTGCAGGTCTGATAACAAAAGATGTTTTATATTATTCTTTTTGGGGCTTACCCGGTCTTATCGTGGGAATGTATTTGGGTTTCTATGTAGACCAATTTATTACCCCCCAGAGATTTCGGAATATTGTTATTGCGGGGATAGTAGTATTGGGAGCAGGATTACTTCTCCCTGTTTTTTATTCCCTATTGTTTTAATCCATGTGAAATACTTCGGGGATAGGTATGAAAAGCGGTTTGTTTCCATCGGTTTCCATAAGTGGGTTAGTTTTTGCCCACCATTCTTTCATGATGGGTTCTTGAGCAATGCGGATAAAACACCCTTCTGGGTCTTCTGACTCAAAATAGGCAAATAAATCCAATCCATGACGATAAATAGAATAATTTCTGAATCCTGCTCGTTGATGAGCCTCCAATACTTCTTTACCTATATCTTTGTGCAATTCTTCATATTCTTCTATAACACTTGTATCTTTAAGTCTCATCATAAATGCATATCTATACATACATATCTCCTTGGTTTTACTTTTTTTATATTCTATAAATTTGTATAATTTTATCTATTCTATAACTTTAATGTAAATACGAAAGGTTTGAAGCATGGGTATCCTATCAATGTTCTTATTATTAGGTGTTGCTTTTTCAGAGGTAGGAGATGAAACTCTTCTACAAAATGCATATCTTAATGGAGAAGCTCTTTTGTTTTGCAGGAATGTTTTAAGTGGATGGATGCAATTTGCAGACCCGGAGACTGATTTATTTCCACGGAACTTGAAAGGAGATACTTACTGGAATGCGAAAGATTGTTCGGCGGACAATTATCCATTTCTTACTTTGAGTGCTTATTTTACAGACCGTTATATCTTTGAGACACGGATGAAGAATATCCTTAAAAACGAACAAAAATTATGCAATCGGATAGACCGACTTCCCGATGATTGGAACATTATTAAAAAATCTTTTCGCCAACCTGAACCCAAATTAGCAGACCTTATCTTTGGTGCTTCAGAATACATCAAAGATGGACTGTTGCCCTTAACGGAATATCTGGGACCTACAGAATGGTCTGAACGGATGATAGGGCTTATGGATGATATATGGAAAAATTCAAAAATAGAAACGGAAGTAGGTTTATTACCCGATGTTTCCCATGAAGTTGGGGGAGATTTATTACAGGGATTGTGTCGAATATATTGGTTAACAGGAGATGATAAGTATAAAGAATGGGCGTTTCGGTTAGGCGATTACTTTTTCCTATATCATCTGCCCACCGATAGTGAATATTTCCAATTGGATGACCATGGTTGTGAAGTTTTTGGAGGACTTTCCGAAGTATATTTGTTATCTGCATATAAAGCCCCTGATAAAAGGGAACAGTGGAAAGAGCCAATGCATAGGATGATACAAAACATATTGGAAATTGGACGAAACAAAGAAGGGCTATTTTTTGAGGCTATTAACCCGAAAGAGAAAAAGGTTCTTCGAGAGACACTGACGGATAATTGGGGTTATAACTATAATGCAATAGCCACCGTAGGAATTCTGGATAATCAAAATGAATACTTACAGGAAGTCCAAAAAACTCTCGATAATTTATGGACTTCACGAGATTATCCATGGGAAAATGACGGAGCTGATGGTTTGGCAGATTCTTTAGAAGGCTGTCTAAATTTAATAAATCGTTTTCCCTCAGTAAATGCGGAAAGATGGGCTGATTATACAGCACAGCGTCTTTTGAAAAAACAAAGACCGTCTGGAATTGTAGAGGGTTGGCATGGAGATGGGAATACCGCAAGAACCATGTTAATGTATGCATTCTGGAAGTCGCAGGGATGTTATGTTTTTCCATGGAACGCAGAGGTATATGTCGGTTCTATCAAAACCGAAGGTAATAAACTACAAATTGTGGTAAAATCAAATTGGAAATGGATTGGAAAAATATTATTTGATGTGCCAAGGCATAAGGTTTATTTCCATTTTCCAATGGATTATCCACGACTAAATCAATTTCCAGAATGGTTTACCGTGGATACGGATAAAGAATATCAAGTTCATATTGAGGGAAAAGATAAAATAAAAATGAAAGGGGAAGAATTGCAAAAAGGATTACCTTTAGAGCTTATGCCGAACACTTCTATTTTAATTACTATAACTGAGTTATAAAATCTAATTTGAACAACTATGGTACATAGGTAACACATAGCTTTTAAACTATGAAGAACACAAAAAATAGGAATGAACAAAGAAAGGAAATATCTCACAACTTGACATACGCTACTTTTCCTCCTCGTAGAATAGATTTAAATTTAGTAAAAAATCATAACCACGAATTCCACGAATAGACACAAATAAAAACGAATGGAAAAAATCCATCATGTATCATTTTATTCAATGTAGCTGAAGCGTCCCCACTTCTGGTATTTTGGGACATAGGGGAATTATAGGACCGATGGGACGAAAGTGATGAATGAGACTTTGATGCATTTGTATTAATTTTGGGTAATGATTTCTTCGTTATGAATAGCATTAATGACTACGAGTAAGAATAAAGAAAAAAATCCGTTTATCACCCATGCATTCTTGTCCGCCTTGTTAATTAGGTATTTTCAATTCCGTTTAAGGCCCTTTCAATATCGCAAGTCCTCATTATAAAATTGATATACCATCAATATAATGTAGAGGCGAAAAATCTTTCGCCCCCACCTTCTCTGTGTCCTTTGTGTAAATTTTCCTTTGTGTCCTCTGTGGTTAAATTTTTTTCACAAAATAGTAGGGGCACGGCATGCCGTGCCCCTACTGCGATTGGGAAGAAAGTAAAAAATCTGTTACCTATGTCCTATAGGTTATCAGTTAATTATTTGTTACTTTTTGTTTTGTCTTTCGGTAGATGTGAGAGATGAGCACCAAGGCTAAAAATGCAATAACGATACCAATCCCTTTATAACCAATCTTTGATATTATAGACCAGATGGCTCCTATTAACGATAAAGCGAATGCAATGAATAATAGGATGTTCCATGACCAGAATTTCAGCCCTTGAGGAAAATCATCTTTTAACAGTTTTTTCTGGTTTAATAACAGCCAGAAAGATAAGTAAGCCAAAGGTAATAATGTCATACAAAATACGGAAGTTGGTATAGCAAGCCACATTTGAGCATCTTTCCAGAATAATACGCCGAGCAGGCTAATCGAGACCATAGCACCACCTATAAATTGAGGGATACCCCGCAAAGGACGATTTAAAAGTTCGCAAAAACACAGGCTATTTATTAACATTAACATGGAGGATACCCCCAACCCCATTCCTAAAACACCAATGCCGAAGATATATTTTGCAACCGTGGGACCTGTTAAAGGTGTTAAGGCATCGGAAAGATTAAAAGCATCCCGACGAACCATCATAGCCGATAATTTGCGGTCGGCTTCCGGTAGTCCTTTAATTCTTACTTCTTTTTCTTCTTTTGATAGTGCATTCCATTGTTCCTTTCCTATTTCATAGATGATTCTTCCTTCGATAAGGTTCTGGAAACTACCAATTAAATTAGGGGCGGGTTGGATGAGATTCCCTTTTTCATCTCGTTCCCCTAAGAAGCCTGGGGCAGGTTTTGCATGAAATTGTGCGGCTGAAGCAATAACGACACAACTTGTTGCTAAAATGAATGGAATAAACAAGCCTGTTGCAAGGTCGAATATTGCAAGTCCACGAAATTCCCTATCCCATCCTTTTCGTAGCATAGAGTAAGGGAGCATAAAAGTCATGTTAATTCCCACGGCTGTGGCTGCGGAACTTATCATCACATCCCGTTGTTGTGAAACAATCAGGTTTATCCAATAATCTCGAAACTTTTCAGGGACTTGCTCAATATAGGGCATTAGTTCTTTTGAAGGATAGAGAAACAAAGAGAAATCAGGAATAAACCCTGCTAAATATTTTTGCCAGTGGATTTGCCCTTTGATGTTTAATACGATAAATACGCCGAAGAAGCAAATGACGACGGAAGCAACCATGAGTTTTATGATAACCTCAAAGATTTTTACACCTTTGCCGCCGAAAGTATAGAGCGTAAGGAATGTTAGATTAATACATAGTATCAATATCCCTACGATAACCTTTCCTGTAAATGGTTCAAATGTTGGGGGCCCGAATAAATGAGGGAGTAAATTTTGTTGTATTGATGCGATAGCAATAGAATACTGGGGCATTACCCAAACAAAATTTGCAAGCATCGCTGCTAATAGCCAGCTCCAACCTAATATGGGGTTTACATGTTCATTAATCATTCTAACAGGACTGCGACCTGTTGAAAGGGTTACATAGGATATCGCACTTAACATAATAATACCTGCTATCATTGCTAAGGGCTGTAACCAGAGAAAGCCGAACCCAACAAGTACTCCTAAATACATGCTGGAGGATAAGGAGCCTCCTCCTAATGTGGTTGCACTTTGCAGCCATCCTGGACCTGAAAATCGAACGAAGGTTTTGAATAATGCCCATTTCCCCTGTTGACGGGACTGAACTAATATTTCTCGTTCTTTTTGTATATTAGGCGCAACAGATTTTATTTGTTCCAATACGGCATCTTTTTTTTCTGACATGGCTAAATCCTTTTTTTTATGATTAAATAAAATTTTATTTTTATATATGTATTATCGTTAAACTTTAAGGGAATAATCCTGAGCAGGATTATTCCCAATTTTTATGATTTTTAAAGTTTTATTTTATGTAGTCATTTAAGATGTTTTCAAGCAATTCCTGACGACCACTCTGGAGTTTTGGTTCACCGTGTTCTTCAGCATATTTTGCTAATTCAACGAAAGAGACCTTTTTACTTTCAATTTTCTTGCCTAAGTCTTTGTTCCAGCCTGCATATCGTTGTGCGATGGCTTTTTCAAATACTTTGTCTTTGAGAAGTTTTTCCGCTATTTTAAGTCCACGAGCAAAGGCATCCATTGCTCCGATATGTGCATAGAACAAGTCTATGGGGTCTATAGATTGACGGCGGACATGTGCATCGAAATTCAATCCGCCCGTAGTAAAACCGCCTGCTTTCAAGATGATATACATTGCTAAAGTCGTATCGTACAGGTCCGTTGGGAATTGGTCTGTATCCCAGCCTAATAGTAAATCTCCACGATTAGCATCAACGGAACCCAATAGCCCATTTATTGCGGCAAATGCTAATTCATGATGGAAAGTATGCCCTGCCAGTGTCGCATGGTTGGCTTCAATGTTTAACTTAAAATGCTCAACCAATTTGTAATGTTGTAGAAAAGCGTAGCAACTGGCGGAATCAAAATCATATTGATGTTTTGTTGGTTCTTTAGGTTTCGGTTCAATGTAAAATTGTCCTTTAAATCCAATTTTTTTCTTATAGTCCACAGCCATCTGCAAAAACAGGGCTAAGTGGTCTAATTCGCGTTTCATATCTGTGTTAAGAAGTGTATCGTATCCTTCGCGTCCACCCCAGAATACATAACCAGCACCGTCTAATTCATGGGTTATTTCAAGAGCCTTTTTAACCTTTGCAGTGGCAAAGGCAAATACTTCTGGTGAAGGGTTTGTTCCAGCTCCTGCCATAAAGCGAGGATGAGAGAAAAGATTGCAAGTGCCCCATAGGAGTTTTACGCCTGTATTTTTTTGATATTTCTTTGCAAGTGAAACAATGTGGTCTAACCGTTTGTTGGTTTCGGATAGTGTATCTGCTTCCGGAGCGATATCCGTGTCATGAAAACACCAAAAACCGACACCTAACTTTTGATAAAATTCAAACGCTGCCTCAAGCGTCTGCTCTGCAATTTTCATCTCATCACTTCCACTACGGAAATTACGAAAGAGTGTTTGCGAGCCAAACATATCCGCACCGGTTCCGCGGAAAGTATGCCAATAACATACTGCAAAACGAAGGTGTTGAGCCATTGTTTTCCCTAACACCTTTTCTTTGGGATTGTAATACTTAAATGCAAGAGGATTTTTAGAATTAGGACCTTCATAAGCAATGGGTTTCTTTACTTCAGGAAAATATTCAGCCATGACTTAGACCTCCTTTGATGGTTATTTTAAGTTTATACATTATACTTATTTAATATTTTTAATTACATCTTTGTTTTACACACAATTTTGATGAAGAAATTGTTAATTAGGTGCCTTCAAGACAAAAATTGTGCGTGGAAAATCATCGCTACCAGAACCTGTATCGGGCATAAATTCTAACCAATGTCTTATTGGCTTTTCTCCGCTGGTATCAAGGTCATTGGCTATAAGTGAAAAAGTCGTTTTACTACCTGCTTGTAGTTGGATAGGGGTTAATTCTGAAGGAGGGAAGTGCACTTCATAGATGGTGTATGGGTCTTTCCGTATTACGGCAAGATGAACAATGTTATTAACGGTTTCTTCCTCACGACCGGGACCTACATAAAGGAAAACTTCAGGACCTTTGGCTGTTCGTGTTAAACTCCATTCCCATTCTCCCAAAAACAATTCCAGATTATCAGCACACCAAACAATATCACCTGCAAACGGTTGATAAAATTCATTATCATAAACCTGAACCGCCATATAGATACCCGCTTCATTCCAAGCACATTTCAAGGATGCTTGCAGGTCTTGCGTATTTTGTTCAGGGTCAAAACGAATGGGATATAACAGCGGATATTCAGGAATATCCTGCCATTCTATCAGGTCTCCATCTATAGAAGGTTTATTATGAATATAAGGGATAGATATTGATGGGTAGATGGGGAAAGGCAAATCAAAAGAGAGGGCGGAATTATTTTGATTTACTATAACCTTCGCTTTGGGAACAGGATATAGTTTTGGGAAACCTGCATCTCGATTTATTTTTATTATCGGAGAAACAGATTGTCCTGCAGCAAGTTGGAATTCGTTATAAGGAAATGAAAGGTTCCAGGGGGAAGGAATGTCCCAGAGAATTTTTACTGTAGCAGATTCGTCCGTTGAATTGTTTATTTGCATGGGAATTTCAATCTGAATAGGACTGCCCCAGTCCCACTCAATAGGAGTTATCTGGATAGATGATTTCCATAAATTACGCAAATCTATTTTTTCTTTTGATACGATATTCATCGGTTCAATGTTGCCGGGTTTTACAACCGACCAGGAAACAGTGTCGCCACTCACTTGAACCCATAGGTAGTGATGAAAACCGCCTTCCTCCGGGTCTGTGCGAATGGGACCTCCGCCTCCACCTGAAATAGTATATTGAATATTTCCTCGTTTGCCCACATTCAGATAGCGATGGTCATGTCCCGCAAATACAAATACACTTGGGAAAGGTTGCAAAAGAGATTCAATCGCTGACCAACCTGGATGCTTCGGGTCAACGAAGTAAGGTTTATGAAAGAAAACAAAAAGGTGCTTTTCCCTTACTTTTGCTAATTCCTTTTTAAACCATGCTATCTGAATATCAGAAAAAGTATCTACCTGTCCGGGCTCTTCCGTGTCTAAAAATATAAAACGAGCATTCCCATAAGTAAACGCATAACATACTGGACCAATTCTCTGTTTGTATATCTCTTCTGAGGCTTTATCGGATATATCATGGTTACCAGGTGCAGGGAAAAAAGGCACAGAAAGTTTAGCAATAATATTTTCAAACTCTGTCCATTGTGAGTCTAAACCTTCAACGGCACCTCCTAAAATTAAATCACCCAAACTTATGACAAAAGGAGGTTTTAATGTATTCCATTCTTCTATCATTCGGAAGAAGAAAGGCGAAAACTCATGAGGTTCTCCGGGCTGTGTATCACCAACAACAATAAAATGGAATTGTTCTGGGCATGATGGGGGATTTTCTCGAAGTGATTGAAAAGATTTTTCAACAATAGTTTCCGTATTTCCATTAAGAGAAAAGAGTGCAAATACTGAAAGATAAAAAATAACTACCGGGATTGTTTTATTTAACATTTCTTTATTCCTAACTGTCAGGTAAAATGATTTTACCTATTATTTTATAATGAGAGGACTATTGAGAGAAAATTTTATTAATAATGATTGGATATTAATTTATATAAAAAACTGGAAAGTAAACACAAAATTTATTGTTCAGAGATACCCTTCCAGATTGTATAAGCAAGTTTTTCGCTCCCATCTATTCTAATTAGTCCAATGGTATCGTTTTCATTTAAATCATGGAGCCATGACCAACCTAATAGGAATAACTGTATTCCTCTGTCCTTTGTAAGGCGAGTAGTTAACTGAGTTAAGAAGTCGGCTTGTGCTTGCTCTCCTCCCAGTGCTTCAAGAGATGACCAGGCAATTTCAGAAAAACCAAATGGCTTCTCAGGCATGTAGTCAGCACAGCGAGAATAGTAATCATCCTGAATTTTGGAGGGATGGGTTATTCCTAATGAGTATGGATAACTGGTGAAAATAAGTAAGTCCATTTTATCAGAATTGAAAAAGCGAAGTACTTCTAAATCTGCTTCCCTGTTTTCAGAGACTATTTCTCGGGCAAAAGTGCAAAATAGGTTTGTAGCAGGCGAAATCTTTTTTGCTTCATCGTATATCTCTTCGTAAAGTGAAACGAAATGCTCAAATCCATTATCACCCTCCAATCCATATTTTTCATACCATCTGTTTACCTCATTCCCAACAGAGAGATATAAAGGTTTTATGACTTTAATCACATTTAAGACGCTTTTTTTATACTCTGCTCTCCATTTTGAGTCGCTTAAACTTGGATTGTCCATCCCTGGTGGTGCTACAAGAGATAAACCCGGTCCTATAAATGACAAATGAATAAGGGGAAACATTCCGTTCTCACGAATGAATTGCTGAACAAAGATTTTTCCCCAATCTCCTTTCAAGTCGCTTGCAAGATTGTAAAATGGAGTAGGCCTACCCCATACGGGAACGAATTCTGAATGCTGTTTGGCTTGTAAGTAGACATCTTCAAAAGATTGCCCTTGTGCAGGGGTAGGTAATAATCCCATAAAGAAACCCCGTGTAGGTATTGGAGGATTGTCTATTGGTTTTAATATTTCTGGTTTCTTACAGCCGATAAAAAAGAGGAGTAATATGAAAATTAAAGTTCCGATAGAAAAGATCTGTTGGTGAGAGGTTTCTCTGGACATATATTTCACCTTGGAGCATATATATATTACCCAAATTATATTGTAAATATTTAATGAAAAACTACAAATAACCCGAAGAGCAGTCTTAAAACTGCTCCTCGGGTTTTATTGAATAGGTATAGAGTTTAATTGTTCATAAAAGGTGTTACTTTGCGCCAACGGAGTAATAACAATCCGGAAACCAATCCTAATGCTAACATATCGGCGATATGTGAACTATCAGAAGTAGTGCCCGAACCACATGATACGATGAAACGACGCTTTGCTCCCTTGCTGATTACAAGGTCTACCGCAGTTCCGCGGTCTACTTGTGTCCCCGCAGTCGGTGCTTGGCGAATTACTTTCCCTTTCGGAACCTTATCACTATATTCCTGAGTTACCTTACCTACAACCAAACCTGCGGAAGTAATTGCACTTCTCGCTTCTTCTTCGGTTTTTCCAACAACATCGGGGACGGCAACTTTATTACTTGGCGGTTCTCCTTCACCTTCTACAGCACCTTCAGGGGTTCCTTCGGGAGTTCCTTCAACTACACCTTCAGGAGTACCTTCGGGTGTTCCTTCAGGAGTACCTTCGACTACGCCTTCCGGTGTTCCTTCCGGTGTCCCTTCTCCTTCGGGTGTAGGTTCTTGGCTTATTATTTTTGGCGCTTTCGGGTCGTTGAACATAGGAACATGAGCATAGATATCGTTAATCCTTACCTGTGCCAATACTAATTCGGCATTACCTCCATTACCTATCATGGTAAACTGGATATTGACTAATTCAATACCATCTCCTTTTGTTCCTAAGTTTTCTTCACCTGCGGCACTTATTCTTAAACTTCCACTGGAATTTGCATCATCGTTGTAAACTAATTCCAATCCACTGGCTGAAGGACCTAATTCTACGCTATCTACCTGGGCTAAATCTTTATCAAAATTAAGCACCATCGCAAAACCAGATATATTTGCTACATTATCCGCTAATACGGATATGGTTTTCTGTGTCCCGGGTTCGCCGGTTAATGCTTCACTTAACTGGACATTTACAGCGGCATCGGATTTCTCCATTTCGGCTAAGATGGCTTCTGCAGATAACGAACCTGCATCGGCTAACCATAAAATATCCTGGAGATATTCATCATAACTCTTACTTAATCCTTTTTGTTTTGGCGGAGTAATATCTTTTCCCGCTAACCAACGCTGGATTAAACTGGAGTCAGCACTGTCTACCAGCCCATCAAGGTTAATATCGCCCGATTTCATGATACATTCATTTCCGGGAACTTTCTTAACCCAATAGGACAGGACATACTGTGCGTCTGCTGCCTCTACAAGTTTGTTATTATCGGCATCACCATGGATACATCCACCGGTTACACATAACTGACCATCTTCTAATTCTAAATCTAAAGGTTTTGTTTGAGAATTTATCTCACCTGTGTTTGAAACATCATAAAGTATAACGCCATTCCCTGCTCCATCATCAGGAATAAGATGTAATGGAGCACATCGAGTATCTTCTAAAGATAGGTTTGGTTTTGCCAGAATATTGAATAATGTTCCTGAACCATATAAACTTCCACCTTCCACACCCGCTGCAGCAATACGGACATTATAGACCCCTGCTCCTGTATATATTGCATTTGCGGAAATCATCATGCCTACGGTGATACCCGAAGGTTCTACTTCCATATTGTCCATATCTAATAGCAAGTCGGCGGGAAGTTCTGCGTCAATCTGTATTGATGTGGCGGATACATCATAAACCGATTTCGAATTTACAGGGATACGCACCCGTGTTTGTTGTGGGTCTTGTGGATCTTTTTCCCATAGATATAGACCAGGGTCCTTGTAGGCAACATCATCAGGGAAGAATACCGTTAAGAATTGTCCTTTAGCCTGTTCAGAAGCAGGCGATAAAGCAGTATAACGACTCACATCACTGACTGCTTGTATTGCATATTGATAGTAAGTGGAAGGCTGGACTGTTTTATCTTCATATTCAAGCCCAGCAATATAACCTTCATAGGGCTGAGCCGAAGGATTATTTAATCTTTCCCAAACAGGACTTCCTACGACACGGCGGTATACATTATATCCTGCTATATTGTATTCTGGGTTTGTGTCCCATGCAATACGAACACTACGCGGTCCACTATAAACTCGCGGTTTGCTTGGGACCTGTATGTTTCCAGGTTCTAATTCTACAAGGATATTGGCTCCGGCATTTACAGGTTGCACTGTCTTCGGCTTATATTTTCGTTTCGTAAAATCTAACCGATAAGGTGGATTTAATGTCCCTAAATTAGGCCATGAAAACTGTCCATTGGCATCAGTTACAACCGGTGCAGTGCTTTGCTTATCCGCAATGCTTATTTTAACAGTAACGCCTGCTACAGGTTTCCGACTGATACTATTAATAACTACTCCTTGAACTGTGTTAGTCGTTTCCCCTTCAACAGTTCCTTCCGGTGTCCCTTCAGGAGTACCTTCGACTACGCCTTCAGGTGTTCCTTCGGGTGTTCCTTCAGGAGTACCTTCGACTACGCCTTCAGGTGTTCCTTCCGGTGCTCCCTCCGGTGTTCCGGTATATTCACCGGTAAAATTAAAAGTCTCTATATTTGAATACAGTTGTCCACCGGTTAAACGATATAAAGCCTGAGATTGGATTTGAGCAGGTCCTTGAGCAGATGATGGAATACTTATATTCATGCTCAGTGTAAATGGGAAAGATGGGACAAATATCCATCCAAATTCTAATGGATTTGTCCCATCTGAAATAGTGCCTACTGTAGGGGCGATAGGAGGCTGATTTGTTCCGCCCTGATATTGCCATCCTGCGGGAAGCAAACAGGTCAAACCCAATGCGGTTATTGTGCCCGATGTATTTTTATTAAATGTAATGTTTATATTGATTGTGCTTCCGGGAACATATTGATTTAACCCGACAGCATCCCCAAATACTCCTTGAACAATACTTATTTCATTACTCGTTTGTGCATATCCTCTTGTTATTGTAATTAACAAAAGAACCGTTAGCAACAAGGGAATGCCAATGTTTTTTCCATATTGTTTGGAAAAAGCACCTGTTTTAAACAATTTTTTACTCATATCTGTCTCCTTTTAATCATTTGTTGGTTATTTATTTGTCTAAACTAATTTTAACATAATTAAAATACATTTACCGTAAAATATTGTAACATCAAAAAATGTAGAGGCATCCTCTTTTTAGAAGTAGGATGCCTCGTTAATTTCATTGAAATCGCCTTTCTATAATTTAGTTGAGAAACGGGGATTTTGATTTCCGACCTATACGAATAAATAATAACCCGGATGTTAGACCAAGCAAAATTATATCCGCCATATAAGAGATGCTGGTATTGCTGGAACCGCAGGATACGATAAACCGAGGTTTAGGTTTAGCACCTTTACTTACAACGATATTAACAGCACTTCCTCTGTCAACTTCGGTCCCTGCAGATGGGGTTTGACGAATTACTTTACCAGCAGGAACGGTATCACTATATTCTTGGGTAACTGTCCCTACAGTCAAACCGGCGGAAGTAATTGCACTTCTCGCTTCTGCTTCGGTTTTCCCGACAACATTAGGAACCACAACTTTATTGTTTGGAGTTTCACCTTCAGTAGTCCCTTCAGGTGTTCCTTCTGTTGTTCCTTCACCTTCTGGTGCTCCTTCAGTTGTTCCTTCACCTTCAGGTGTTGGTTCCTGTTTCAAAATTTTAGGAGCTTTGGGGTCATTAAATAGAGGAACATGAGCATATACATCGTTAATTCGTACTTGGGCTAACACTAACTCTGCATTTCCACCTTCTCCCTTCATCCGGAAACGAACTTTTAATAAATTGAAGAACTATAGGACATAGGTAACACCTGACTTAGGATATTATATACGAAACCAATAACATCCTAAGGAGGTGCTACCTATGAACCGATACCTACAAGAACAATTTATTTATCATAAACTGAATATGATTATGGAATATCAGAAAATAAAAAATCAAGAAAGTAAATACTTTAAGACGGTTAAAGAAATGTGTTATTTCTACGGTATATCTCGCAAGACTTTTTATAAGTATTTAAAGCGATATAAGAATAGCCATCAGAACACGGAAAGTTTATTACCTCAATCGAGACGACCCAAAACGAATCGGAATATGCCTTCCAAAGAATTGGAACGACTGATAGTGAAGCTGCGAAAGAAGTTAGGCTATTCCGCCCTTCTAATCAGCATGAGCCTTCGGAAACGAGGAATCAGTCGAATCAGTGAATTTGGCGTATATCAGGTATTTAAGAGATATCGCATCGGTTCTATGTATGAAAAGAAATATAAAAAGAACATTTCTCAACGGTATGAGAAAGAA
>AWNW01000061.1 GCA_000493945.1 Candidatus Hydrogenedens terephthalaticus JGI OTU-1
GGAAATACAGCAATGCCGATTTTGTGATAACAAACTACCCTTAGGTGCTAATCCTGTTTTGCGTGTAGGAGAACGATTGTCACCTATACTTATTGTGGGTCAGGCACCGGGATTAAAAGTCCATAAAACAGGATTGCCATGGAACGACCCCAGTGGTGATAAACTTCGTTCCTGGTTAAATGTATCCCGAGAACAATTTTATGATACACGCTATTTCACCATTATTCCCACAGGATTTTGCTATCCCGGTCGTGATGTGAGAGGTGGTGATTTGCCTCCAAGGGAAGAATGTGTTGATTTATGGTGGAGTAAACTTTTACCGTTAACATCTCATTTTGAACTTATCTTGTTGGTAGGACGCTATGCACAACGATTATTCCTGAATGAAAAATTGCCTTCTACTTTAACAGAAACCATTCGATTATGGAAAGAATTTTATCCCCCTGCAATTGTCTGTCCTCATCCCTCTTTTCGTAATAATCTTTGGCTGAAGAAGAATAAAGAATTTATGGATGAGGTGGTACCTTTTATTCGGGAACAGGTTTGTTTATTAATGCAAAAAGTAGATACTGAGAATTTGAAATTTGGGCTGGAAAGTGATATAAATTAATATGTTTCTGTAAAATAAGAAACAGCAAACTTAAACTCAAATAAGAAAGGGCAAGATATGAAGAAACAATTATCTCTGTTCACGGTGGTAATGGTAACGATTTGTGTATCATTGATAATCTTTGGCTGTCAAACTGCAAAGAAAGTATCGCCAGAGGAAGCAGTAACGGCTCAGGTCAACAAATTTGCGGAAGCGATGAAAGCAAAAAATCTGGATGGAGTTATGGCTGTTTTCTCTGAAAAATTTGAACACTATGAATGGGGTGATAAAGCAGGTGCGCGTGAATTTTTACAACAAGCCATTGATGTGGGTTATTTAGATGGATTAGAGATTGATTTAAGTAAAATGCAAATTAAATTAGAAGGCTCAACCGCTACTGTATATCCGATAGATATTAAAGGGAACTTTGGTTCTACTACGGTTGAACTGGTTTTCACCAATGAAAATGGTAATTGGCTGGTTACAGGTTTAGACGCAAGCGATATATAATCGAACATAATATCTTTGCAAATTAAACTTTAAAGTTGTTTTATACAAAAGATAAGAGGGACTACGGCATTCAGGTGGAGTGTCGTAGTCCTGTTTTTATAATATTGATGAAAAACATTATTTTTAATGTTCTATAATTTAATGTGTGTATAAAGTGTATAAAGGAGTAAAGAAGTGAGTAATCAAGAGAAAGTTTTCTTTTATATTGATGAAAATTGGGATTGTTTCATAGAGGATTTGAAGGAGTTCGTGTCTATTCCATCCATATCCACTTTGCCGAATTATAAAGGTGATATATTGCGAACTGCTCAATGGTTGGAACGCTATTTTCAGAGACTAAATTTCAATCGTGTTGAGATAATAGAGACAGGTGGGCATCCGTTTGTTTTTGCAGAATATAAAGAACCAAATCCTCTTCTTACGCTTCTCATCTATGGGCATTATGATGTGCAGCCTGTTGACCCTGAAAATGAATGGAATACAAAGCCTTTCCAACCGACTATTAAGGGGGACTGTATGTATGGAAGGGGTGTTTCGGATATGAAAGCCCAGTTGCTGGCACAGATGTTTGCCACACAAGCATGGTTAAAAAACAGTTCACTTCCTATTCACTTAAAGTATGTTATCGAAGGGGAAGAAGAAATCGGTTCCCCCAATATGCAAAGTTTTTTAATGAAGTATAAAGACTTATTAAAAGCAGATGTTGCTATTAATTGTGATGCAGGTGTTTTTTCCCCGGATATTCCTTCTATCACTTATGGTCTTCGTGGGCTTACCTATTTTGAATTGGAATTAAAAGGACCTAAACAGGATTTGCATAGTGGTTTATATGGCGGAACTATACGAAACCCGATACATGTTTTGTGTGAATTAATTGCTAAAATGCATGATGAAAATGGCAAGGTTACTCTCCCTCATTTTTATGACAAAGTAAAACCTTTAACAGAAGAAGAACGGCTCTTATTATCGCAGATACCCCATTCAGATGAAGAATGGAAAAACATTGTAGGAATGTCAGAACTCTATGGTGAAGCGGGATACAGCACAATAGAACGCGTAGGAGCAAGGCCTACTCTGGAAATCAACGGGATTATTGGAGGTTTTACGGGTGAAGGAGCAAAAACGGTATTACCATCAAAAGCAAGGGCTAAAATTTCTATGCGATTAGTTCCAGACCAGGAGCCAGAAAAGATAGAAGAATATCTTCGTGAATTTCTACAACAACATTGTCCCTCAGAAATAGAGTGGAATTTATCGCTCCATTCCTGTTCTCCACCGGCATTGATGAACTTAAAATCTCCCTATATGCGGTCTGCAATAACTGCTCTAACCGAAGAATTCGGGCGGGCACCTCTATTTCGGAGAGAAGGTGGCAGCGTCCCTGTGGTCGCATGGTTGCAACAAATCCTTGGACTGGACTCAATTATGTTGGGCTTTGCATTACCCGACGATGGAATACATGGTCCTAATGAACATCAAAATTTACCCCTATTGAAGAAAGGCATTCGAGTTCATTGTCGTTTCTACGAAGAATTGTTAAAGGATAAGTCATACGAAAAATGAAATCAAAAGAAACAATTACAATTTGCGGTATCCCTGTGGGTAGGAAAAAGCCTGTAATATGTGCGATAACCAATGGAGTTATTACAAAGGTAAAAGAAGATTCAAGGGATAACTCTATAGACATTGGTGACGAAGATACTATCATTGCTCCGTTACTTTTTGATATACAGGTAAATGGAGGATTTGGGATTAGCATTCAGGATGAAGATTTGAGCGAGAATAAATTATTAGAATTGACTGAAAAATTATTTCGTTTAGGAATTGTTCGTTGGGTTCCTACTATCGTTTCTAACTCTATTGAAAAAACGGAATTTCTTTGTAATGTTATTAGGAATGCTCTGAAAAAAAACAAAGAATTATCTTTTGCTATTCCCGGAATACATCTGGAAGGCCCCTGGATTTCGCCTGAAGATGGTCCTCGTGGAGCACATGCGAAAGAATATATAAGACCTCCTTCCAAACGAGAATTTGAAAAATATTATAGATTGGCGGATGGTAAAATTCTTTATGTCACATTAGCACCGGAGACAAAAAAAGCAATTCCATTTATACAATATTTAATTTCCAAAGGAGTTTGTGTATCTTTAGGTCATCATAATGCAAGTCTTTCTCTTATGCAAGATGCGGTAGAAGCAGGGGCTACTCTTTGCACTCACATAGGCAATGGTATTCAAAATTATATTCATCGGCACAACAATCCTATATGGTATTCTCTTGTGGAGGATAGATTGTCTGTTTCTGTTATCGCAGATGGACATCACCTCCCTCCAACAGTGCTTAAAATTATCGCCAAATGTAAGAAACCGGATAATATTATCCTTGTATCTGATGCTACTAAATTTATGGGAATGTCATCAGGAGTTTATAAGGAATTTGGGTCTGAAGTAGAACTCAAAAAAAATGGAAAACTTTGCTTAAAAGGAACTCCATACCTTGCCGGTAGTGCATCCTCTTTGCTGGATTGTATCCCTATATGGCAAAGGAATACATTGAATTCCTGGGACAAATGCTTTAAATGTGCCTCCTCTATCCCTGCAAAACTACTAAAAGTAAAAATGCCTCATTTTCGTATGTGTGTANGAGCAAAAGCATACTTTATATGTGTTAAAATGAATAGAGAACAAAATAAATTGATTCCTATCGGCATATTTTGCAATGCTAAAAATTTCTTAAATATACGAAAATAAGGTTTTTAGTGGAACTTCTTATTGCAAAATAAGTATTCTATAATATAAAAAAGAGTTACAATAATATAAAATAAAGTAATAAAACATGAGTTGGGAGAGTAGCAGTGCCCAAAGCCTATCTGGTTAAAGAGGATGATAAAGAAAAGTATCCGGTTCATTCTCATTTAATCATAGGAAGAACGAAAGAATGTAATATTGTAATTGAAGACCCAGCCGTGTCCCGTAAACATTTTGAACTTGTCAAAAGCGAAGGTAGTTACAAGTGGAAGGATTTGGGTAGCACAAATGGGACATTTGTTAATGGACAAAAAATGTTATCGGGTGAGTTACATTCCGGGGATACAGTTCAAATAGGAAAGACCCTTTTCCGTTTTGAAATAGAGGAAAATAGTAAACCAACAGAAACCTCAGAAAAGATAGAAGAGAGAGAAGAACAACATTCAATTGTCTCTCATACTTTCCTTAGTATGGATGAGTCCACAGTTTCTTCTGTAAAAGAACAGCATGCAACTCTATTATTAGAGACCCTATGTAAGGTAATTAACGATATTTCTACCAATTTCGACCTTTGTGAATTGCAAAACAAGATTATTGAAGCAACTTCACATGTAATTCCGATAGACCATGGCGCTATTTTACTTACAGATGAAGAAGGGAGAATACTTCCCTGCCCACAATGTTCCCGAGTGCATCAATGGGAAGGAGGACATCTGGTTGCTGTCCCTGTAAATCGAGTTCGTATCAGTAATACAGTCATTTACAAAGTGGTGAAAGAACGACAAAGTTTGCTTTATCAGGATATTATGGATAATGATGACTTGAAAAGGGCAGTAAGTATCATCTCGTTAAATGTTCAATCCGTTATCTGTGCTCCACTTCGTGCCAAAGAAAAAATATTGGGCTTACTTTATATGGATACTGTCTCGGATAAAAACCGATATTCGGAAGAAGAATTGCTTCTTGCCTCAGCCGTCGGAAATGCTTCCGGGTTAGCAATAGAAAATGTTAAAATCTATCAGGAATTGATTGAAAAATATAGGATGGAACAGGAACTGCAAACGGCGGCTACAATTCAGCAGGGCTTCCTCTTCAATAATTGGAATTCTATTCCTAAAAATTGTGATATGTTTGCCCAGACTCTTCCTGCAAAGGTAGTGGGTGGCGATTTCTTTGATGTAATATTACTTCCAGATAATCGTATAGGTTTTATTGTAGGAGATGTTTCGGGGAAAGGAATGCCGGCTTCCCTTGCTATGGTTCGGTTGCTTACAGAATTTCGTATTCAAGCCCAGCGATTATCATCACAAATAGAAGTGATTAAAGCCCTCAATGAAGATTTATTTGAATATGGACAACAAGGGATGTTTTGTTCCTTGTGTTATATTATTGTTAGTCTGAAAACGGGTGAAGTTACGGCTGTAAATGCAGGACATTTGCCTGTTTTATGGTGGCAAAATCATAAAACGGAATATTGTTTCCATCCGTCAGGTCCACCCTTAGGGGTGTTACCAAATACCGAATGGAAGGAAGATAGAGATATTTTATCTAAAGAAGATGCTCTTATTTTGTTTACAGATGGAATTATTGAAGCCCGACGAGAAGACAAGAATAAAGAAATAACCGATAGAGAATTTGGTATTGATAGATTAAAAAAGGCCATAGAAAATTTACATTTTGAAAATGCAGAGAAGGCGGTTCAGGATATTTTACAAAAAGTCCAGAAATATAGCGCACCTAACCTCCCCCATGACGATTGCACTCTATTACTATTTCGGTGGTTAAATCATGCGTGATGATTTTACAATTACCTTTCGTTCCCATCCAAAACTACTAAAGCCCGTTCGGGCTTTAGTTCGTAATTACCTTGAAATGGCTCATTTTTCAAAGGAAAGAATTGATGATATGGTATTGGGACTGGATGAAGCCTGTACAAATTGTATTCGGCATGCATATCACGGGGCAAAGTCGGGTATCATTCAATTATCAGCACGATTAGGGACGGTATGGTTGGAATTTGAATTACAAGATTGTGGCACCTGCCCCCCTAAAGATTTTCTGCTTAGAGAAAAAAGAAACAATGTAACACCTGCAAATCTTAAACCTCATGGTCTTGGGCTTATTATATTAAAACGAGCCTTTGATGAGGTCTCTTTTTATGTAAACGCAAATGGTGAAAACTGTCTTGTATTAAGAGCACGACGAAAAGCATTCAAGAAAGGTTAAATAATGTCAATTGATATTCAAATAATAGAAAAGAATGGAAATTATAAAATTCAAGTGTCCGGGCAGGTAGATTTATATACATCCCCTGACCTGAGAAAAGCCATTTTAGGATCTGTTGATAAATCAAAAGATACAATTATCATTCAACTTTCTCAGGTAGAGTATATGGATTCTTCCGGAGTTGCTACATTGGTAGAAGGACTTCGTTCTGCTACAAAACAAAAGAAATCATTTAAACTCTTATCACCTTCACATGCTGTTCGGAAAGTATTAAATTTGTCGCGGTTGGAAACAGTATTTGCCATTACAGAAAGTAATGAAGAATGATTAGATATTTTTTAGGCAGTATAGGTCGAAGTTTTTTAAATGGTGTGCATTCGGCACTTGTGGTTTGTGTTTTAATTATGGATACACTAAACTGGTTATTTTTACAACCTCTATTAGGTCGAGGATTAAGATGGCGTAGTGCGGTGGAGCATTTTGTAGAATATGGATTTCGTTCTATACCGATAGTCGGTTTAATTTCTTTGCTGGTTGGAATTATTATGGGGATGCAATCTGCCTATACATTACAGCAATGGGGTGCTACTATATTCATAGCAAATCTGGTAGGCATTTCTGCATTACGAGAATTGGCTCCGCTAATGTCCGCTATTCTTATTACAGGACGAAGTGGTTCCGCTATTACTGCTGAAATAGGAACTATGAAAGTATCAGAAGAAGTGGACGCTCTTATGGTCATGGGATTGAACCCTGTTAAGTTTTTAGTTGTTCCGAAGTTTTTAGGGATGGTGATTGCTGTTCCCTGTGTTACTGTACTTTCAATGGCAATAATGATTGCAGGGGGATTTATCGTAGCGGTGGGTATTCTGGGAATTGATTTCTGGGCATATTTTGACCAGACTGCAAGTGCTCTTGTTTCTAAAGATTTATTTTCGGGAATGGTCAAGAGTGTCTTTTTTGGTTTGACTATCTGTTGGGTCGGTATCTATCGTGGTTTTCAGGTTGAAGGAAGTGCGGAAAGTGTCGGTAAAATGACTACATCTTCCGTTGTTACCTCTATTTTTACCATAATAATTGTGGATTTAGTCTGGACAACATTGTTTTACTTTACAGAATGATGAGCAACAATAATAATGAATATGTAATCGAAGTAGAGAACCTTGTAGTTCAGTATGGAACGAAACGGGTTCTTGATAATATCTCTTTTAAAGTAAAAAAAGGAGAAATTTTTGTTATTTTGGGGGGGAGTGGATGTGGTAAAAGCACCCTCTTGCGGACATTGGTAGGCTTAATTCGCCCACATTCTGGGAAAATTATAATGTTTGGCAAAGATGTTACTACAATGAGCACTCAAGAACAAATAGAAGTGCGTAAACGGATAGGAATGTGTTTTCAGAATTCTGCTTTGTTTAATTCCATGACTGTGGGTGAAAATGTGGCTTTACCGTTAAAGGAACATACCCGCCTTGCAGAATCAACCATCGAGATTATGACACAAATTAAATTAGACCTGGTAGGATTAGGCGGATGTGCCCATCTTTATCCTTCGCAATTAAGCGGTGGAATGAAAAAAAGAGCCGGTATTGCACGGGCTATGGCTTTAGATCCTGAAATTATATTTTATGATGAGCCATCTTCTGGTCTCGACCCTATTGTTGCTGCGGGGTTAGACCATCTTATCCGAAAGATGCAGAATACTTTTAATCTAACCAGCGTTGTAGTTACACACGATTTGGAAAGTGTTCAGATTATTGCAGACCGTGTTTGTTTATTACATGCGGGGAAAATAATTGCAATTGGTGATTTGAAGGAAATGGAATTAAATACCGATTCCTATCTACGACAATTTTTTACACGAACACCCAATCCAGAAGAAAATCAGTCTTCTTCTGCGATTTTAGATTCTTTTGAAGATATGTAATAATAAAACAAATTGAAAGAATGGTGGTTTAAGATGAATCCAAAAGCGAGTGAATTCACAAAAAAGGAAATCATTGCGGGCTTTTTTGTAGTGATTAGCGTTATTGTCCTTGTGTCTTTTATCCTTCTGGTGCGTGGTTATCGCCCAAATGCAGGGACAAAAATCTATTACACAAAATTTAAAAACACATTAGGCTTAGACCGTGGTGCCGATGTGCGTTTTGGCGGATTAAAAATCGGGAAAGTTACAGATATTTATCCTGATAATGATGACCCAAGTCAGGTATGTGTTAAACTGGCTGTTTCCCCGGAGATTGTCTTAAATCAAAAATGTATTGCGACAGTGGAACAAGTTTCACTTACCTCAGCACGACACCTCGAAATTTCAACAGGCGAAGCAAATGCCCCTAAGTTGGAAGACGGAAGTATAATACCCTCTATAAATAAAACAGGTAGTCTTGTGGAACTACCCGATTTTTCAAGCACAATTACAAAAGTAGAAAAACTTTTAGAGGACTTGACAGATTTTTTAGGGATGGATGAACTTCGTAAGGCAGAAGCGACAAAGGAAACCAAAGCACGAGTTACTGAACTGACACAGCAAATCAGTGGAACATTAGAAAAAGGAACAGATTTTATTGAGGAACTTAATAGCCTGGTAAAAGAACAAAAGCCACAAATTGCAGATATTTTGAAAAATATACAAGATATAGAAAAAGACACAAAAAAAGTTGTAGAACAGGTCAATATGGTAATCTCAGAAAATCGGGGCTCGATACATGAATCTTTGAAATCTGTAAAAGATATTTTAGCGAAAGTGCAAACTATATCTGACAATAGTGCAGATGATTTAGAAAAGATATTAAACAATATAGAAAAAATTACCGGAAATGTGGATAATTTGTCCTCTGAAGCAAAAATTTGGATGAATAAGAATCGAAGAAACATTGATGAACTCATTCTGGATATTAAAGAAACCATTCGGAATTTGCGTTTATTGTCCCAAACTTTAGCAGAACAACCTCAATCTATACTTACAGGGAAAATCCCAGGAGGTAAAAAATAGAAATGTTTCTATCTCTTTCCTATAAAAAATTTAATTGGCAAATAAATCTATATCTTTTAGGTTACATTTGTATCGCAGTTATTTTTAACGGTTGTATATCAGGTCCCTCTTTACATTATTACACTTTAGAAAATACAATTAAACCTTTGGAGGATGCGACCCCATTATGTCTTCAGGTATCAAGTATTCGTTTGGCAGAATCGTTAAAAAGAAAAGAGATAATGGTTCGGAAAAATTCCGTTCAGGTGGATTATTACTCTGTCCATCTTTGGGCTTCCAGTTTGGAGGAATTAATAACCAATAAGTATAGGTGACAATCGTTCTCCTACACGCAAAACAGGATTAGCACCTAAGGGTAGTTTGTTATCACAAAATCGGCATTGCTGTATTTCCAAAGCAAGTTTATAAATGATGTGTGGATATGGGCCCATAATAATTTTTGTTATCAATTAAATAAAGCATCTACAAATGAATTAGGGTCAAAAGGTTGTAAATCTTCAACTCCTTCTCCAACTCCGATTAATTTTATAGGAATGTTTAACTCCTTCTGAATACCGAATATCATTCCTCCCTTTGCCGTGCCATCTAATTTCGTAAGAACAATCCCTGTAATATTCAGAGCCTCTGTGAAAATACGTGCCTGTTGTAAAGCGTTTTGCCCTGTTGTAGCATCGAGGACTAAAAGAACTTCATGAGGGGCTTCTGGCATTCGTTTTTTAATGACACGATAGACTTTTTTCAATTCTTCCATCAAATTTACTTTGGTATGCAATCTTCCTGCGGTATCAATAATTACATTTTGAGCCTTTCGTGCAATACCTGCATCTACAGCATCATACGCTACGGCTGCGGGGTCTGCTCCTTCCTGATGTCGTATTAAATCAGCACCACTACGCTGACTCCATATTTCCAATTGTTCTCCGGCGGCTGCACGGAAAGTATCCCCTGCGGCTAAAATTACTTTTTTGTTTTCTTTAACCAATTGAGCGGAAATTTTTCCTGCAGTAGTAGTTTTTCCAGAACCATTCACACCTACAATTAAAGTAACATGGGGCTGTGGTTCTGCATCCCAATTTATTTCATGTTCGCCTGTTTTTAATATTTCCAACATAATTGCTTTTAATAGAGGCATAATTTGTTCGGCTTCTGTTATTCCCTGTTTCTTAACCTCTTCTTTTAGTCGCTCTATTAAAAACAAACTTGTATTTACCCCCAAATCCGCTTCTATAAGCAGTTCTTCCAGAGAATTATAAACATCGTCGCTAATTTTTGGATATAAAGAAAAAAGATTTTTTATACCATCGGTCAGAGCACTTCTTGTCTTTTGTAGTTTCTGTTTAAGATTGGAAAAAATTTTAAACATAAAATAAACCCTTCATTACTAATAATACTTAAGAACAAATTAGATTTGAATGAAAATTATAGAGGAACAAAAAGATTAAGGCAACTTAAAAGCGTAGAATCCAAAGTTTTCATTAGTTAAATCTGTCCCCCCATACCCCTCATATCTTCCATCATCTCTTTTTGAAACAATTCCAGAAGCAGAACCTTTTTGTCCGTTCCACTCACAGGAAGCCTTATCCCAATAGGCAACCAATTTCTGTTCCTGCTTTTGAGCAATACCACGCACCTGAGCCCCATTATCAAGCAATGCGGTAAACAAATAATTATCTCCTCTACTTTTAACCATTGCTTTACCTACAGGAACGATATCCTCTTCCGCATTACGAACTGCAATAACAAAAATCCCCTCTGGATTTTCTGTATTTATGGGCTGCCGTATCGCATTATAAATCTGATTACTTGCCAAAACCTGTAATCTCAAATCTTCTGCCATAATAGATAATTGATTACCCAATTCTCCTGACCACGGATTTTCTGTAGAATACTCACTACTACTTACCAACCAGAGCATAATCCTATCTGCATTAATTCCGGCGATAATAATTAGTATTGTCCCGATAACCGCAATAATCCCCAATACAATCTTTCGTGGACTGGGTAAAGTTTCTCCACCTGCGAGCAACTGCTCCTCCGCCTGCAAACGCAATCTACGCTGATCACGCAGATTATTGCCACAAGTTCTGCAAATTAATGTTCCTTCCGGATTAACAGTTCCGCATTGTACACATACCGCATCTGCATCTATTTTGGAGCCGGGCGAAACATTATAATCTTGTAAAGTTTTTCTCATGAAATTAACACCTTATAAATTTCGCCTAAAATTACTATATTCATATAATTTTATAATATTTTTCCATTCTAATAATTGTAATTTTATTTTAATGTTTATAACGAGTATAATACTTTTAATATTTTCCCACTTTTGTCATGTGTTTTTCAATATAGAAAGGGTTTTTTATGAACAAAAATTTATTTTTCATCTCATTAATGTTATTTTCATTAGTCGCCATCAATGTTTTTTCAGATGAGGAAGTAACTTACGCAGAACGATTGGGCTGGGAAAAAGGAAGTCGTGTGGTCATCTTTCACATTGATGATGTAGGATTATGTTATGGAGCAAATAAAGCATCAATTGAAGCCTTGACAAAAGGAGTAGCCACTTCTTGTAGTATTATGATGCCCTGTGCATGGGTTGACCAATTTGTGAAAGAATGGAAGAAAAATCCACACTGGGATGCGGGACTTCACCTAACATTAACATCGGAATGGGACAATTATCGGTGGGGACCTGTTTCTGGTTTCCAACAAGTTCCTGGATTAGTAGATGAATCAGGTTATATGTGGGACAATGTTAAAGATGTTGTAATGAATGCTTCACCTGAAGAAGTAGATAGGGAAATTCGTGCCCAACTGGCTCTCGCTGAAAAAATGGGAATTAAACCTACTCATTTAGATTCACACATGGGAACATTGTTTTCCAGTTTAAAATTTATGGAGAAATATATTAATTTAGGCATAGAAAAACAAATACCTGTTCTCTTTCCGGGAGGGCATATACAATATTTACAACAAGAATTACCTATGCCTAAAGAAATTATTTATTCGTGGGCAAAAAAAATCTGGGAAGGAGGATTACCTCTTGTAGATGATATTTTAACATTTACCTACGACTGGAAAACAGAAGATAAATTTGAGCCATTGACAAAAGCTCTTCGTGAAATGAAACCCGGTATTACAGAGGTGATTTTACATTGTGCAATACCGACAGAAGAATTTCCATATTTTACCCAATCGGCTCTTACACGAAAAGGGGACTATTTGATAATGATGAACCCCGAATTTAAGAAATTTTTAGAAAATGAAAAAATTATATTAACCACCTGGCGAGAATTGAAAGAGAGAAGAGAAAAGGTAAAATAGAGAAGATTTATACAGTGTGAATTTTTTCAGATACTTCTTTTTTGAAATGAGGGAAACTTTCCTCATAATTTCGAGTAGCACCGAAAAAGATACTGGAAGAGCCTAATACAAAAACATTCGCACCTAAACGGATGAATTTAGCACAGTTTTTTACAGTGATATTTCCGTCAATCTCAATATCCACCTGGTATTTATGATACTGTATTTTCCGCGAAAGAATCTGGACTCGCTCAAAAGTTTGGGGAATTATCTTTTGTCCTGCATAACCCGGGTCCACAGCCATAATTAAAACACGGTCAACTTCCGGTAGAAGGTATTCCAACTCATCTAAGGGGGTCATCGGATTTACTGCTATTCCGGGGAAAGTCCATATTCACGAATTTGTTTAACTGTTCGATGAGCATGTAAACAGGATTCCACATGCACAATAATACCTGCACAACCAATGTCTACCAATCGTTTTATATATCGTTCCGGTCGAACAATCATCAAGTGTGCCCAACAGGGTAATGAACAACATTTGCGGGCTAAAGATATAAAATCAAAACCCAATGTTAAATTAGGCACAAAGGTTCCATCCATGATGTCAAAATGGAGTTCATCAATACCTATTTTTTGGACAAGACGAAATTCTTCTTTTAATCGCCCAAGGTCAAGACACATGACCGACGCAGAATACTTTACTTTTTCTAAATTTATCTTACTCTCACTCATAGGGAAACTCTTTTACTTCTATTTTTTATGTTTTTTCAGAAACTTTTGCGCCTCATCCAGATGAGGCATGGAGGGTTGTGCACCAAATTTTGTACAGGCTAATGCCCCAACAGCATTGGCAAAATCCAATACATCATCAATTCCCGATTGTCCCCATGCAAAAGCCAAAGCAGATGTGAATGCATCACCTGCCGCTGTAGTATCTACAACAGGGACTTTATAACTAGGAACAAAAATTTCAAAATTACCATCGTTATAATAACAACCCTGAGAACCTAATTTAAGAACCACAGAAGATACCCCCATCTTTAAAAACTTTTCAGCACATTTTAATCGGTTTTCAGATTTTGAGGGATTTATACCCGTTAGAAATTCAGTTTCTGTCTCATTGGGGGATATCACATCTATATAAGGGAAGATATGCTTTGAGATATTTCGCGGAGGACCTGCATCTACAATGGTTATCATACCATTCTTTTTGGCTAATATTAGAGCCGTTTCAATAGTTTCCGGAAGCAATTCTAATTGTGTTAGCAAAATATCCCCTTTCTGAAAAATCTTCTCCTGTTTTATTACATCCTCAGGTTTCAATTCATGATTGGCTCCCGCAATTACAACAATACTATTTCTCCCGTCTTTATCTACAAAAATTAATGCGGTTCCCGAAAAAACATCTGAAGTTTCTTTTATAGTATTTGTAGGTATTCCTTCATCTTTAAAACCTTTTTTCATACTCATGCCAAAATGGTCTTTTCCCACACAACTTATAAAGTTTACATCTGCCCCTAATCTCGCCAGTTAAACGGCTTGATTGGCTCCTTTCCCTCCAAAAACGATAGATAAAGACTCACCTCGAAAGGATTCCCCTTCTTTCGGTAAACGGGGCACTCTGGCAACGATATCTACATTAGCACTACCGACAA
>AWNW01000062.1 GCA_000493945.1 Candidatus Hydrogenedens terephthalaticus JGI OTU-1
CCTTCCCAAAGCGATTTTTTCTCTCCAAAAACGGTATAATCATTTTACAGTTTAATCCAAAAACTAAAAACCCTATTTGTTCAGAGGTTTCATATGAATATTTGAATTTAAATATACAAATATGTATTTATATAATTATGAATGATATTCGGAACTATATATAAGGAAAAATGTATGCCTAAGGAAAAAGTGTTAACCGTTGAGGATATATCCGAATTTTTAAAACTAAAACCACTCACCATTCGACAAATGTTTAGAAATGGAAAATTGAGAGGATTTAAAATTGGGAAATCATGGAGAACTACAGAGACCCTGTTTGTCGAAGACTTAAACAAAATGGCAAGAGATTTTGGTGTATTTATACAAAAAGAACAAAAAGCAAAACCTGTGGGAAGAAAAAATCTTCAAAAAATTTCTCAGGAAATAGAGGATATATATACACCTTCTAAATCATCTCGTAAGAAAAGGAAATATGAAGAAAGCATCGGTTCTTTATTTGATATAGACGAAGATAACGAAGACTAATTTTTCTTAAAAAAATCCCCCGATATATTAATAACATATCGGGGGATATATTTTTTGTTTATTTATTTACTTTGCATATTTGGACAAATATTCTGCGACACCCTTAGCATCGGGTTTCATGGCTTTCTCACCTTTTTTCCAATTGGCAGGACATACCTCCCCATGTTCTTCATGATACTGGATAGCATCGAGGATGCGTATTGCTTCATCAACACTCCTTCCAATAGGCAAATCATTTATCAACATGTGTCGAACAATCAAATTTTTATCCATTATAAATAGTCCTCGTAATGCCACGGCGTCGTTAATTAATACCCCATAGTCTCTTGATATTTTCTTTGTTAAATCTGAAACCAACGGATAACGGATATTACCTATACCACCTTTTTCCACTGGTGTATTTCTCCAAGCCCAATGTGTAAAATGAGAATCCACAGAAACACCAATCACTTCACAATCTCGAGACTTAAATTCTTCCAGTTTCTTATCAAATGCTAAAATTTCAGATGGGCAAACAAAAGTGAAATCCAATGGGTAAAAATACAGCAAGACATATTTTCCTTCGTAGTCGGAAAGTTGGAATTTTTCATTAAAACTTCCATCCGGCATAACTGCAGTTGCCGTAAAATCGGGGGCTTTTTGTTGAACTTTTACTAAACACATATACAATTCTCCTTATATTGGTTTTAGTTTGTATTGCTTCCACCAAAGTAAACAAAAATAGGTATTGTTTTATTTCTTATTCCAAAGATTATTGTCCTGTTGGGGTTCCAGAAATATCTGCAATAATCATTGGATTAATAGTCCTCTGTTCCAATTCTTTATCTATCCAATAAATCCCACCGGGAGCATCTTTTACCATTTGTAGTTTTTGTAAAATTCCATCTGCATTGGCTTCTTCTTCCACTTGCTCATTAATAAACCAGTCCAAAAACATACGAGTAGAACGGTCTCCTTCTTTCTCTGCAACTTCCGCTAACTTATTTATACATTCTGTAATATGACATTCATGTTTATATACAGCCTCAAAAGCATCCAACGGGCTCTTCCAACTTTTTGTAGGTTTTTTTATCTCATACAATTCTACTTCTCCACCTCTTTCATAAATATAATTCTCAAATTTCCGAGCATGAAATAGTTCTTCCTGTACTTGAATTCTCAGCCAATTAGCAAACCCTTTCAGGTTCAATTTTTCAAAATATGCTCTCATGGACGCATACAAATAGGCGGAATAAATTTCTTCATTTATTTGCTTGTTTAATGCGTTTAATACTTTATCTTTAATCATAAACATCCCCTTTCATTTTTTTAAGGTTCTATTGTTTGTCTGTTACATCAATTATATTATACATATTTGTGAAACAATTCATATAGTTCTTTTATTTCAAAATTCATAACAAAGTAGAGTTTATAGGTAAAAAAATTTTAAAATACCACCTATGTTATTTACATTATAGTTCAAAAAATATTGAAAAGGGTTTTATTTTGCAAATACATTTCTCTCGTCTTCATATTATTGTACTGCTTTTATTGATTGTCATATTAGCACTTGACCAGGTTACCAAAATCACTGCTATTAAATACTTGAAAGGAAAACCCGGTATCCATTTTCCAGAATCGTGGACACCGCATGATTTATTCCGTCTTACCTATACGGAAAATACAGGTGCCTTTTTAAGTTTAGGCAGTCAATTACCGAATTCTCTTCGTTTCTGGCTTTTTACTGTATTAAATTCCATTGTACTCTTCATCTTACTGGTACTAATGTTTTATAAACCAAACTTACCTACTATAACTATGTTCAGTTTTTCATTAATTATTTCTGGGGGATTAGGAAATATCATTGATCGAATTTTCCGTGATGGAAAAGTTGTAGACTTTATGAATATAGGGATTGGCTTTGGTTCTTTCAGTTTAAGGACAGGAATATTTAATATTGCCGACCTCGCCATTGTAATTGGTCTTATCTTACTCCTTGTGGGAGAATTTTTTGTTTTTGGAAACACCAATTCTGCCAGATAAGATATTTAACTAAATTTTGAGGACTTTCTTTTTTATAATAGAAGTAATTATAATACTTTAAATATTCTCTTATTTTTGTGTTATACTTAAATTAGGATATAAAATAGAAACCCATTTAATATGGAGGTAAACTCTATGTTAACAAATAGGATATGGAAAATCGCACTTATTTCTATTATTCTTCTACTTTTCATTCTGCTCATTGTAACTCCTACCTATGCACAGGGAAAAGGTAAAGGTGATGCCCTTGGAGCAGATAAAGAACTTGCTTCAAAAAAAGGAGTTAGTGGTTCTCTGGCTACAAAGCAATTCGATAAAAATAAACTTCCTGGAAAATGGAAAATAGGGTTCGCTTTTGGTTCTTTAGCCGCTGCTGTGGCTGTGGTAAAATGGTTATAATAATTTACAAACAAGTTTATTTTAATGAAGCAAGAAAAGAGAAGTGTAAATAGCCCCCAAACAACTATCTCAAAAGAAAATAAAAGTAGACTATCTAACAGAGACAGAATACTTGTAATTGACGATGATAAAACCATTCTCGAACTTCTACAAACCTTCTTAAAAGATTTAAATTATAATTTTTATTGCACAACATCTCCTAAAGAAGCCCTTTCTAAAATATCAAAAGAACCTTTTTCTTTAGCCCTCGTAGATTATTTAATGCCAGAAATAGATGGCTTACATTTCCTCAAAAAAGCGAAAGAGAAAAATACCGATCTTGAAGTAATAATAATGACTGGATTACAGGATGTAAAAAATGCCATTGAAGCATTACGATTAGGGGCTTATGATTATATTCTCAAACCTTTTCAATTAGAGGAAATTAAAATTGCTATAAAGAGGGCTTTAGAACACCGATCTCTAATCATGGCTAAAAAAAACCATGAGATAGAATTACAACAACGCATTCATGAAGCAACGGAACAACTTAAAATTGCAAATAAAGAATTAAAAGAGACAAAAGAATATCTTGAACAATTACTCAACACTTCTGTAGACGGTATTTTTATATTAAGTCCTACATTTCAAATCAACTATGCAAATCAAGGAGCATTGCATATATTAGAGTATAAAGAAGATGAAGTTAAAGAAAAGCACTTGTCAATTCTTTTAGCGGGTTCTAAAGAAGAGACAAAATATGTTTTGCAAATGATTCGTGAAAAGTACTGTATTCAAAATTATGAAACAGAATTTATTCGAAAAGATAAAACGCAAGTTCCGGTGAACATTTCTTTCTCATGTATAAAAAAAGAAAATCAACAAATTCATTCTATTCTTGCTATTTTCAAAGATATAACTACACAGAAAGAATTGGAAAATAAACTGAAAGAAATGTCTATAAAAGATGGTCTCACGGACTTGTACAATCAACGATACTTTTACGATAGATTAGAATCTGAAATAGAACGAGCCAAAAGACAACGCCATCCTTTATCTCTATTACTTTTCGATATAGACCAATTCAAAACCTATAATGATTGTCATGGACATCTAATGGGAGATAAAGTATTAAAAACAGTTGGACAAATTGTCAAAGACTGTACCCGTGAACATGTTGATATAGGATTCCGATACGGAGGTGATGAATTCACCGTAATTCTCCCGGAGACCGATACCGCACAGGCATTATTGGTAGCAGAACGTATTCGGTCGTCATTTGAAGCAAAGAAATTCAATAATCTAACCCTGTCCATTGGTGTTATTGCTTATAAAGAGAAATTCTCTCTCCGTTCTTTTATACGATTTGCAGATAATTGCATGTATAACGCTAAGCGTTCCGGTGGAAATCGTATAAAAATATTTAAAAACAACAAATAAAAAATAAAGGGAAGAGTATGAGCAAAAAAATTAAAATCGGTATTTGTAATGAAATATTTAAAGAATGGAACGACATGGAAAGGACTATCAAATATGTTAAAGATTTAGGTTACGATGGATTGGAAATTGCACCCTTTACTCTATCCAAATATGTAACAGATATATCTGCTGAAACGCGTAAAGAAATACGAAATATTGCAGAAAAAATAGGCTTGGAAATTCTTGGAATTCATTGGGTTTTCGTAGGACCGGAAAATGTTTATCTTACTCATCCCGACCCAGAAATAAGAAATTATACCGCTCATTATTTAAAAGAATTGGCTCATTTCTGTGCTGATATTGGTGGTAAAATTATTGTTTTTGGCTCGCCAAAACAACGCAATGTTATGCGAGATATTTCCTACAACCAAGCCTTCAATTATGCATGTGAAGTCTTTTCTCAAGCCATGTCCGTATGCGAAAAAAGAGATGTAACAATTTGCATGGAACAATTAACACACTGGGAAACCAACTTTTGCCATACTATCGAAGAAACCATCGAACTTATAGAAGCCATCAATCATCCTAAATTTCAATTATTACTGGATACAAAAGCAATGACTTTTCTTCAAGAGCCTCGCGAAGTAGTCATACGCAAATGTGCCAAATATTTAAAACATTATCATGCCAATGACGAAAACCTATTAGGTCCCGGTATGGGAAAGGTTGATTTTGCTCCTATTGTGCAAGCACTTAAAGATATTGAATACACAGGGTATATGTCTGTTGAAGTATTTAAATTTGATTTAGGTCCTGAAAAAATAGCAACAGAAAGTATACAATATCTCAAAAAATTCCTTGAATGACAAACCTATACAATAGATTAATATATGATTCCTGTAGAGGATAACCCTTTTAAAATATTCGAACAATGGTATGAAGAAGCAAAACAGAAATTAGATATTGAATATGCAGTCTCTGCTGGATTGGCAACTTCAACCCCTTGCGGTATACCTGATATTCGGATGGTTCTAATTAAACAATGGGACTATAATGGCTTTATTTTCTACACGAACTATACCAGCAAAAAAAGTCAACAGATTCAATCAAATCCTAAAGCAGGACTTTGTTTTTACTGGTATGAACTTGGTAAACAAATCCGTATTCGGGGCAATGTAGAAAAAATTGAAGACGAAAAATCAGACCAGTACTTTGATTCAAGAGACCGTATATCTCAAATAGGTGCCTGGGCTTCTAAACAATCCCAAACCTTGCCCAATAAATATGAATTAGAGAAAAGAGTGGTTAAATATCTTGCACAATTTGGACTCTCTAAAGTTAATCGTCCCCCTTTTTGGGGAGGGTATCGGATTATCCCATTGGAGATTGAATTTTGGCTAAAAAAACCTTACCGATTACATGAACGGGTGCTTTATTTTAGAAATAACATAGATTCTATGAATTGGGAACGGGTAAATTTATATCCTTAACTATTAAATAAATGGGTAAAAAATTATCAAAAGATAAAAACAAAGTGATATAATAATAAAAATTAATATAACGACCGTTAGTTAAAGGGGTTAGAAATGGCTATTGAACAAATTAATGAACAAAACTTTTCTACTGAAGAACGGTTGCTAAAAAGCGCCCTAAAACTATTTTCTGAAAAAGGATACGAAGGAACAAGTATAAGAGAAATTATTGAGGATGCTGGTGTTACACGTCCCGTCTTATACTACTATTTTCAGAACAAAGAAGATTTATTCCGTAAATTAGTGGAATCCATCGTAAGACAACTTCTGGAAAAAATGCTTTACATAAAACAGAATTACTCCGATACAATTGGAAAATTAAAGGCAATTATTCGTACTACTTTTGAAATGGCAGAAAACGACCTGCAATCTGTTCGATTGATTTTACATGTATATTTTGCACCTATCCGTTCTGCTCCTCCTATTCGCGGAAGCGATATAGGAAGACAGCGTTTCAAAATTATTGAATCTATCATGAAAGAAGGCTTGGAAAAAGCACACTTATCAGGAGGAGACGCAAGGGCTCTTACACTTGCTTTTCTGGGTATCATGGATATGCATGTCATGGCAAAATCAGATAGACCAGAATTACATCTTACCGCAGAATTGGCAGAAGGTTTGGTTGATTTATTCTTCTATGGTGCCTGTTATAAGCCAAATCCACCTTTCTCCTTAGTAAGTCCTTATGTTTATGTATAAACATTAACATGTCTTTACGATTAATCAGGAATATACAATGCCAAAATTCGACCTTGCTTTTTTCAGTTCAAAAAAAGTTAAAAATTATGACCTACAATTACCCCGAAATCCTTCAACAAAGATATTAAGAGGTGCAGAACCATTAGAATTAGGGAATCAATATTCCAGTACCGCATTATTGATGGTTCATGGATTTGCCGGTTGTCCTAATAACTTTGAAAACTTGCCTCAAAAACTTGCTGAATTAGATATTTTTGTCAAAGCCATACTCTTACCCGGACATGGTACTTCTCCATTAGATTTTGAAAAAGTATCCGTAGATATTCTTTTAGAATCGGTCGTAGATAATATTATAGATTTGAAGAAACTATACAAAACTGTAATTGTTTTAGGACATTCTATGGGCGGGGCTTTATCCACGCTCTCTTATGTAAAAACAAATTTTGATGGACTAATACTCGCCAGCCCTTACTACGGGATAACACCAAATCCCAAACTTATACTGCCACCCGAAAAATGGATACAGTATCTATCCCCATTTGTTCGGTGGGTATTCACCCCACCAGAACAGCAGCCTATATTGCGTCAGGAAGTCGCCACAAAAATCATTTCTTACCATTGGATTCCTTCAAAGGCAGGACTTGTTGCTATGGAAATTGCAGAAAGAGCAAAAAGGGATGCCATATTAGCACAAATAACCTGTCCTACACTCGTAATTCATTCAAAAAAAGACAGTGTTGCATGCCCAAACGCTGTTGCACAAGTTTTTGAGAAAATTCAATCTCAACAAAAAGAAATGGTTTGGTTGGAGAATTCCGACCATGTAATCTTTTGGGATTATGACCGAGACCTTGTAACTACAAAAATAAGTGAATTTATAATGAACATAAAAAAAGAAAAGAGCACATAGAGAATATGCTCTTTTCTCACATTTAATCTGTTTTTTGTTCCTATTTTACTGCTTGTCTCCAGAGTTCATATACTTTATCCCAATAAACGACATTCCAAAAAGCGGATATATATTCGGGACGACGATTCTGATATTTCAAATAGTAAGCATGTTCCCATACATCCAATCCTAAAATAGGAATATGTCCCTGTAATATCGGGGAATCCTGATTTGCTGTACTGTAAACTTTAAGTCCTCCATCAGCAGGATCTACAACAAGCCAAGCCCAGCCACTACCAAATCGAGTTTTAGCCGAATTTTCAAATGTTTCCTTAAATGATGGGTAACTTCCAAATTGTTTTTCTATTGCTTTTAACAGGTCATCATTAGGTTGTCCTCCTCCTTTTGGAGACATAATTTCCCAGAACAAACTGTGATTTGCATGTCCACCACCATGATTAATAATAATCTGCCTTTTCTCTTCAGGGACTTCTTTAACACGCTTTAATAAATCTTCAACAGATAAACTGGCATACTGAGGCAATGTTTCCAATGCTTTATTAACAGTATCTACATAGGTTCCATGATGCTTCTGATGGTGTATTTCCATCGTTCTTGTGTCAATATGGGGTTCTAAAGCATCATACGCATAAGGTAATGAAGGTAATTGATAGGACATATCATTTTCTCCTTTATTTTAGTTTCATGTTAAACTTACTAATGGTTTTTACTTTCGTTGAAAAAAACGAAATTTATATTTTTTTTATTCCTATATAAAAAAATAAAAGGGTTTTTAAATAATGGAAATAAATTTTTCCCAACGAACAATTACCTTATTAGGAGAAGAAAAATTTGCAAAATTACAATCTGCCCATGTTGCGGTATTTGGTCTGGGAGGCGTTGGCTCGTATGCATTAGAAGCCCTCGTAAGAGCGGGAATTGGAACTATTACTATCGTTGATTATGATCGAATTGAGGAATCAAATATAAACCGACAAATATTAGCAACATATCCTGACATAGGGAAATATAAAGTAGATGTAGCAGAGGAACGCATGTTAAAAATTAACCCTAAGATAATCATTCATAAATTCCCTACATTCGTAACTTCTGAAAATATTTCTGAAATTTTTCAGAAAGGGTTTCATTTTGCAATTGACGCCATTGACACTCTTAGTTCAAAAATAGACTTATTAGCATCACTATATAAGGAACAAATATTTACGGTTTCATGCATGGGAGCAGGCATGAAACTGGATCCTTTGTCCATTACGGTAGGCGATATTTCAAAAACACATACTTGTCCACTGGCGAAAAATGTACGGGGAGAATTAAAAAAACGAGGTATAATCAGTGGTATAACCTGTGTTTTTTCAACAGAAGTCCCAAAACAAAAACAGATAAATAACGACTGTAATAGTTGCTTAAAGATAAATAAAGATATATACAAACAAATAATCGGCAGCGTTTCTTATGTCCCGGGAATATTCGGTTTAATTTCTGCAGGCGTTATAATACAAAAAATTATATCCAAATAAACTATTTTACTTTATATCATAGAGGCCATCTATTACATTATCTTTACATTCCAGTAAAAATATCTGGGAAAAATCCTTCCCTTCAGATGAGAACAATCTTATCCCTCTCTCATCATAAGTTGGAACACAACGATTAAAGGCTAAATAATTCCCTTTTCTGGATACTACCAATGCATAGGGCTTGTTTTTTTTATATTTAGGTGTGATAAAAACAGACTTCCCAAAGTTTTCTCCTTCCTTAACACAGACTGCAATAACAGCACCTTCACTAATAGAAAACAATACATTTCCAGAAGGGTGCCATCTCAAATTATCTTCAACACCATACGGTAAAAAGGTAACCTGAATAGGTACCGAATCTTGAAATGTTTCCTTATCTTCGTGCTTGTTTTTCTTAACTATAAAAATCTGAGTTCTTCCATTCATATCTTTATCAAGATATGCTATTCTTTTCCCATCATAAGAAGCACGAACAATTCCTGCACAATTTACTTTTGTAATTTTATATATATTAAGACCTTGGGGAGGTTCAGGATATGTTTGACAATCCCCAGAACTCGAAGTTTGAATATCCACATTATCAGGTATTTCAACTACACATAAGTAATCTACAAAGGTGTCCCCTTCTTTGATAGTACCAATAAATGCCCTACATTTTCCTTCTTTATCAACCCATGAATCGCCTAACGCTTTAACAAATTCTCCTTCTTGAACCTTCTCCATAGGGACTACCTTTACAAGCACTGCAAAATAATAATTTGCATTTGGTAAAAATTTATTTGTTTCTTCAAAATATGCTATTGTCCTACCGTATTGAGGGAGTAATTTATCATCATAAGTGCAGCCTATCCTTTTGCCACTTGCTGAATATTCATGACGATGAGACCCTCCCCTATGTGCTCCTGTAGGAATTTTTGTATTACAGGAAATCATTCTAAAATCAACCCAACTTTTGTTTTTAATGTTCAAATCTTCTTTAAGAGAAATAATACAACCTCGCCGATTCGTTTTTGAATAAATATCTTCAATTTGAATGGGATTATAAAGATTTTGAATTTCAGGACCATGAATGAAAACTAATGAATATTCTTGTGGATGGAACGAAACAGCACCGATTCCTGGAGAAGGCTTTGTTCCTAACCGTATTTTATCAGGTTGATATATTTTTATCTCTTTCCCTATAGCAATTTCTACTACTTCAATACTCGTACAATTTTCTATTCCATAACCCAAAGTCCCTCTCGTATCATAACAAATATATCTATCATCGTAAGAGAAATTGTCGTTATTGTCCAATTCATGATTCTTTGCTGAAAAAGTTAATTGATGAACAGGTAAGACTTTGTTATCTCCTTGTATAAGTTGTTGTGTTTCACTAAAAATAAACATAGACGAATAAAATAAAAGACTTACAATAGTCAGCATATTTCAATCCCTTTCTTAAAATTTTTTTGATATTGATAAAACAAGGACTGCTGGATTTATTTTATCCAGCAGTCCTTACTATTCACTACAAGTTTTTCAATATTTAACTATGCTGTTTCCTTGCTCTTTTTTCAAACTTCTTTGCAAGGTATACTCCTATTAGTGCAATTATCATCACAAGGGTAATATAGCCTAACACATTACCCGCAGGAATTTCTGGGGATACATTCAACCGTATCCGATTCGACACTTTGGTTTCGGGTTCATACTGTTGTGTTTGTTCATTCCATGTTTGACCACTATCATTTACAATAACAAAATAGTCACCGGAATCTGCAATCTGTAAATCATTTAGTGACAATATTGAGGAATCACCTCCAACTGTATGGACAGTCTTGGTCTTCAAGTCATCATGTTGCCATAAGTAATGTAATGGTGGAACACCTCCACTTACGATTACTTCAAATGTGTATGACTCACCCACTTTCTTTTCAACCTCTGGGTCACCAGCGATAATCGGTGTGGATAGATGTTCATAAATAGTCAACTGCAACCCTGATGTCCAGATAGTTCCACGAGCATCCGTGATACTGCAGTAGTAGACACCCGAGTCAGCAAGCGTTACATCATACAAAGTAAGATAAGCCGTGTATGGGTCTGCATTACTTAAAATAGGATTGCCAATCGCATTGGATGGATCCGTACCATTCTTATACCACTGATAGGTCCTGGTTCCTTTTCCACCTTGTGTTGTTACACTTAATCTTACTTCCGCTGTATTTACATACGCTTTGCCCGGATTCTCTGTTTCTATAATCTCTAACGGGTCACCAACAATTAGATAGGCTTGTTGTGAAATTACATATCCAGCAGAATTTGTAATTACAACATCATAATAACCTTCGTCCTCAACACGAGCACCCAGTATTTGCAATGTGCTTGTCGTAGTTCCAGGTAATGCATTAAGCGTTGCACCAAATATATGGATACCATCACTGGTCAAGTTTGAGCCACCCAATCGCCATTGATATGTCACATTTGTTCCGCTATATGCAGTTACAGATAAAGTAATAGCACCTCCTTCATCCACTTGTGCATTAGTGGGTTGTGTAATAATCGTAGGCGGGTCATTTACTTTTAAGTAAACAACGGCAGATTCTACATGTCCCATGGAATTATCAACACGGACATAGTAATAACCTTCGTTTGCTTCTTGTGCACCTTGTCCTAACGGAGGACCATAAATGTTATATATTGCATAAGAGGAACCCGAACCTTGATATACAATATTCTCAGCACATGGCTGTGGCAAATCACATACAGATGGTGGAGGAGGCATTGTCTCTCCATCTAAATCAGCCGGGAAGAAATACCATCTATAAGTCAGGACACCGGAACCACCCGCCGAAACAACAAAGTTTACAGCCTGTCCTGGATTTACAGATTTAGATGTAGGCTGAACCATTATAGCCGGGTCGCGAATCTCTAAATAGGCTGGGTCTGTAGGAACACCTAACAAATTCCCGCCATTAAACACTCTACAACGATAATATGCATTTTCCGTAACATCAAGAATATTGGCTGTAATTGTAAATCCTGGCGGATTTCCACTTGGTGAAGTTCCTATTGGATATGAGCCGGACTGTCCGGGAATATTTGACCATGGACCACTTGCGGATGGTGCCTTTTGCCATTGCCACCAAATAGGTAAAGCACCGGTTACTCTGCATTGGAATGTAACATTAGCATGAGGTGGTGCCGATATACTTGTAGGTTGTTCTAAAATTTGAACGCCATCATACACATTTAATTTTGCGGGATTTGAAATCGCTGTTCCTGTTTCATTCATTACTTTAACTCGATACCAACCTTGATTTGCTTCACTTATTGATGCAATATTATATGTTTTTTCTCTTGCATCAGCACCTGGCAAATCATAGAAATTTTCACTTGGAGGAACTGTTTCCGGAGGTAATTCAGGTGGTTCTAACTGTGGAGCAAACTGCCACTGATAACCTCTGCTTACTATGGTATAGTCTATTGTTGGGTCAATTCCCGGCGCAGGAGGTGGATCAGTTGGTTTTAATGTTTCCACATTAAACGAAACCAACATATTAGGATATTCATTTACATCCTGCGGATGTTGTGTAATGATAGGGGCTTCTAATACATTCAGGAAAGCATCCCGTGAGAACACATCTCCAGCATTATTTCTAAGACGCACTCGATACCATCCCTGTAATGCTTCAGATACAGTTAAAATTTCATACGAATCATTTGTCGCTCCTATTATCTCTCTAAATGTTCCATCTGTATTTCGGAACCATTGATATTCGATAGCAGACGAACTTTGAGCAACAACTCTAAATTGAGCATAACCATTAGGCCAAACAGCAACATCTGTAGGCTGTTGTGTTATCTGGGCTAATTGCAACAATACTACTTGTGCATCATACGGAACTGTTGTTGTCCATATTTGCCCCGGTGCTAATTCTCCTGTTCCATTATTAATTTTTTTGGGAGTTGCAGGAGGATTTGTTGTTGCATTGTCCACTTTCAAATACAAACCTGAAAATGTCTGCGTTGACGACTCATTGATTACAAAAATTTGGTCAAAATCTTTAAATGGACTGTAATTATTCCCATATCCATAGTGAAGTCTTTTCAACACTACCCTCGGGGTCATAGGCGGAGCCCCAGAAGGAATAACTTGATTAGGTGTTATTGCATTCACAAAACTTTCATTCCAGTATGGAGACTGCAAAAGCCCTTCTACAGAAGGTCCCTGAAGCAATTGTGGAATAAAAGGATGCTTATAATAATGATTTGGGAATCTAAGCTCATCCGTAAAATTGGAAATCCCTTGAATAGCAGGGTTTGTTGTTGAACCACGAACTAAAGTAGGAGTTGAAAGGGAAGTATTGGGTTGATACGCATTAATTAATGTATCATTCATATTAGAAATTACTGTTAATTTACCATTATTTTCTGCAGACGCATCTCTGGCTCCACCTGCTGTTACGACAAGATTATTGGCTATAACCACAGAACCGTGTAGTTTTAGCATTCCAGGTGTTGCATATCCACCATTACCACCGGAACCACCATTTCCTCCCACTGCACCGTTTCCACCTGCACCACCTAAATTTCCATCGCCTCCTCTACCTCCATCACCGCCTTTTAAAGTGAAAAATATCAAATTTAACACTTCGCCTGGTTGTCCCGATTGTCCAAAGCCTCTACCTGTAGAAGGATAACCTGTTTGAGGGCCACCCGGTTGCCCTAATATAGGTGCCGGAGAACCTGAAGAACCTGTTGTAGGGGATGTGCAAGATATATCAACTGTCATAAGAGATGGAACTCTTAACAAACCACGAGCAGAT
>AWNW01000063.1 GCA_000493945.1 Candidatus Hydrogenedens terephthalaticus JGI OTU-1
CATTCTTCCAGAACCACCAGGCATGTTCAAATGTTGCTGTCATTCTTTTATATGTCAACACCTTTGCAGGATATAAAACTCTTTCCCAGACCTCTCGTTGGGCACCACTTTTACATGCAGATAAATACACAAATTTCAAATTCTTATTGACTTCCATTTTTTGAACATCTTCAGGTTTAATTATTCCTTTGCGTGATAACATACCTTCTTCCATTCCGTGAGAAGCAACAAACACGATTTCTGCGTTTTTGAGTGATTCTGCAAGACTGTCTTTATCAATAACCCTCAATGCTACCCCTCCCTTTCCATAGACATAGCATCCTGTTGTAATTATACGGAGAAAACCTATATTAAAAATACACTGCGGAAGGTAATCAAGATTATCATACAAAACATAAACCTTGGGAACATTATCTCTCGGATATAATAAAAAATAAGCATATACATTTATTAAACATAAAAAAGACAATATCGTTATTAATAAGATATTTATAAGTTTTGAAAATCCCAAAAGCCACTTATTTTTCATCCATAAAGCAATAAAAGGCAATAAACGGTCAGAACTCAACAAAGCACTTCCGAAGCCGAACAATAAAAAAACAACCCAGCATAAAAAGATTTTTCGTGTAATACTAATAAACCATAATTCAATATCCCAGTTCTGATAAAAATCTGGGAAATAAATAACAAGAAAGGACAATAAAAATATAAAGCCAGCAATTATTAATGAGATTAGAAATAGCCATGACCAAAGTATTATGGATTGTTTTATATGTGAATATAGGAAACTATTTCTCCTATTTGATGGGAAAATATCTAAAATAGGAGCAAAACCTAAATAACATATAGTTAATATAAAAATCCTAAATATGGTATTCATAAAATTTTATCAATATCGGTCAGTAGTTCAAATATCAATTTTTGACTAATAATATCATATTTACAACTGCCTTCGTTCTTTGAAATAAATTTTCTTTTTTTGTTATAATGTATACTCAAAAAGTAAGACACATAACAACGAAAAGGAGTTTTGTTTTTACCGATGGCAAACATTAAATCTCAAAAGAAACGCATCATTACAAACGAAAAAAGAAGAATGAAGAATGCGTCTATTCGTTCTGCAATGAAAACCATGATTAAAAAGGCATATCAAAGTTTAAATGCCAGTGATGAAAAACTTAGGGAAACAGCCATTAAAAAAGCCATTGCAATAATAGACCGTGCATGTTCCAAAGGGGTCATTCACAAAAATTCGGCAGCTCGCAGAGGTCTGGGAAAGAGTTTTATATCCTGCAAAGGTGTTGACATATAAAAGAATGACAGCAACATTTGAACATGCCTGGTGGTTCTGGAAGAATGCCCCGAAGGTGATACAAGGGGAATATAAGGAAGAGTAAATTAGGAATTAGGTGAGTGTAATTTCGGGATTAATTTTAAGTATTGTTCTTCTGATAAAATGTCAGGTTTATGAATTAAGTGTGCAAGAAACAGTATCTTGGCAGAATGTTCTACTCGTTCAAGGTAAGAATAGGCTTGACTTAAATCTTTTCCTACAGTAAGTACTCCATGTGATTTTAAAATAAGGGCATTGTGGTTGCGTATCCATGGCTTTATAATTTCTGCCCCTTCTTTACTTCCCGGTGTTGCGTATTCTGTAGTTGGAACTTCCCCTAATGTCATTATAAGTTCCGGTAATATAGGTGTGCACATAGATATATCTACAAGAGATAATACGATGCTGTATGTAGGATGAGCGTGGACTACAGCAGAAATGTCTTTTCGTTCATCATAAGCCGATAGGTGTGTGTAAAATTCAGAAGAAACAGACCCTTTCCCTTCTAAAACTTCACATTGATTATTTGTAAGGATTATTTGTTTAGGGGTTAAATCTCCTTTACTCACATTACTGGGAGTGCATAGAAACAAATTTTTATCTACTCGGATACTTATATTTCCATCAGTAGAGGAAATAAATCCGTTTTGATACATTCTTTTGCCGATTTCGCATATAATCTTTTTATATTTATCATATCTGTTTTGTTTGGACATGGTTAATCTCGATTTTTAGAAGCAGGCTTATAAATAAAAGCCCAAATAATAAAACAAATTGCAAAGGTTAAAAATAAGTGGATTGAAATGACGATAACTAATTCAGAGCTTATTTTCCCCTTTAATAGGCTTAAATAACATTCCCATAGAGGAACTGAACGCACTTTTTCGCCATTTACTGTAATTTCTAATAAAGAAAAGGGTAAAGTGATAACTAAAAGCAAAAGGTAGTTGAACCAAAACCAATATAAAGATAGAATGCTTGAGATAATATGAAATAGAAAAGAGTTATTCACAGGGAACTACTGTGCACCAATTAGAATATTTTTCGTTTTCACCTTGAACAACCTGAAAATATATTTCCTGTAATTTCTTTGTAATGGGACCGGGTTGCCCATCTCCAATAATTCTACGGTCCACAGAACGCACGGGTGCTACCTGGGCTCCTGTCCCGCAGAAGAAAATTTCATCGGCGACATAAAGTTCTGTTCGAGCAATAGGTCTTTCAATGACATTAAGTCCTAATTCTTTTTTTACCAGTTCAATTACAGTGTTTCGTGTAATTCCCACGAGAATACTTTCTGAACGGGGAGGAGTTATTAATTCTTCTTGATGCACTAAGAAAATATTCATGGCACTCCCTTCGACAACCATTCCATTTTCGTTTAGGAAGATAGCCTCACTAAAACCTGCTTGTTTGGCTTCCGATGCGGCTAATGCTGAATTAATATAACTTCCTGTTGCTTTAACACGACTTGGGATAGCATTATCTGCTAAACGCCGCCATGAAGATACACAAACATCCAGACCGGATGTTATATCGCAATAATCCCCTAATTTAATTACATAACAACATAATTTACTTTCTATACCTTTTAACAAAGGACCTAATGATAATTCACTTTTATATATAATAGGTCGTATATATACTCCTTCCTTAAATCCACTCTTTTTTACAAGTTCTATGCAAATGTTCTCTATGTCTTCTGGTGTTTCGGGAATTTCCATGCTAAGAATGCGACAGTTCCTTATCAAACGGTCTACATGTTCTTTTAAACGGAAGATAAGAATTGCCTTTTTCTTTTCGGAATAATAACCACGAATTCCTTCAAACAAACCTGTTCCATAATTGAATGCATGTGTCATTATACTGATTTTTGCGTCTTCAATAGGAACATAGGCTCCTTCAAAATATGCAAATTTTCCCGGAAACATTTGTGCCATTGGATTTACTCCTTGTAAAAAAATAAAAAGAACTCAGTTCATTTTAATACAAACTGAGTTCTCTACTCAAAAAGATAATCAAAAGTTATGGTTAAATTTTGTAGGAGTTGATTATCTCTTCTGCAATCGGATCAGGTGTTATATCCGTATTGCCAATGATTACTCGATTTGAAGAAATGCGCCATTCCGGTTGATGAGCATTTTCATAATATATATCGTTTATTCTTCTTAATAATTCTTTGGATTCCGTTAAATCAGATTCTATTAAATCTCTCATAGAAAGCAAACCGATTACTTGTTTGTTTTCATCTACCATGATGAGATGCCGTACGCCATTCATAAACATCAACATTTTTGCTATTTTTATGTCCTCGTTTTCGTCCACATATATAAGTCGGGTGTTCATTATTTCTTTTATATATACATTTTTGGGGTCTAAGTTTTTATAGAGGACTTTTCGGACAATGTCTTTTTCAGAGATTATGCCGATTATGTTTCCTTCATCATTAGATACCATAGTAGCACTTATATTGTGGTCGCAAAAGAACTTTACAGCGTCCTGTACCGTTTTATTTTGGTTGATGGGCAAGTGTGCCCTGAGTTTAATGCTATCTTTGAGTGGTGCCATCGTTTTACCCTTTCTCGTTTTGTTTCATGTTTCTAATTTGGTAAACAAATATAAATATTGATATATTCCTATTAGCAAGATTAAAGTTAAATTAAATGTTATTTATTAATTTTTAAGGAGGTTAAATATGGCAAAGGTAGTAACAGCAGATGAAGTAGTGAGACTTATCCCTGATGGTTCTTCGGTACTGATTGTTCCCATGCCTTCAGAAGAGGTATACCCTGCGTTTGCTCGTGTATATCAAGAGACAGGGCATCCTAAAGATTTAACCGTAATATGGGCAGCAGGACTGGGCCCTTTAAGTGAAGAACCTAAGGGTATGAATCACTTTGCAGTGCCGGGTATGGTGAAAAGAATTATTGCGGGTCATTGCGGTTTAAACCATAAGGTTATGAAATTTATCGCGAGTAATCAGGTTGAAGCATATAATATTCCTCAAGGAGTTATGTGTGAATTATATCGTGAAATGGCTGGAGGAAGACCGGGACTTTTGACGACGGTAGGATTGGGAACCTTTGTTGACCCGAGATATGGCGGAGGAAAAGTTAATGAAAGGACAAAATCATGTGAAGACTTATCAGAGATAGTTACCATTGGCGGAAAAGAATATATACTATACCGTTCGCTTCCCTGTAATGTGGGTATTATTCGAGGTACAACAGCCGATCCCAATGGAAATATTACAGTGGAAAAAGAGGCGTTAGTAATGGAAATATTGGAAGGGGCAATGGCAGTAAAAAATAATGGTGGTTTTGTTATTGCACAAGTAGAAAGGCTAAGTGATGAGCCAGCCAGACCTTGTGATGTTCGTGTACCAGGTATTTTTGTGGACTATCTCGTAGTAGCACAGTCCCCAGAAGCACATCCTCAAACACTTTTTGTTCAATTTGACCCCTCTTTCTGTGGACATGTTCAGGCAAATCTTGAAGATGAATTGGAACCTATGCCATTAAATTTTGAAAAAGTAATTGCACGAAGGGCATTTATGGAACTCAAACCGAATATGGTAATAAATTTGGGTTTTGGTATCCCTACGGGTGTTGCAAAAGTAGCATTTGAGGAAGGAGTATTTAATGAACTTACTATGACTACAGAAATAGGTGTTATCGGAGGAGTTCCTGAATCAGGCAGAAATTTTGGTCCTGCAAAAAATCCGCATGCTTTCCTCTCCCAATCTGCAATGTTTGATTTTTATGATGGTGGTGGATTAGATATGACCTGCGTAGGAATGGCACAGGTAGATGTGGAAGGAAATATTAATGTTAGTAAAGTGGGTCCCATTGCAATAGGTCCCGGAGGTTTTATTAACTTAACACAATCCGCAAAGAAATTAGTTTTCTGTGGTGAGTTTACCGCAGTAGGAAGCAAAGTCGAAGTCAGCGATGGAAAAATAAATATTGTAAGTGAAGGAAAAGTGAAAAAGTTTATACAAAAGGTAGAGCAAATAACTTTTAGCGGTAAGTTTGCTATAAAAAATAATCGAGATGTTACTTATATAACAGAGAGATGTGTGTTTAAACTTGTTCCTGAGGGGCTTATGTTAACAGAAATTGCACCCGGAGTTGATTTGGAAAAACATATTTTAAGTCAGATGGAATTTAAGCCTATTATTCCAGGTGAAATCAAAACGATGGATGCAAGATTGTTTCTCCCAGGACCGATGAATATAGAATTTAAATAGTTTTAGTTTATATCAGGGAAGTTTAAGAATATGCTTAAAGAGGGTTGTTTTGAAATAGACGGTGAGAAATTTTATCGCCGAACATGGATTTCAGAAATTACCCCCACGATAGCAAACATAGTATTAATTCATGGCTATGGGGAACACTGTTCGAGATATGATTATGTGGCAGAACAAATGAATAAACAGGGAATAAATGTTTTTTCATTTGACCAACGGGGTTTTGGACATTCTCCCGGTAAAAGAGCATGGATAAATCGTTTTGAAGATTTGCTTTCTGATTTGGATATGTTTCTGAAGGCGATAGCAAAAGAATTAGAAGATCTTCCGCTGTTCTTTATGGGGCATAGTATGGGAGGAATGGTCCTCGCTCGTTATATGCAAACGAGAAAAGATACCCCGGTAGATGGGCTTATTTTCTCAAGTCCTTTCCTCGCTATAAATGATGATGTGCCAGAGTTTTTATTAAAACTATCCGGTATATTGGAAAAATTTTTACCGTGGCTCCCTGTATCGAAAGTGGATAATTCAGGATTGGCTAAGGATATTGAGGTTGTAAAAAGAGCCGATGAGGATCCATTAGGGTATCATGGGAGTGTCAAGGCTCATACAGGTTATGTGTTTTATCAAATAATTAAGGAAATTCATGCTAATTTTAACTTAATTCATCATCCCGCAATTATAATACATGGGAAAAAAGATAAAATAGTTCCATTTTCGGGTAGTATTGCTTTGTATGAAGGAATTGCGTCGAAAGATAAAGAAATACATTTATTTGAAGAGGGCTATCATGAGATATGGAACGATTATGAAAAGGACGAAATGATAGCAAAAGTTTATGAATGGATTAAGGAACGGGCACAAAACAAGAAAATATAAAATTTGTAGTATTTAATAATCTTTCTGAAATGGTTTAAAATAATAGGTAAGATTTTGTTATTTTAAAAAAAAGAGAAGAATGATTTATGGCAAGTAGAAAAAGCACACAGTCAGCAGACCCACGGGAAATAATCCAATGGACTCGTAGATATGCACAGAGTCGAACGATATATTTTTTGATACAATGGTGTTTAATCGTTTTTGTTATATGCATAATAGGATTGGTTGCCAGTTTGACACAGCAGGCATATACAGCAGGTAACAAGTCTCTCTTTTATACTTCAGTCGTATTTCTTAGCATAACTTTCTTCTTTTTTATCTGGATTTCGGTATCTCGATGGACAGCAGAGGTCGTATGGCAAATTACATTATGGTTTTATGGCAGGGAGGGATTTGTATCTCCTGAAGAAAATACTCGTTCTAAACAATTACCGCGATGGGTAATTGCTTTAATCGGTTTGATGTTGGTTTATCATATTTTCGGGGCGATACTTATTTCATTTCGTTATCTTCACTTGCAATATTTACAGCCTTTCTCTGCAATTATTTTAGTGCCTGTTTTGTGTGTGCTTATTTATTATCAAGGATTAGGTTTTTGGGCATGGCTCTGGCCTGTATTGTATGGGCTGCATGCTATATTATTATTGGCGGGGATTCCTATAAGTTTCCCTTCACCATGGTTTTTGTTAAATATTATGGTTCCTATTTTTGGATATGGGTTAATTGCTATCCTTGTGGGACATGTATATAGTCGCTATGCTTTGTGGAAGTTAAAAACAGTGACAAGACAAGGGCTGGAGATAGATAACAATGAAGAAATTCCAGAAGAGAAATAAGATATTGAAGAGTAAAGGTTTGTTATAAGAATGGCTGAACTTGACCGACTCATACATGAACCTGCCCGTTTGAGAATTTTAACAATTCTTGCGGGGGTAGAGGCGGCAGATTTTAATTTTTTATTAAATACATTGGGGCTAACTAAGGGGAATCTTTCTTCACATATAGACCGACTTGAAAAAGCAGGATATGTAAAAGTTGAAAAATCATTCAATGGGCGTGTTCCTCATACAGAGTTTCAAATTACACCTGAAGGGAGAGAAGCATTAGAGGAATATTGGAGACAATTAGATAGTATTCGAAATTTAGGCTCAAAAGCAGAAGAAAAAGAATAGCCCAAGTTTTTTTATATATTGAGTTTCAACTAATTATTTTCAGCAGATTTTCCAAAAGAATAGAACACTGTTCTTTTGTTCCAATTGTAATTCGTAATGCGTTCTCTAATCGTCTCATAGGGAAATAACGAACAAAAATATTTTTCTCTTTTAATTTCAGATATATTTCTTCAGCAGAGGGTTTTCCATTCCATATAGCAAGTAAAAAGTTAGTTTGAGAATTGGGCACAATAAAACCAAGTTTTTGCAATTCTTCCTGTAAGAAACGCCGAGTTGCTTTAATGGTTTCAATGTGGTTCGTTATGTGGTCGTGGTTTTCCAATGCTTTTATACCGATTTGTTGGGTTAGAACATTTACATTATAGGAGTCTTTTACTTTGAACATATCGGATATAAGTTCAGGATTGCCTACTGCAAACCCCAAACGAACTCCTGCAAGACTAAATGATTTAGAGAAAGTCCTACCTATAATCACATTAGGATATTCTTTCACCCATGAAATATAACTAAAATCACAAAAATCTACATACGCTTCATCAATAAATATTATTTGTTCTTGATTACTACAAATCTCTTTCATAATTTCAGGAGGTGTAGGAACTCCACTGGGTGCATTAGGATGCGTTATAAGCAGTAATTTAGAAGAATTCCATGTGAAAGGCGGGGTTATATTAAAATGGTCATCTAAATCATGATATTGAAATTTACACCCATGCAAATTTGCGAGGACTTCGTATAATGAATATGTGGGATATGTAGCGAATATTGTTTCATGATAATCAACGAAGGTTCGTATTAATATCGAAAGTATTTCATCCATACCATTTCCCACGAGAATCCATCGTTCGTCAGGAATATTATATACATGGGCAATTTTTTTACGAAGTTCTAATGCAACGGGGTCTGGATATTTCCGTAATTGTTCCAAGGTAATTTCTTTTAATGCTTGTGAAATTTCAATAGGAGGAGGAAATGGATTTTCATTTGTATTTAATTTAATTACATTGGTTTCTTTAGGTTGTTCCCCCGGGGTATATCCTTCTATATTATTTAATCTCTGAACACAATATTTACTCATAACGGGTATCCCTTCGGTTTCCTGTTCGAATTTCTACGGAAAACGCATGAGCGGTTAATCCTTCAATTTCTGCAAAAGATATAATATCATTTGCTTGACTTAACAGTCGGCTTTGAGAATAGAAGATGTAATTTGAAACTTTTCGGAAGTCTTCGACTGTTAGTGGAGAACTGAAACGGGCTCTTCTACCCGTGGGTAGGATGTGATTGGGACCTGCGATATAATCCCCTACGGCTACAGGGGTCATACTGCCAAGCATAATNGCTCCTGCATTTTTTATTTTATCCTCGATTTTGCGAGGGAATTCTGTTTGTATATTTAAATGTTCCGGTGCAAAATAATTGGTTATCTCAATAACTTCATCCCAATCCCTTGCAATAATATATGCCCCATAATTATTTAGTGATTTTTCAATAATATCTTTCCGCTTAAGGTTTCCTAAAAATTGATTTAATTTTTTGTCAACTTCAAAAATAATATCTTTATCTGACTGTGTTGTGATTAGGACAGAACAGGCATTTTCATCATGTTCTGCCTGAGCAAGTAATTCTGAAATTACAAAATCGGGATTTGCATTTTTATCTGCAATGACGAGGACTTCTGAAGGTCCTGCTTCACAGTCAATATCAACAATTTCCCGCACTAAGGCTTTCGCCGTAGCAACATAGATATTTCCGGGACCTGTAATTTTGTCAACAGCGGGAATATGTTCCGTGCCATAAGCAAGACCGGCAATAGATTGGGCTCCGCCTATGCGGAATACTCTTGTTACACCTGCTAAATGTGCTGTGGCTAAAACTACAGGATGTATTGTTCCATTGTATGAAGGAGGAGAAACCATGATAATTTCTTTTACACCGGCTACTTGTGCTGGGATCACATTCATTAATACAGAAGATGGATAGAAGGCTTTTCCCCCGGGAACATATACACCTACTTTTTCAATAGGTGTTATTTTTTGTCCGATAATAGTTCCATCTTCAAGGGTTTCTTCCCATGAATTTCTTAGATATTTTGAATGAAAGTAACGAATATTTTGGGCTGAAGTTTCTATAATTCTTAGTATTTTAGGGTCTAATGCATTAAAACTTTTAACAATCTCTTGCTTAGGTATTTCAAATTCTTCAGGAGTTAAAGAAACACCGTCAAAGCGTGAGGTAAACTCTGCAATAGCATTATCACCATTTTTCTTTACAGTATTAACAATCCATTGTACTGTTTTTATAACTGAATCTGTGTTATCCTGAGAAACTTCTTCTGAAGAATAACGAGAATTAATCCATTGTTTAAGTTGGTTTAACTGGGAATCGTTTTGAATTTCAAATGTTCTCATTACTTTTACTCCTCATGAATACGCTGTATATCAGCACCAAGACTGGCAAGTCGTTCTTCTATCCGTTCATATCCTCTATCTAAATGATAAACACGAGATATAATTGTTTCTCCTTCTTTAGCCATCAGACCTGCAATAACAAGTGCGGCACTGGCTCTCAAATCAGAAGCCATAACTGGTGCACCATAGAGTTGTTTAACACCGCGTATAATTGCCGTATTCCCTTCCAAACTAATATCCGCACCCATTCGTATTAATTCTGCTGCATGAATAAATCTATTTTCAAAGACAGTTTCTTTTATAATACTTGTTCCTTCTACACAGGTTAGAAGTGCCATTACTTGTGCTTGTAAGTCAGTGGGAAAACCGGGATAGGGGAGAGTAGTTATATTTATTGCTTTTAAAGGTTTCGCAGGGGATTTAACACGGATAGAATGCGTCCCTATTTGAATATCTGCACCCATTTCACTAAGTTTTGTAATAAATGTATGGAGATGTTCCGGAATTACATTATTTACCTGTATATCGCCGTTTGTAGATAAACCTGCAATAAGAAAGGTTCCTGCTTCAATTCGGTCAGGAATGACATGATGCTCTGTTCCATTTAGAGATTTTGTCCCTTTTATTGTTATAACTTCTGTTCCAGCACCTTCTATTTTAGCACCAAGTTTATTGAGGAAATTCGCTAAATCTACTATTTCAGGTTCTTGTGCCGGGTTGAATAATCGGGTAGTTCCTTTGGCTCGAGTTGCAGCCATCATAAGGTTTTCAGTAGCACCGACACTTGGAAAATCTAAATAGATGTCAGCACCTTTTAATTTTCCTTTGCAATAACGATGAGTATGGCTATTGTATTAATATACATTGTAATGTGTGCTACTTTTGAATCCCTTCTTCTTCCTCTTGTAATTTTAACAACAGTTCCGCTTTCTCTTGTGGGGTCATCATGGACACTTTACTTTACAAATTCATATTGGGATATGATTACACTTATCGGTTGCGTTCTCATGGTAGGTGTCATCGTCAATAATGGTATTGTAATTGTTGACCATATTAACTTCCTGAGGAAAAGAGAAAATAAAGATTTAATAAATATCATTATTGAAGCAAGTAAAGACCGATTACGACCGGTAATGATGACAGCACTAACAACTATTCTTGGACTCGTTCCTTTAGCAACCGCTAAAACGGGAGGTGCGGTAATGTTTTCAGGATTAGGGAAAGCCCTTGTAGGAGGGTTAATTTTAGGGACTATTTTAACACTTATAGTCGTTCCCGTATTTTATACCTTTATAGAAGATATATCCAATATACTTATTAAATGTCTATCTTCCATTAAAATCCTAACATCTACAAAACAAAGAGCCCTATCTGTCAAATAGGTTTTGATATATAACATCATTTTATGATATTCTATATATCCATTCCCGAAATAAAAATTAGGTAAGTTATTTTTGTTTTAATTAAAATAGTTACATAATAAGGAACTCGCTACATGATTAAGCCTGTTATCGCCGGTAACTGGAAAATGAACAAAAAGGTAACCGAATCTATAGAACTCGTAAAAAACTTAAAAACTTTGGTTGAAGACATAAATCAAGTAGATATAATAGTTTGTCCTCCTTTTACAAGTCTTTATCCTGTTTCAGAGATTATAAAAGGTACCAATATACAATTAGGTGGACAGAATTGTTACTTAAAAGAATCCGGTGCCTATACCGGGGAAATAGCCCCTCAAATGTTGCTGGATGTAGGATGCCAATGGACTATCATTGGTCATAGTGAAAGAAGACAATATTTTAGTGAAACTGATTCATTACTTAATCAAAAATTAAAATATGTAGTAGAAACAGGTTTGAAAATTATGTTCTGTGTTGGGGAAACCCTTGATGAAAGAGAGGGAAATCAGACCGAATCCGTTTTAAGAAGACAAATTATAGAGGGACTACGCGACTTAACTGCAGAACAGATGAAAAATATTGTTATTGCTTATGAACCTGTATGGGCTATTGGAACGGGTAAAAACGCCACAAAAGAACAGGCACAAGAAGCCCATGCTTTTATACGATCACTTATAGAAAGAGAATTTGGAAAATCAACTGCAGAGAATGTTCCCATTCAGTATGGTGGAAGTGTAAAACCTGAAAATGCACAAGAACTTATCTCCCAACCTGATGTTAATGGATTTCTTGTCGGTGGTGCTTCGTTAAAAGCTGATAGTTTTGCTCAAATAATCAAGGCATGCATATAAATTTTAACCTTAAAAGGATATTTTAACAGACTATGTTAGAAACTATCTTTTCATTAACAACACTCTGGTGGGTATTATTGGTTCTTGTATACTTACCTTGTTGTATTGCACTAATCACTATTGTATTACTCCAAAAAGGGAAAGGGGCAGGGTTTGCCGGTGCTTTCGGATTAAGTCCGGGTTCTGAATCTGTTTTTGGACCCAAATTAGCAAGGACTTTACCACAAAAACTTACATATATCAGTGCAGGAATATTCATGGTTTTAGCTATTTTACTATCAACAATATCCGGTAAAGTCGGGAAAGGTGCAGCTCCTGAATTAGTCATAAATGAAATTTCCGCGGAACAAAACAAAGAATTGGATGCTTTATTTGATAACAAAACTCCCAATACAACAACTCCTGTAACTGTGGATAATAAAGCAAATACGCCACCCATAGAAACAACCGTAATTCCTCCAAATAATAATCCATCCTCTGATGAAGGGAAAACCTCTTCCGAAACACCTACCTCTAATTAAGAAATTCATCTATTTTATTCTGATACCATTCTTTTATAAAAAAAGTTGTCAATTTTAGTAAAATAAATAGCAAACTTTTCATCCTTTATAACTCTTAAGAAATTTTAATACTATGGACAAAATAATAATTCACGGTAATAATCCTTTACGAGGAAAAATCCAGATTCATGGAGCAAAAAATGCTGTATTACCCTTAATGGCGGCATCTATCCTTGCAGAATCTCCATGTGTTTTGCATAATGTTCCCTGCTTGCACGATGTATTCACCATGGACAAATTATTAACCCAGATGGGTATCCAGATAGAATTCACAGGACGATATATGACAATATCTGTTCCCAATCGGATTTCTCCTGTGGCTCCTTATGACCTTGTCCGCAAAATGCGTGCCTCTTTTTTCATATTAGGTCCTTTATTAGCTCGATATGGTAAAGCCCGAGTTTCTTTACCCGGAGGCTGTGCTATTGGGACTCGTCCCGTTGATATACATCTGAAGGGATTGGAACAATTAGGAGCCCGTATACGGCTGGAAGAAGGATATGTTATTGCAGAAGGAAAATTAAAAGGTGCTGACATCTATTTAGATTTTCCAAGTGTCGGTGCTACTGAAAACCTTATGATGGCTGCAACTCGAGCCAAAGGAACT
>AWNW01000064.1 GCA_000493945.1 Candidatus Hydrogenedens terephthalaticus JGI OTU-1
ATTTGCTTCATCCCACCAAACAGTTCCTGTTGGATTAAAATCGGTAATTAATTGAATTCGTATCGCAACCGCACCTGAAGGGACGGAGGTTTCAGGATGTTTTTCTAAAAACTCTTTTACAGTTCTGATAGCAATTTTGCTGGCTTCTTCTATGGGATATCCATAAACACCACAACTAATCGCTGGAAAAGCAATCGTTTTTACTTTATTTTCAATTGCTACTTCCAAAGAACGGATATGGCAGTTTTTTAAAAGTTCGGGCTCGCCATGTTTCCCATCACGGTATACAGGACCTACAGTATGAATTACATACTTCGCAGGTAATTTTCCTCCTGTGGTTATCTTCGCATCGCCTGTTTCACAACCACCCAATTTTTTACATTCTTCTAAAATTGCTGGACCACCTGCTCGATGAATGGCTCCATCAACTCCACCTCCGCCTAATAGTGATTTATTTGCGGCATTGACAATTGCATCTGTCGTTTCTTTTGTTATATCGCCTTGGATAACCTGTATTACGCTATTTCCGACTTTGAGTTCAGCCATAGAACACCTCCTTTCCGTTTACACGAAGAAACCCTACAATATTATTGTAACTCAATTACTCCTATATCATAAATGTGAACTTGTGGCACAACTATTCTATATTGATTTTTCTCCTCTACAATATTAATAGGAATTTGAGCAGGGGCGATATAAGCCCTTATAGGTTTCTTATCTGAGGGAATACATGCTTTAGGGATAGTAATCATAATCCCCTGAACTATTGGAACCCCTTCTACTATATGTCGTTCAGGACTCAAATATCCTTCTACACCACGATTAACTAAATTCAGCAATATTTGATTTTCCCGTTGTCGAGCAGATAATTCTATATACCATGGTCCTTCATGATGGATTAACTTTTCTGTGCCCAACTCATTCATCCAGAACGCTAATATTTGACGATAAGCAGGAACAGGATGGGAATCGTAGTATTTAAAGAAAGGACCATGGATAGCAAGAACCATTCCCTCTCCCTGTTTTGTTAATGTGGCGGGAGGAAATTCTGTTTCGTCTCTTCCTTGCTCTTGATTCCTCATAATACTAAAAATTCCTCTTGCTGTAATAGTGCGAATCTTTTGATATTCGCCTGCGGTAGGAACGGCACTACCACCGGGAACAGGTAACCAACCTTTTATCTTCCCTTCTACAGGTTCAATACCCAACCATTCTCCATATTTTTCTGCAAGGAAGGAACCCGAAAGGATTAATTTTCCTCCTTTCTGGACATATTCTTTCATAGCGGATATTACTGGGTCTGGAACTGCAGAACGCTCTGGAACAACGACTACGGAATATTGAGATATATTTTTTGTCAATGTATCCTCATTTAATATGTCAACAGAGTATCCTGCTTCCAGTAACATTGTTACTGCACCTTCTACTGGCTGAAGAACGGCTCCATATTTGTGGTATAACGGCTCATTCTCTTTATAAAATGTTGTCTCACTATGAAGAACGGCTATCTGGGGAAGTGTTTTTGTCTTAAAACACCATTCTTTTCGCTCCCGACAGAATTCCCCTGCCTTTGCTAATAGGTCTGTATGCCAATCTACGAGGCGTCCGGATCGTTTCGGATTGTCATAAATAAAGACAGACCCACCCTGTGCCAATACTTCCGAAAGTTCCTGACATAGGTGAGGGACTGTCTTCATTACTTTCCCGATACTGGATGAATGAATAAAACTCCATGCCATTAAATCCCATGGTTTGCCTCGTGAAGCAAGGAAACGGGCTTCATAAGATGCTTCTTGAGCACCAAAAGAAGGTGTAAAATCGCCACTAAGATAGTCAACATTTACTGTAATTGGTTCGGGTTGACGCATCGTATAAAGCCAATTGCTACATACCATGCAGGATGGTTTTACTTTATGAACAGCATCCACTATCTGCTGAACATGTTTATCAAATAAATTTCTGTGAAACGCTGTCCATTCTTCCCAGTGGGAGTCATCTTTTTTAACTGGTATCTCTTTTATTCCTGTCGTCTCTGTAAATTTTTGTTTACAGCGGTCACACCAACATGGATAACTTGCCCAATTTTCCCCATCAATCCACATACCATCAATGTCATATTCCTGAACCACTTCCAGAAGTTGCGGTATCATTAATTTTGTGTCATAATCGCTTGTCCTACAGGTATTGTCGCGGTCTAATGTCCCATCTGCTTTTTTTCTCCCCCAATCAGGATTTAGTTCAATGGCTCGTGTATCCCATACGCCTGAATAATGAATAGAAAGCGGAATGTTCAACTCTCTGGTAACATCTCTCCAAACACGAAGTGCATCGTTTACAATACCCGGTGAAGGTGAACCGATTTTTGTTGGATAGCCTGTATAACCCGGATGTCCTTTACAGTCATACTGCACAAAATCGGGCTTCACTTTTATTAAAAATTGGCGTATCTGCTCTGCGTCAACCTCCTTGCCTAATTCCGTATCATGAGCATTGGGATGCAGGTCAAAATGAATACCAAAGAAACTATCTTCATGCCAGTTCGGAGTTTGTGCAAAGGAACAATAAGCCAGAAAAATAAATAAAGTAAATAGAACATACCTCATAGAACCATACTCCTTCTGTTTATTGATAAGTCATATATTGTTTTTGGAAATTGATTAAAAAATGCGTTCGATATTGTTGGGAGAATTGGTATCTTTACTATTGGGCTTTTCATTGTTCAGTTCGCGATATAGACCCATTTCAAGGTCTTCTTTACCCGACTCGTATTCTTCAATCGAAACACTACCGATTACCTGAACTTTAAGTTTCGTCTCACAACAAACAAATTCGACACCCGTTCCTTGAGGCAGTAAATTCGGATATTCAAAAGATTTCCATTTCTTAGCAGGTCTACCACCGGACCACATTGTAACAACATACACTGTTCTCATAATAATAATCCTATAACCCGATTGTTTTGTCTAACTCATCTAAAAAATAATGTAAAACTTTTTGGTCATCTTCACCCATCTTCTTGAATTGGATACCCGAAGCAAAACCTCCTTTTTCCGGTAGTTGCTTTGTCCATCGCACCATACCTGTTGCCTTAATATGTCTTCCACCACTAACTTCAATATTTAAATTAATATTTTGTCCTATGTCAAAACTCTGATGGGTAAATAAAGCACATCCTTCGGCACTCAGGTCAAGCAATCTACCTTTGATTGGTAACTGTTCTACCGTCCAGACATCATCTCTACCAGACTGGAAACCAATAGGCAAACCTATCCGCACATGGCATAAATGCCGTATCGTTCTGCGTCGTTTATGTCGGAGTTCGCGGCTTTCCTCCGCACTTGCCATCGTTTCTAATTGTTGTATTCTATCATATAGAGCCTGATAGCGTTGAAGCAGATCTCTGTCCGCCTGTCTTCGTATAAATTTTCTTCGTTCTTGCACTTTTGTCTCTCTTCATGTTAAAGGTATTATTTTTTATTAGATTAATTTACCAAATTAAACACTAAAGAGCAAGTTTTTATTTACAAAACATGGAATTATTCCCTGAATAATACAAATAAAGCATATAAAATAATCTGCGTTTATGCATGGGACTTATTTAGGATTTTATCTACATGTTCTAATACCATTTGGGGTGTAATCAAGTTCATACAACGATGGTCTGTAGGGCATTCTGGTAATTGACATGGACCGCAGTCTACCGGAACCCGAATGATAAACCCTCGCTCCCACGGGCTATCTGTATACTCTGGTTTTGTTGGTCCCATAATACATACTACAGGAACTCCAAATGCCACAGCGATATGACGCGGTCCACTATCATTGCATATCAACAGATCAAGATTTTTTATTACTGCTTTTAGTCGAGAGATACTATGAGATTTTGTAAAGGGGTCAATAACTTTCACTGAACTATACTTCAAAAATTGTTCCCGAATATCCCCTTCATTCGGACCTGTAATGAGAATTGTTGCAGCATCATATTTTTCATTTAATTCATTGGCAAGCTGAGCAAATCGTTCTGTATCCCATCGTTTACTGGGTCCAAATGAAGCACCTGGGGCTATTCCTACAACAGGTCTTTTTATCTTTTGCTCTTCCAATTCCTCTTTCCATTCGTTTTCGTCTTTCTCTGAAACAACCAGCTCCAAGCTCTGACTATCTGGAAAGACTTCTAATTCCTCACACAATTTTAAATATTCATAAGTCATATATTGAATTTTTCGGTTTCCTGCTCCATCTTTTGGAAAAGGAACAGGATGAGTTAATAGGAAACTACGGGAATTGCAGTCATAACCTATTCGTAGGCTTGCCCCTGTTATGAAAGACAAAAAAGCAGAACGGAAAGAATGCGGTAGAATTATTACAGCAGAATAGTGTCTATTTCTCAATTTTAAGGCACATAAAACTTGTTGAATAGAACTATCCGACAAAGGAATTAATTCATCAATATACTCCAATCCATCAAGAAGTTCGCAGATAGATTTTTTGGCTATCACATTTAAGGGAATATGCGGATATCGTTTCTTTATAACCCGGAATAAAGGCGTTGCCATAACTGCATCACCGATCCAATTCGGGGCAAAAATTAGAATAGATGAGAGCATATTTGAAATGTTCTTATCCCGACTTGAAATATTTTAAAGTTTCATTTTTATACATTTGTTTAATCCAGGGGTTTATTATTCTTTTCATGGACACGATACAAATACCAGGTTAAAAATGCAGTAGATACCGCAAGAGCAACGCTCATAATAAGCCCCAACATATTTGTCCTATCTATACCCATTTGCAAATTTTCCGTTTTCATAAATTTGCCTATAACCAGTTCTTGAACAACGGGTCCGATGCTTCCTATTCCGTTAATAACCCCTGTAATAGCGACTGCATTGGCTTCTCCTGCTACTGCCACCGCCGCTGCTCCAGTTAACAAACTATCCGGTCCATATAGCATAAAACCAACAATTCCAAAGCAAAAAGCAATTAAAATAGGATTTACTCCTGCATACATTACTGCAATATACCCTAAAATTGTGCCTACACTACAAACAAAGCAGACACCCGCCCAATTTCCACGGAACCATCGGTCAAGCACATAGCCGGCAACGATAGTCCCTACAACACCGGTAATATCAAATATCATGGAGTAATAACTTGCCTGGTCTACAGGTAGTCCTTGAATATTCAGGAAAGAAGGAAGCCATGAGTCTAAAGCATAACGAAGAAACTTTACAGAAAAATAGGCAACTCCCATAATAAAAATCAGCGGATTAAAGGCTACGCGCAAATATTCAGATACAGGAATATGGTCTTCCTGCGATGCTTTTATCGCCTGACCATAGTCCTCTTCCTTATCTATAATAGGAGGTAAACCGACATCTTCAGGGCGGTCTCTTTGCCACAGCAAAATCAACGCCCAAACAAATAAAGTCAAGATGGTCATTCCAAAAAAGGACCAACGCCATCCCATTGACGCTAAAAGGAAACCGCCGATAGATTTATAGACAATATTCGCAACGATATGGTTTGTTGTCCATATTCCCATAATGGTTCCCCGTTCATGACTACGAAGCCATCTTGAAATACCTCCGATACAACCTGGCCAGCCTGAAGCTTGAGCCAAACCATTAATAAACATAAATAAAATAAAGTTTTCAAACGAATTAGAAAAGCCAAAGATAGTATTACATACAATAGAAATGCCCAATCCACCCAGCAAAATTACACGAGGTCCCCATTTTCTACCTATAAAACTATTTAAAAATTGTCCTATTGCATACGCAATAAGGAAAGAAGCCCAAATGTACGCAGTATCTCCTAATTCCCAACCGAAATCCTCTGCAATCCTTGTTTTACATATTGTAAAAATTTTACGAGTCATGTAATATCCGATATAGGCGATATATGTAGAAGTTAATATTTTCCAGCGCCAAACTCGATATTCCGGACCTAAAGGTTTTAGTTCAATAGCCATAAAAACTTCCTTAATCTTTTGTTTATATTTTAAATATATCTTTTAAGGAACTAATAAATTGGAGCCCTTTTTATTCATTATTTCGTTTTGCCCATTTCCTGCAGAACTTTAAGGGCGACATCAGGCTTATTGGTAATAATTCCGTCTACACCCCATCCCGCAAACTTTTTCATTTCTTCTTCATCATCTACCGTCCATACTGCTACGGTTGCACCAGTTGCATGGAATTGGTCTATCCGTTCTTTGGTAAGATGCTTCCGATTAACATTCATTCCTGCCACATTCAACAATTTTCCAAATAGTACATAATAATTCCACCATTCTGGGTGTTCTTCCGATTCTTCTCCCAAAAATTCTATCCGCAAATCGGGTGCTTCATTAATTAAGGTAAAACAAATCACAGGTGAAAAGGTTTGTAATACTACTTGTTTTTCCATCTTCATTTTACGCACGGCTTTAACCGTTTCGCGTGCTAATATAATGTTCCGCGATTTGCTGCCATAAATCACATCTTCTAATTGCTTTTTTAATTCGGAAGTCATTTTATCCTTACCGGCAATATTCATTATAATCAACGGCAAAACAGGAGTATCATTATCACTGCTTTTTAATTCAATATATACTCCGATTTTCCCTTTCGCCAGTTTTAATGCATCTTCTAAAGAGGGCAATGTTTCTCCTTTATATTCCGGGGAGAACCAGAATCCCGCATCTAATTTTTTTATCTCATCCCACTTTTTTTCAGTTACCTTTCCTTCCACACCGGTTACTCTTTTTAATTCATCGTCGTGTATCACAACCAATTTATCATCTGCGGTAAGATGAACATCCAATTCAAACCAGTTTGCTTTTAATTCCATTGCTTTTTTAAAGGATGCTAATGTGTTTTCCGGGGCATAGGCACTGGCTCCACGATGAGCAATAACATCAATACAGCCTTCGGGTGCTCCTGGAACAAATCCTGTGGCACATCCAAAACATAACATCGGAGTAATGAATATCCAATACCTCATTTCAAACATAAAAAACTCCTTTCCTACGGTAAATTTGTTTGGAATAGAAAACGGCGTTATGCAAAAAAACACCTACATACCTATTAATATACTAAATTGTGTGATTTTATACAAAATAAGGTTTTTATATATTTACGGGTGTGGAAAGGAAACGGAGGAATAATCCTAAAAGGGTAATAATAAACCCTAATCCGGAACAAATCACCCCTCCCCAATAGGCACCTGCAGCCACTTGTCCGGTGCCTAATAGAAAATCAAAAATAACACAAATCAAACCCAAAACAACAAGGAACACACCCGTAAAAACAAAATCTATCGGGTATCTCTCTGTAATTTCTTTATTTTCATCTTCAAATAGTTCCCGTATCTGGGGTACTTCTTCAATTAGTTCGGGAGAATTTTCAAGTCTTTCTAACAGAGCCAATCGAACGCGGTAATTAATCCACACACGACCAATGGCTCGTAAAGCCAGATAAAAGGATGTTACAACTACGAAAAGCAACGGTAAACTCATCAGAATATCTCGCACTCTTTTTTTCTCCTTTATGACAATTCTTTTACGAAAAGANTTTCACATAACATCATACTTATTTTATCCCTCTCGATACAAAAATGTTTTATAATCTTTTATTCAATTCGTTAAAATAATTAAAACGAAACGATGAAAGGAACATAATTATGCAATACAGAAATTTAGGAACGACAAATATAAAATTACCTGTTGTATCTTTCGGTGCATGGGCAATCGGTGGATGGCTCTGGGGTGGAACGGATGATGAAGAGGCAAAACGGGCTATCCAGAAAGGTATTGACCTCGGTGTAACCTGTATTGATACGGCTCCAATCTATGGATTTGGACATAGCGAAACGATTGTAGGAGAAGCCATACAAGGACGCAGGGATAAGGTTATCATTGCGACAAAATGTGGTTTGCGATGGGACACAGAGCAAGGGGAATTTTTCTTTGATACCGTAGACCGTAATGGTGAATCCCTAAAAGTTTACAAAAATCTTCGTCCTGAATCTATACGAAAAGAATGTGAAAATAGTCTGCGTCGTTTAAAAGTAGATGTAATTGATTTATACCAGTGCCACTGGCCTGATAAAACAACGCCGTTAGATTATACGATGGATGCATTGCTCGCATTACAGAAAGAAGGGAAAATACGACATATCGGGGTTAGTAATTTTACTGTGGAAATGATGAGGACATGTCTTAAAAAAGGAAAAATTGAAAGTAACCAGCCCAAATATAATGCATTAGAACGCGAAATCGAAGCAGAGATACTTCCTTTCTGTCGTGAGAATAACATTTCTGTCCTGGCATATAGTCCGATTGCACAGGGACTGCTCACCGGGAAGGTTACATTAGATAGGGAATTTCCATACGGGGATTTGCGTCGAGATAAAACGATGTTTTCACCTGTAAATCGCCGTCGTGTTCTGAATATGCTGGAAAGAGTAAAGCCTATTGCAGAAAAGTATGAAATTACTCTTGGACAACTCTTTATTGCTTGGACAGTTCATCAACCGGGAATTACTACAGCATTGGTAGGTGCAAGAGACGAATTGCAGATAGAGGAAAACGCAAAGGCGGGTGCTGTTATTTTAGATGAGAAAGATATTCATGCTATTCGCACTGCTCTTGAGGAAATGGAACCCTTACAACTTTAGTATCTAACAGGTTAAACGAAGCAGATAAATCAATCATCGTCGTCTTTCATTTCCCAATCGTAGGGTTCCTGAGTAAGGTGTTCCCAGGGGACTTTCCTTATTCCTAATCGTTCATCTTCCTCTTCCTCCTCTTCCCATTCTTTCATCTTTTGACGATTTCTTCGCCATATCCATAGAAACACAAAAATAGCCAATATGGCAATAGGCGTAAAAATAGAACCTGTCGCTAACGCTCCCAATAAGGTAACTAACCATAAAGACCTTCGATAACCATGCCAAAACTCATCCAGACTTAGTCCCCCTATCTCTTTTAACGATTGGACAAATCTTTTATCTCTACAACCTCGAATCATATTCCAAAACTTTTCCTCCCCCAATTTTCTATGAAGATATTGAACCATCGAAAGGGACTGAATATAGGCACTGCTGGTAGTGTCGGGTGATGTCGTTAACATTAATTCACGGTCTAAATTTTTATAGTCAATAAGACGATTTGTCAGGACAATATGAGACATGCGAATTCCAGCACTCCAATGATATTCGTTTGCAAGGAACATGGCAAGTCCTTCATTAAACCATAGGGGAATGCGTTCCTCTAATCCTGTGCGATTTATAAATACATGCACCAATTCATGTCGTATAGTTCCCACAAAATCTTCTCCCCATCTTCGCAAACGAGGGGATTTAACAACAATTATCCCTGACCCCGGTCTGGCAATACCTCCATAAAGGAAAGAAGAACGCCCGGACGCCATCTTAGAAAAATCCTCCTGTGTACGAACAATCCAAATCTGGACGGGGTCGTTGTTGGAAATTGGAAAATATTGCGTTAATTCAATCCAGGAGGAGTCAACGACTTTTTGCACTTTTTCCGCTTCAGCCTTGTCTGTATCCATATAATAAATAATTGCATATTTACCTTCTAACTGCTGAAAGGAATTCTGGCTATCTGAAGCCCCCCCCGGAACAAATTAATAAGGTAAGGAGATAAAAAATAAGCATTTATTCTGTCCTAATGGATTTAAAATCAGGTATTTCTTTAATAAACATCCTATTTTTGATGAATATGTATCGTATTTAGTAAACGAGTAAAACAAACTATTAGAAACACCTGATAAAAGAAAATTTATCTGTCCTTTTCAATAAAGCCATAATATCTCCCAAGCCAATATCCCAAAAGATAGTCATGTCCATTGTACTCGACAGGAAAATCTTCCATCGGGTCCCCAAAAGAATGATACGGGTCTTGAACCCATGTTGACCATGTATTTTCTCGTCTATCAATAGGTATGGGCTTACCTTTTTCATGTTCTGGACTTTGCACATCCCAAATCAATCGGATGCCATGCTGTTGTTCATATTTCGCAATTGTATCTTTATTCCATTTAATAGAAAAAGGTAACCATTCAAGCGTTTTTATGGCATTCTCAATTTCAGAGGTATCATTTAAATACTTTGCCGTTAAAAATGCATACAGCGGATTTGCCTCGGGTTTTAATCCCGGAAAAGGAGGAGAACCTTCCCAAGCATGTTTTAAGGACTTAATGTAATATTCCCGTATTTGGGGGTCTTGTTCCAATCGTAAGAGAGGTTCTATTCCTAAAAAGAACAGGACATCATCGGAATGGTTAACAAAACCCTTCCGTGTCGGGTCAAGATTTCTCCTTGCATGAATAGCCCGCTCTGCATATTTCATTTCTATAGCATACTTTTTGTATAGTTCAGCGTATTTACTATCATTGGATACCTGGTATGCAACTTTTAATGCTTGCAGCCATAACAAAGCGTTTAATGGTTCTATCATTGTGTACTGCGGAAAATACTTACCCCAGGTCGTTGGCTTGCCGTTTGCATCGATAATTCTTAAGTCGTTCCTCAATATATGGTCTACAATTGCCGTTACATCCCTGGCTATCTCTTTTCTTACAGTCTCATCGCTAATCACCTCGTATGCCCATGAAAACCCAAACATAACTCCATCTACCTGGTCACTGCTTACATCGCCACGCCATTTATGTTTACCATCGGGAGTAAGTCTCCAGATACCATCATCCTGCCATGGCGAATCAGCAGGTATAACAGCACGAGCGAGTAAACCTTCTATACCACTTGCACGGCATAGGAAATTCAGGGCTTTAACGGATTGAATTAACTTTGTCTTATCCTTATCTTCCTTTGTTATAGAATATTTCATGGACAAAGTGCCTACATAAATACCTGTCATATAGGCATTGTCCGGCATGTTATAACTCAGTCCTCTGTCCTTTTGTGGAAGAATCAACTTACAAAGTGCCTGTCCATCCAACAGAAACCGTTCTTCTATGTCTTGCTGGAAAATCTCTGCTTTTTTCCACAAAGGAGGTGAACTTGAAGAATTAGCAAAACCTACATACGAGGTAGAAAACAAACAGGTGATGGTGATACAAAGCAATATAACCATCCAATAATCTTTTCTTTTTCTGTTCATAATATTTATCCTATCTTTTCAATGGGCGGGTCAAAATTTCCACGAAATACACCATTCACAGGTTTTGTCGGAGCACACCATAGGACACCATTATAGATAACCTTTAAGATATGTTCATTGTAATAAATCGGCAAAGTTTCATGGCCCGGACTGAAGTAAAAGACCTTTCCCAATCCACGATGCCAGCAGCAACCACTACGAAAAACTTCGCCCCCTTGATACCAACTGACAAAAACCAATTGGTCGGGTTGAGGTATATCAAAATGTTCACCATACATTTCCGAGCGTTCTAATTCAATATATTCAGGGATACCATTTGCTATAGGATGTGCCGGGTCAACAACCCAAACACGTTCCCGTTCCCCTTCGCTTTGCCACTCACGCCATTTCAGCATACAACCTGTACCCATAAGACGACGAAATGGCTTTGACATGTGCCCTGAATGCAAGACAACCAAGCCCATCCCGTTCAAAACACGGTTCTGCACTTTTTCTGCATTCTCTTCGGATACTTTATCATGAGCCAGATGTCCCCACCATGTCATCACATCCGTATTTTCTAAAATCTCATCGGATAGTCCCTGGTCTGGGTCATCTAACTGCACAGAACGGACAGAGGCAATACCCGGTTGTTTCTCTAAATATTGAGCAATTTGCCCACCAATAGAATTCGGATACACCTTTTGCACCTTTTCACTAATCTTCTCATGGACACCTTCATTCCAAACCGTAATACGCAAACCTGACATAAACAAATCCTTTCATTGTTTAAATGTATCTTCATTAACTTTTGTTATTTATACTCGTTTACAAGATATGTTTTATAATTTATACTACTACCTATTCCCGTTTCAAAAACAATTGTAAAAAGGAGATGTTTTTATGTTGCAAGTGGTGTTGACTGTATCGGCGTGTAAACGGCTTATAGCAAAAGGGATAGTTCGTCATGCGGAAATACAGAAAGCAATCAATGCTCATACGATAGTTATTGTTGCAGGCACAACGAATGGATATATTGCAGAAGAAATATTGAAATATTTAGGGTATGAAGACCCTTTTCCGAAAAATCGTTTTTTTAGAGGTATAACATTACCTCCGTTCTACTCGCTAACCGATATGGGAAGACTCCCTGATGAATCTACTTTTCCCGGAGATGTTGTAATTGTCAAAGGGAATTGGGAACGAGGTAAAAATCTTTTTGATGTAGCACAACAATTAACCCAATCCGATATTATTCTAAAAGGAGCAAATGCGCTGGATATGAATAATCGGCGTGCTGGAATTTTTGTTGCACATCCTCAAGGTGGAACTATTGGCGTTTCAATACCGGCTGTGATAGGTCGTCGTGTAAAACTTATTATCCCTGTAGGGCTCGAAAAACGAATTTCTGGAAATCTTGATACCATTGCATTAAAAATAAACACTGCTCATGGAAACGGTCCTCGATTTTTCCCTGTTCCGGGCGAGGTTTTCACAGAAATAGACGCCATAAAACTACTTACAGGTGCTGATGCAGAGTTAATAGGTGGAGGGGGAGTTAATGGGGCAGAAGGGGCTTTATGGTTTGCCATTACTGGAACTGAGGAACAAGAACATCATACAAATGAACTCCTTCAGGAAATACAAAACGAACCTCCATTTCAGATAACATAATTAAACAGTTAAGATAGGACAGATATATGAAACCATATTCTAATAACAATTCGTTTCTTTTCCTATTTATAACAGGGATTGTATTATGCTGTGTTTATCCCACTTTTTGTGAGGATATTTCATCCTCTACAACTAATGAAGAGGATTTTATTTGGGAAACGATTCCATTGATTTACAACGGGGGTTTTGAACTTTCTGAAAAAGATTCTGATGCAGTATCAATATTAAATAGATGGAAATTTGCTTCCGAGAATTTGGAAAATAAAATTTCTCTGGATAATGAGACCTATCTTTCTGGGAAAAGTTCTCTTCGTGTTGAGGGAAAGGGAACGGTAAATATCTATATAGAAGATATCCCCATTCCCTCCGGTATGGTATCTGTTACAGGAAGTATTTTTTATAAAGGGACATTCCCTTCAAAAGTCATTATTGAATGGCTAAAAGGCAATGAATCTATAGATAAAAAAGAGTTACGGTTGATAGAAAATGTGGGTTCTGAATGGAAACGATTTATGTTATCTGAAACCTCCGTCCCTTCAGGTGCGGTTGCGATACGAATTCAATTAATTACCGATTTTAATCCAACAGGAACTGTTTGGTGGGATGAAGCAAAT
>AWNW01000065.1 GCA_000493945.1 Candidatus Hydrogenedens terephthalaticus JGI OTU-1
CCTACGATATATCCCCTCTCGCAAAACACGGTAAAATCCATACACCGTGCTATACGCCATACCCAACTCCTTACTCGCTTTATGTGCCGATATCTCTAGTTCAAATAACTTTACCAACATCAACAGCCGTCCATAAGGAAGTCGGGTCTTTTCCAGAACACTACCTCGTCTCGGCGACCATTCCCGACTACAGGTATAGCATTTATAGATACACCTCCGTATCCATCCAACTCGTTCGGAAGAACAAAAAGGACAGGTGGTATAGGTCTTCAACAAGCCCAAGGCTTGCAGGTACCTGCAAGCCTTCTCTTCATCTGCGGCTTTCTTCACTACTTCCATAATCTCCATACTCTTTTCTCCTCTATCTATTTCCTCTTTCCCATCCTATATGTGGATTATATCATATAATCACTTAATTTATAAAAACATAAATCCATTGGCTATATCCCTTGGGTGTTCCTCTTATACTTCACCGCCTACAGCCCAACCGAAGTTCTGTGCCAATCGTTTCATAAAACCTAATTTCTTTTTGGGTTCGATGGCAGGTGCTTGATAGAAGAGGCGTTGGGATATTGCTTCAATACAACGACTTGCGGGGGCATTGGGGTATGTAATAAAGAAGGGCTGACTTTGCATAATGGACTGGTTCACATGGGTATCGCGGACGATATGTCCCAGATAAATTAATCCACGCCCTAAGTATTGTTGAGCCACATTTGTTAATTTGGTTGCCACAGCTTGTGCCTGTGCGGAGTTAATTACCATGTTTACAATCAATTTTATAACGGCATCACTTCTTTGATAATGGATAGTTTTCAGCATAGCATAAGCATCTACAATTGAAGAGGGTTCCGGTGTGGTTACTAACAGTACCTCATCGGCAGATGTGCAAAATGAAACCGTGTTTTTGCCAATTCCTGCCATAGTATCTAATAGTAAGAAATCACTTCGTTCACAGAGCGACATTAACGCTTCAACCAGTCGGTCACGGTCACGGTCTACAAGGTCTGCAATGCGAGATAGCCCTGACGAGCCTGGGACTACTTCCAGACCTAAAGGTGCCTTTATGACTACTTCTTCTAATGTTTTCGTCCCTTCAATTACATGCGCCAGATTATAAAACGAGTGCAGACCCATTAAAACCTCGACATTGCCTAAACCTAAATCGGTATCTACAAGAACTACACNGGCTCCTTGTGTGGCTAAAGCCAGAGCCAGATTTACACTGACACTGGTCTTCCCTACACCTCCTTTTCCACTTGTGATAGCAATCACTCGACATTGTTTTTTTGTCTGTCCTGCCAATTTCCTTAATTTTTCTGCCTGGTCAGCCACGATTTCTTTTTCCTTCTATTAATAATTCAACAATTCCGCCCGGAGTTGCCAGAGTAAAATCGTCCGGGACATTTTGTCCATGTGTCAGGTAACCCACAGGCAAACCTGTTTCTAAAATCAAACTTATCATAGAGCCAAAGCGGCGGGTTTCATCTAATTTTGTAAAAACAAGACTTGTCGGGTTGAGAGAAGAAAAGCCGGCTACACTGTATCTCAAATCCTCTAACGGTGTGTGTGCTCCGAGAACAAGCATCGTTTCATACGGCTTTATTATCTGTAATATTTCACGAAGTTCTTTGACCTGCCGTGTATTGAAAGGGCTATTGCCGGCTGTATCTAAAAATATCAGGTCATATTTTGAATATTCCTGCATTGTTTCCCATGCGGTTTTCTTGTCATCAATAATTTTTAGAGGAACACCAATGATTTGTGCGTAAATTTTTAATTGTTCTGTTGCACCGACACGATAGGTATCTGTGGAGGCAAGGGCTACCCGCACTTTCTCATGAATGGCAAAATGAGCCGATATTTTTGCCAACGAGGTTGTTTTTCCAACACCTGTGGGTCCACAAAAGACAATCCATCGAGGGACACCACTACAAACCGGGATGCCATTGGTGGTAATAATTCGTTTCCTCAATTCCAGAGCCAAGCGTTCGATAAATATTTTAGGGTCGCGAGCATGTTCTGGGCTCATATTTTGAATGACTGTATGTATCAAATCCGCAGACAACCGTTTGGACATCCCTTGCTGGACAAGGTCTTTATAAAAAGGAATTATTTCATTGGGTATCCCTGTGGGTGCAGTTTCTACGGACATGACCTGTAAAAGTTCCCGAATTTCTCGTAATGCTTTTACGACATCTTCTCGGGGTGGGGCTTCTCGTAATTTCTCTTTTGGGAAAGGAACCACAGGTGTTTCTGTTTCGCCAGAAACCTTTGCTTTCTGTGGAATTGTGCTTTCTCCTTCGGTAATGGGTTTGTGCTTCAATCGCTGTTGCGTTTCACGAATGATACGCTCAAATTCCTCAATCTTTTTCTTCTTTGTTTCATCCTCTATAACAGGTGAAGCAGAATGTTCGAGATATTTCTTTTCAACAATGGATTTTTTTCGTTCCTCGGGCAAGTTTGTTTCCGGTATCGAAACAGTTACCTCATAAGTTTTTTGTCCGAACCAGCCCCGTATCCCTTTTTCATATACTTCTTGTGTTCCCACAACAATAGCCTGAGGACCGAACAATTCGTGAATCTTATTAGCGACCTCGCTTAGATGTTTGCATCGTATTTTTAAAAATTTATTTCCCATTACACCTCAATTTGTCCTTCAATCTCGACTTTAACCGAACTATCTATTTCATTATACGAAAGAACGCGTATTTTTGGTAATTTCCGTTCTAAAATTCTGTATAGGAACCGACGCACATTAGCCGTGCAAACGACGATAGGCTCATATCCTTCCAAAACAAGCCGCTGAATGGCTTTGGCTGTATTTTCACAAATTTGTTGGGAACGCTGAGGCGAAACGGGGATATATTCTCCCCCTTCTCCTCTTTTTACAGCATCCAATATTTCCTGTTCCAGCGAAGGGGAAAGGGTAACAATTCGTAGTTTATTATTTTCATCTACAAGCGGTGCACATATAGTTCGTGCTAAGGCATGACGGACATACTCCGTTAATACATCGGTATCTTTAGTCCTCGGTCCGTAATCACACAAAACCTCGCATATAACTTCGAGATTACGGATAGATACTCGTTCCCGAAGCAAATTCTGTAATACCTTTTGAACTTCACCATAGGAGAGGATATTCGGTATAAGTTCATCTACCACCGTAGGCGATGTTTGTTTTAACCGTTTTAATAATCTTTGCACTTCTTCACGAGTTAACAACTCTCCTGCATGGGTAGAAAGAATTTCGGAAAGATGTGTTGCCAGCACCGCGGAAGGTTCCACTACGGTATAGCCGGCACTTTCTGCTTGTTCCTTCTGACTTGCCGTTATCCATAATGCCGGAAGTCCAAAGGCGGGTTCCGTAGTTTCAATCCCCTGTATACTCTCATCAACAATCCCCGGGTTCATAGCAAGATAATGGTCCGGAAGTATTTCATAGGAGCCAACCGTTGCTTCGCGAATTTTAATACAGTATTGGTTGGGTTTTAATAGAAGATTATCCACAATACGAACGACAGGCACGACGAAACCCATTTGCAGTGCCATCTGCTCACGAATTTTCTGAACCCGTGAAAGCAAATCGCCACCTTGAGAACGGTCTGCTAATTTTATAAGAGCAAAACCCAACTCAACCTTAATGGGGTCAATGGTCAGCAATGCTTCGGCTCGTTCTGTGGGGCTTTCGGGTTTTTCTTTTGCTTTTTTGCTGAGTTCTTCTTCCTGCTTTGCTTTTACTTCCTTTTCTCTTTGAACCTGAACCGACATATAGGCAATAAATCCAAGAACGAGTGCAACCATAATGAAAGGACCAAAAGGCATGCCTGGGACAATACCAAAAAGTGCTAACAAACCCGCAGACACTCCTAATGCTCGTGGATAGCGGCTGAATTGTATGGTAAAATCTGCACCCAAACTGGTTTCTTCGGATACGGTGCGTGTGACAACCAGACCTGCGGCTGTCGAAATCATCAGGGCTGGAATTTGCGACACCAGACCATCACCAATGGTAAGTTGTGTATATATTCGAGCCGCATCGGCTAAGGACATGCCGTTCATCAACACACCAATGACAAGCCCTACAGAGATATTGACAATCGTAATAATCAGCCCTGCAATAGCGTCACCACGAACAAATTTTGTAGCACCATCCATAGCCCCATAAAAATCTGCTTCCCGTTCAATATCGCGTCGTCGCTGTCGTGCTTGTTCTTCTGTTATAAGCCCTGCATTTAAATCCGAGTCAACACCCATCTGCTTACCGGGCATTGCGTCTAAGGTAAACCGTGCTGCGACTTCTGAAATACGGGTTGCACCGCGGGTTATTACAACAAACTGAATAACAACGAGTATGATAAAAATCACAATACCTACAAAAATATTTCCATAGGTAACAAAAGTGCCGAAAGCCCGAATAACCGACCCGGCATCTGCCTGAGCCAGAATTAATCGGGTTGAAGCCACATTGAGACTTAGTCGGAATAAGGTAAGAATGAGCAATAACGATGGAAAGATTGAAAAATCCACCGCCCTTTGTAAATACATGGACGATAAAAGCACCACGACAGATAGAGAAATGTTTAATGTCAGTAGTAAATCCATCAGCACTTTAGGAATGGGAATAATAAGCACCACTAACACACCGACCACGCAGATAGCCAGAGCAATGTCTGGACTGCGTGCTAAGTTCCAGACATTTGTCGGTTGAACGCGTGTTGCCGGTGCTACCGCCATATCTTAATCCTATGCTGTTTTACGGTTTTCTTTTAATAAAAATTCTTGCCGTTCCCTTCGCTTTTCTTCTCTACGGTCAATACGATATACGAAGGCTAATACTTCTGCAACGGCACGGAACAAGTTCTCAGGCACTGTTTGTCCGACCTCAACCGTCTTATACAGGGTCCGAGCAAGTTCCGGTTTCTGCACGATGGGAACTTGATGATGAACCGCAATTTCGCGGATTCGTTCGGCTATAATTCTTGCACCTTTCGCTATCACAATCGGTGCAGGCATTGTATTTATATCATATCGCAAAGCAACAGCAAATTCCGTTGGATTTGTTATGATAACATCGGCTTTAGGGACCTCACGCAACATTCGTTGATAGGCGATTTGCCTTTGCATCTGACGGACACGCCTTTTTATGGCTGGGTCTCCTTCCATCTCTTTCATTTCTTCCCGCATTTCACGAACTGTCATACGCAAATCCTGCTCGCGTTGCCACCATTGAAAACCATAATCAGCAATACCCAACACTAACATAACCAGAGCCACACGCCACCAAACCGCAAGAAAAAGTTCACCACAAACATACAAAATATCAATAATGGAATAATTGGGTAGAACAACGAGTTCTGTCCAACGATTGCGGAGGGCATAATAGACCATAACTAATAATAAAGCAAGTTTCGCAATGTTTTTTCCCAATTCATACAAAGCACGCAAAGAGAAAAAGCGATTAAATCCGGAGATGGGATTTATTCGATTTAATTTAGGAATTAAAGGTTTTCCTGTCCAGAGTAAGCCTACCTGTGCGTATGCAATTGCCAGACCTGCCGTCATCATAATTAAAATATAAGGAAGAGAACCTATCCCTATATAAATCCCAATTTCCAGCATCAGGGATTGGAGTTCGGAGGCATTGTAAATAGGTTGCCAGGGTTCCCCAAAGTAATGTCTTACCACACGGAGCAAGTGTTGAAAAGTCAGAGGAGCAATGAACCATAACGCCACCATAGCAGAAGCCAAGCCGATGGCAGAAGTCAATTCTTGACTTCGTGTAACATTACCTTCTTCCCGAGCCCGCTCCTTTTTTCGTGGAGTAGGCGGAAATACTTTTTCACCTCCGACATCTTCCGGCATAAATTGTTATCCTAAACCTCGTATAAAAAGTTGAACTTCACGAACCATTTCCTGTGCCATGTCTTCAAAAACACCCATATAAACACCTAAAGAAATTCCTACAATAATCATTCCTAAACCAATGGTAATAGGGAAACCAATGACTAAAAGATGTATCTGAGGAATAGCCCTACCTAATATTCCCATAACTGCATAAGTTAATATCATTGTTACAATAACAGGTCCCGCAAGACGAACACCATACATAAACATCGTTTGTCCCCATCGGGTTATTTCCCATCCAAAGTTATTATCCATTCGGCTCATCAAGCCTATCGGAAGTGCTTTATAACTTTCTCCTAATATTTGCAATACTACGAGATGACCATTTATCCATAAAAAAAACATTGCCCAGAGAATAAACAGATAAAAGCCAAAAATAGGAAACTGCGTTTCCATAGCAGGATTGAAAATATTCATCATTCCAAAACCGCTCTGTAAGTCCATAATTTCGCCTGCAATTTGGACTGCGGAAAACATCAGCGAGACAATGAAACCCATCCCGATACCAATCAGAAATTCATAAGCACCTACAACTACAAATGCACCGAAACTGCGGGGAATTCCTTGTGGTAAGGGAGACATTGTTGAAACAAGAATAATGGCTATCAATCCTGCCAACCCCGCTTTAACCATCATGGGCACATTCCGCGAACCTAAAATCGGCATAGAAACAAAAAGCCCCGATACCCGCATTAAAACAAGGATGAAGAATAAAAAAACATCTACTTCAAATATTTGTGTCGGTAAAAATTCATCCATCCATAATTAACCCTTCATAGTCGAGAAAATTCAAGAATTTGATTAAACAAATCTTGCGTAAAAACAATCAGGACACTTGAAATCCAAGGTATCGCAATTAAAAAGACAATAAAAACCGCTAAAATTTTTGGCACAAATGTTAAGGTAATTTCCTGTATCTGCGTTACAGATTGCAGAATACTAATAACAAGCCCGACTAACATCCCCGTAAGTAACATCGGAGCAGAAACCATGAGTGTTATCCAAATTGCTTTTCTTCCCACTTCAACAAGAATATCTGGTGACATAGTATATACCTTATAATATACAACTTTTCAATGTTATCATCTTATCTTCAATTTTCTAATATTATATCAAAAATCACATTATATAGAGTGCAATTTATTACAATACCACAATATATTGTAAAAGTCAAGAGAAAAAGTAAAATTTTAAGCAATTTTTATTTATCCAATAGGATAATTACCTATAAGACATAGGTAACAGGTTTATATTTTTTTCCCAATCGTAAGGGTAGGGAATGCCATGCTAATTGTAGATGAAGTCTCCTGGCTTCGTGTCTGTCCTCTTTGTGCACTTTGTGTAAGGTCTCTGTGTCCTCTATGGTAAAAAGATTTAACCACAGAGAACACAAAGACTTTACACAGAGTTCACAATGTAGAGGCGAAAAATCTTTCGCCTCACCTTCTCTGTGTCCTTTGTGTAAAATTTCCTTTGTGTCCTCTGTGGTTGAAACATTTCTCCACTTAAAAATATTCGAAGCGAGGTCTCTTCAGCTACATTGATTGAACATAATAATAGATGATTGATGGGGATATAACAAACTATTTAGGAATGGCAGGTTTTGGCTCTTGTAGCATTTCCGTAGGGATTGTTCTTTACTTTTCAAAATTTCAGGTTGTAGAAATAGAGGTTTATTAAAATCTCAAATAAATAAGAAACTCTTACCAACAAATAGTTTCAAGTTATGCTTTCTTTGCTCCCTGGATGAATAAATCTATCCGTCGGGAAAGTTCTTTCAAATAATTTTCATCACCGGCAGGGAATTCTTCTGTAACCCAACCGGTATAGCCCACTTCGTTTAAGGCTAATCGCACTTCTGCAAAATCTACATCCCCTTCATAAGGCAAATTGCACCATTGATAGCCATTGCGTTTGAAGTCTTTTATGTGGAGTTTTACAATGCGATTGCCTAAGGTTCGTATCCAATCCTGCGGATAGCCGAATATAACTACATTCGCCATGTCGAAATAGGCACGGACAAAAGGACTGTTTATTTCATCAATGTATTGACGAAATTCTAATGGGCTTAAAAGGAATTTGTTCCAGACATTTTCCACAGCGATAATAACCTGATTTTTTTCTGCCACAGGAATTAATTCGCGAATATGTTGTTGGGAGCGTTCCCATGCTTCTTGATAACGAACCTGCTCATTAACAACCGCAGGGACTAATAATACGGTACTGGCTCCAACGCGTTTTGCTAATTCTAAGGCAGTGCTAATGCGTTTTTTCCCTTCATCTACAACAGAAGGATTGGGATGGGATAAAGGTTTGTCCCAACCGCCGTAAATAATAGAATGAATTTCCAATTGATTTTTTTGTGCGGATTCCAAAACTTTGTTGGCTTCGTTATCATCTGTAAAGGGAGGTATCTCAATGCCATCAAAACCCACTTCTTTGGCTAATTTACAACGGTCGAATTCGGATAAATTTTTCGGGAGATTATTCCACTGAACGGCTTTTTTCAAACGGGGATAGGCATTGTTTCCCGATTGTGCCAGAAGTCCTCTTTGGAGCAATGCTGAACCTAAGACAAACGAACCGCTGGCATATAAGAATCGTCTGCGAGATAAGTCGTCACTCGTTATCATTTTTCTTTCCTTTCATAGAATAAGTTTGTGTTGGGTAAATTGTAGTTTCATAGATTTTAAATGATTTGTATTGGAGTTGCAAAACAAAAATGGGACTGATAAAGAATAAGGATTATGTTCTCTAATCACTATATCTTTAATGGGGCATATAAATTCGGGTATTTAGTTGCTTTTCTGAATAAGTTTTAAAAGTTCTTTTTTAATCTGATGCTGTAATTCTTTGTGGAGTTTTAAGTTCTCAGGGCGATTGGTTGAAACTTCAATAATTTTCGAAACACCTTTTTTGAGAGCACTTTGATAGGTCTTTTTTAGTTCATTAGGCGTTTGAACAATAGAATAGTCAATACCAAACATTTTGGCAACATTCCCGAAATTGTAGCCGTGAGGCACACCAAAATATCTTTCGAAGGTTTCGGGATATGCCGAAATAGGGAGGAAAGAAAAAATTCCACCGCCATCATTGTTAATAATAATTAATATTACCTTTACACCTTCGCTGGATAGTAAGGATATGGAATTGAGGTCATGAAGAGCAGACAGATCTCCGATAACAGCGGTGACCATTCGTTTGCGGGCAAAGGAAAAACCTGCGGAACTTGCGATTGTACCATCAATCCCACTGGCTCCACGGTTGGCAAAGACCAATCCCCCTGTGCCGTTAATGGAGCCGTACATATCCGCATCACGAATAGGCATGCTATTGCCCAAAAACAAGTCGGTTTCTGCAGGTTTCCACTGTGATATATATCGTGCTACCGTAATTTCGTTAAGTTCCTCTTGTTTCTCCGCCCATGTGTCTATGACCTGCTCTAATTTTTGTGACCATTGTATAGTCTCCAATCCCCAGGGATAAACATCCCGTCGCCGCATAGCAGGGGCTAACCATGAGGCGAAAGAACTTAAATCCGTTTCAAAGCGATAGGTAACCCGATGTATAGGGTCTGTTCGTAGGGGGTGGTCAGTTACGAGCATATATTCAGGTCGTTTCTTTTCCAGAAATTCGAGGAGTCGTTTGGAGGTAATAGTGCCACCAATATGTAATATAAACTTCGGATTGAATTTTTCAGAAAATTCAGGGAGAAGGAGCATCTGGTCATAATAAGGGACTGAAAAATCTGTTTTGTTGCCCAATCGCAAGCCTGAAGTAACATCCGGAAATACAGGCCAGTGCAAGGATTGAGCCAGATTGTAAGCAGCTTTGATTTCCTGTTCTTTGCGTAATTCGCCTATTATAAGAAGTCCTTCTCGAACCGTTTCTATTTTATCAAGGACAAAGATTTCCTGTTCTGTTGTAAGTCTGTGTTCGGGCAAATTCCAGCGTGTAAAAGGTTTTTTATTAGATAACCAGTTATCAATAGGCTGGGTATAATCTTGCGGAATATCCCCCTCTATTTCGATAGGCTCTAAGGGTTCACGAAACATACAATTGATATGCACAGGTCCCGCAGGAGCCCGACAAGCCTGATAGATGGCATGGCCCGCAGTAGTTAATACAACGGTGGGAGTGATGGCAGAATCCGGACAGGGTAGCGTAAATGACCAGCGGACATAATTACCAAAAATATCGGCTTGTTCTATAGCCTGATTCGCTCCACATTGTAAAAGTTCGGGAGGACGGTCTGCTGTAAGTATGATTAAAGGCACTCGCGATAACGATGCTTCAACTACGGAGGGTAGATAGTTCGCCACGGCTGTCCCGGATGTGCAGATTAAAGCGACCGGTTTTCCTAATGCTTTTGCCCAATTTAATGCGTAAAAACCCATACCGCGTTCATCTACATGAATATGATGGACAATTTCCTTTTGTCGGGAAACAGCCAGAGCAAGAGGCGTAGAACGAGACCCGGGGGAAATACAGAAGCCATATACGCCGTTTCGGTAAAGTTCTTCAACCAGCAACCTTGCCCATAGATGGTTCATATTGGGTGATGGGATGATAGAAGTCATTTTTCGCCTCCGATGTCCTTCTTATATGGATTACTTTTTGTTAATACATTTAAATAACCCATAATTTTATATTCCAATTCACTCCATTCCGCTTCGGGTTGGGAACCTTTAACAATTCCCGCGCCGGAGTATAGAGATATTTTATCCCCTTGCAGTAATGCGGAGCGAATTCCCACACAAAATTCTGCTGAACTATATGAAATCCAACCGACGGGTCCTGAATAAACGCCTCGGTCTAATGGCTCTTCCCGTTTAATCCATTCTAATGCAGAACTGCGCGGATAGCCACCTATAGCCGGTGTGGGATGTAATTGTTTCAGAATTTCTTCATCCTCCACTGTGGGACGGAGTATCCCCTTAAAATGGGAATAGAGATGATGAACAGTGGGCAAAGAGATTATTTTAGGATGTTCATCATATTCATAAGTGGAGCACAATCGTTCCATGTTTGTTTTTAACATATTCACAACGATTTCGTGTTCTCTGCGTTCCTTGATATTGTTCATTAACGAAGATTTTAAGTATTCATCTTCATTTGCTTCCTTACTTCGTGCGATGGTTCCTGCCAATGCCTCCGTTTCAATATATGTGCTTAACCTTTTATAAAGGCGTTCCGGGGAGAGGCCAATGAACCCTCTTTCCGGTATAGGATTAAAACAAAAGCGATAGCAATGACTGTAATTTTCAGACATTGACTTCAAAAGAAGAACCGGGTCAATCCTACGATTGGCTTCAAAGGTAGTTTCTCTTGCTAAAACGACTTTATCAAACACACCGGCACCTATTTCGGATAAAGTGCGTTGTATAAGGTCTATCCATTCCACTTTTGATGGACAGTCCAATCGGTGATGAAAATGAATAGGTTCCTGTTCCTTTTCTTCGGGAATACTTCCTTGAATCCACAAATCAAGATTATCGAGTATATCGGCGATTTGCTTCATCCCGCAGTCTATATCCCCTCCCATAATATTGGCTATAAGATGTGTTTCTGTGTCTGTTCGCAATAACTCAATTCGCGGGACGACAAAACGAAAGGCACGAAATGATTTCCAGCGTTTACCGCGAGTGTCCAGAGGTAAAAACTTAAATCCTCCATAATAACGAACTGTAGTGTAATCATAGGATAATCGGTCTAAAATTTTCTGAATAACGGAAGCGTATGAAAAATCATAAATTTCCTCATCGGCTACGATAACATCTGCTTCACCCCAGCCTGCCATTTCCCAGGGTTCATCCCTTGAAGCCCAATAATACCGCCCAATTCTTTGAATAGAAGACAATTCTTCCAGAAGACTGCAAGGAGTATCAACAGACACACGGACATATCCAATCTTCCCTTCGGGAATACACCGAGAAGAGACTGCCTCTAAAACTCTTTTCAGGAGGGAATAGGACAGTTCCCACTTTATTTGAGATGTTAACAATTGAGAAGACACCGAAAACTCTTATAAATTCATTCGAATTCTTTTATTGCATTTAAGGAAAACTTGTTAGATTGTATTCAAAGATAAAGAAACTTCGCAACCTCCCCGAACTTCATTCGTTACTATAAAGTACTTCACCAACCTTAATTTATTAAACTTTTTCCTTTCATTTTATTTTTTTCTCTTCTCCCTTTTTGATAAAATGAAACTTTGTTCACTAATCTCATCTAATTAGAGTCAACAATGTAAAAAACACAAATGTTATAGATTCAATTAAGAAGGAGACTTACTGTGACATATGAAGAAATAATAAAGATTATACAATTAGCATGGGATTTATTAAAAAAATATCTTCTTAAACCTCTGAAATTACAAACTAAAAAGGTAATACCTGTAATATCATCTTTATTTTTAATATTGATAGGATTAATATATTGTTACTTCTTCTGCTGTGAGAGAATCGTTGATTTAACGACATTACAGCATGGTAAATTTGAAGTTGGTGAATTTTTTCAAAGTAATGTAGATGTTGATTTATATATGAGATCTCTGAATAAATGTTTTATTTTTTAATTATTGTAATACAGAGGGAGATAAGAGGGAAAATGAAACGAAAGAGGGAGGGAGATGTATTAATAATATAGGTAGGCAATAGCGAGATAATAAACTTTAATAAGAGGAGCGTATACTATGCAAGGACAAGAGCAACAGATGAGTTTTGCGG
>AWNW01000066.1 GCA_000493945.1 Candidatus Hydrogenedens terephthalaticus JGI OTU-1
AATATTAAAAGAAAATGGTGTTGCTGAAAACAAAATTAAGGTTGTTCGAAGTTCCATAGATTTATCTCATATTGATGTTCCTCCATATAAAAAAAGTGAACTCGGAATTGATGATAATACAAAAGTTTTCTTGAATGCGGGAGCCCTTGTTCCACATAAAGACCACATCACATTATTGTATGCATTCACAAAAGTAAAAGAAGTTTTTAATGATATTGTGTTACTTATTGCAGGCTCCGGTCCTTTACAAAAGGACATACAATCCGAAATAGATAAACTTCATTTATCTAAACATGTCCGTCTCTTAGGATATAGAAATGATGTTCCCCGACTTATTCGAACATCCGATATGTATATATCTTCCAGTTGGTCTGAAGGGTTAGGCACTTCTATTTTAGAAGCATTAGCAAGTGAAAAACCTGTCGTCGCCACGGAAGCAGGCGGTGTATCTGAAATGGTAATCAATCATGAGACAGGTATCTTGATTCCCAATAAAAACCCCCAATTATTAGCAGAAGCCATTATTTATATGCTATCACACCCCGAAGAAGCAACGGCTATGGCAAAAAAAGGTAGAAAACATGTAGAAGATAATTTTACAGTCCAAAGAATGGTTGATGAAACCTTATCGGTGTATCAAAAATTGATACAATAATTACTAAAAAATAAAGGAATAAATAGAAAAAACGATGAGCATGAAACCCGGCATTACTGTTTTAACATTAATTCCTAATGCAAAAGACCGTATTCCTCGCTGTCTTGAAAGTGTATCCTGGGCAGATGACATTTTTTGTGTTGTAGACCCCAAAACAAACGACGGATCGGAAGAATTGGTGAAACAATATACGAATCATGTTGTTGTTCATGAATATATTAATGCAGCAGACCAACGCAATTGGGCAATCCCACAAATAACAACGGAATGGACGCTGGTTCTGGATGCAGATGAATGGGTCTCTCCTGAACTCGCAAAAAAAATACAGGAGATAATACAAAACCCTAACAGTCTCGATGGTTATAATATTCGCAGGATGTCTTACTTCTTTGGAAAACTCATTAAACACTGTGGTTGGCATAAAGATTATAACTTGCGACTGTTCCGAACACAGAAAGGGAAATATAAAAAGCAGCGTGTTCACAGTCATGTCGTCGTAAATGGGACTGTGGGTCATATTCACGAAGTCATGTATCATGATACTTATCGCAATTTTGATGAGTTTCTCAAAACAGCCCACCGATTCACAACATGGGGTGCCGAAGATGCTTATGAACAGGGGAAACGAACTCATTGGTATGATTTAACGCTTCGCCCTATTTTGCGTTTTATCAAAATGTATTTTCTACGACACGGTTTTTTAGATGGCTATCATGGTTTAGTCCTTTGTGGATTATCTGCTTTCTCCGTTTATTTAAAATATGCAAAACTCTGGGACTTGCAAAGAAAAAAAACGATCAACTCCGACACATTCAATAACCCCACGAATATCTCATGAGTTTAATCCGTTTTGAAAATATTTACAAAGCATATCCGGGTAAGGTTATTTTAGATGAAGTAAATTTTCAGATAGAAGAGGGGGAACACATAGCCCTTGTAGGAAGAAATGGCTGTGGTAAAACAACCGTTTTTCAATTAATCAGTCAACGGATAGAACCCGACCGCGGAATTATTGAGCGACAACGCAACATCCGAATTTCTTATCTCGAACAAATACCTCATTTCCCTCCAGACTTAACACTACTTGAAATTGCAGAAACCGTTTTTGACGAACTTAAAGAAATTGAAAAAACATTAAAGGAACTTGAACTAAAAATTTCTAATGGAAATACTGAATTACTCAATGAATATTCAAAACTCCAATCCTACTATCAGGTGCATGGGGGTTATCATTACTCTTCACTTACCAAAAAAGTACTTGCCGGTTTAGGTTTCATGCACGATAGCTGGTCAAAAAAATTTCATGAACTTAGTGGTGGTCAACAAACAAGGTTGCTTCTTGTCTTATCTTTGCTACAAGATGCAGATGTATTACTTTTGGACGAACCCGACAATTATCTCGACCTCGAAGGAAAAGAATACCTTGAAGAATTTCTCATATCATCTCCAAAAACAATCGTAATTATTTCCCACGACCAGCGATTGCTATCCCGTTTTCCCAAAAGAATACTTGAATTGGAAAATGGAAAAATTACTTCTTATTCTGGCTCTTACCAAATTTATAGAGAAATAAAAGAACAACAATGGGAAAAGCAACAAGAACTGTATGAACAACAAGAAAAAGAATTAAAAAAGCAAGAAGAATGGATTGAACGATTTCGCTATAAAAAAACGCGGGCAAAACAGGTGCAAAGCCGTATCAAACAAATAAATAAAATGGCACTCATAGAAGAGCCTCAAAGACATAATCCAAAACTCAATTTCTTTATTGAATCTGAAGAACGAGGCAACTCATTGATATTGTATGCTGAAAATTTGTGTATGCAGTATGATAATCAAGTCTTATATAAAGATTTATCATTTCAGTTATACCATGGAGAACGACTGGGAATTATAGGTCCTAACGGATCCGGAAAAACCACGCTCTTAAAACATTTATTGGGCTATCACAAAGGAACTCACGGAATTATCCGATATGGTCATAATGTAAAAATAGCCTATTATGATCAGCATCACAATGATTTAAATCCGGAAAATGAAGTTCTTCAAGAGGTATTATCTGTCCGACCGGATGTATTGCCTACTTCCCTTCGTTCTTTTTTAGGGGCTTTTCTTTTCCATGGAGACGATGTTTTTAAAAAGGTAAAAACTTTAAGTGGTGGAGAACAAAGTCGTTTGGCATTAGCCAAGTTAATTTTACAAAAACCTAATTTACTTTTTTTAGATGAACCCACCAATCACATGGACCTTACTTCTCGAGAAGCGTTAGAAAATGCCCTGCTTAATTTTGATGGTTCTATTATTCTTGTAACACACGACCGTGAACTCCTGGACGAAATCGTAGAGCGACTTATTGTATTGAAAGATGGGAAAACGGAACTCATCTGGGGAAATTATTCCCACTATTTATGGCGAGAAAAAAATAATGTTGAGAATATCGCTACAAACCCTATCTATAAAGAACAAAAAACAAACTCTTTTGAAAAAGCAAAACAGATAAAGCGTGAACAAAGAAAAAAAGAACGAAAAATGGAGGACATTGAAAAACAAATTGAAAGCATTGAAAGTGAAATAGAAAATTTGGAACTTTCTTTTTCTCAAATAAATCCGAAAGATTTCCAAAAAATTCAAACCCTAAGTCATGAATTAAAAACAAAAAAAGAACTTCTTAATTCACTTTACATGCAGTGGGAAAAATTGATAGAATAAATTATTAAAAATTTATTTAAATAAAAACTTGACATTTCTGTAATATTTTGATAAAAATAGTAGTATTATTATTGAAACAAAAAGGAGCAAAATAAAAATGAAACATGTTCAGGTTTTAACAAAAAAACCTGCAAAGATGCAGGTAAGCAATTTCCAGGCATGGAAAGATTTCTTGGTTAGATTGACAGATCAAATTGTTGAGTTTGTTTTTATAAAAACATCCTAATAAAAAGGATTGGATATATGAAAAAAGATAGACATATTTCGCCTCTTACAATAACACCGGCTTTGGCACAGTTGAGCAATTTCCAGATTAAATTGCAAGCCACAACGGACATTATTGACCGACTTCTACTTGTACCCAGACAAGCACCATGGAAAGCCACAGGACCTACAGGAGAAACAACGGATACAGATACAAATGTAGACACGGGAACAACTACAGGCGGGATAACAGGGATCTAATTAAATTCGGCTCTGTGTCACATTAGACAAAGCAATTCGTAATTCATCACAATCACGATAACGGCTTTCTGGTTTTTTGGCAAGGAGTTTCATAATTACATTGCCTAACGCAAATGGACATTTGGGGTTTACATTGGTTGGGTGCTCAGGCATTAAGTTCAAGTGGCAATGATACAACTGTTGCAAATTATCTACAGGAAACGGTAATTTTTCTGTAAACATCATATACATCGTGATACCCAATGAATACAAATCTGATTTGGGAGTTACCCTTTCCCCACGGATTACTTCTGGCGCTACAAACATAGGTGTAATTTGCTGACTGATATTTCTATCCAACAATTCTAATATAAAATTATTTCCGAACAAAGAATAGTCCGCAATCTTAACAACACCCCTCCGTGTAAATAATATATTCGCCGGTTTAAAATCATGGTGAACAAAGCCATTATCATGAAGATACTGCAAACCGACACAAATTTGAATAATAATATTTACCCGTTCCTGCAAATTCCATGGACGATTTGCAAGATACCAACGGAGGTTAGGACCATCCACAAACTCCATTAGCATGCATCTGCCTTCATCGCCATCAATAAAATCAAATATCTGAACAAGATTTTGGTGTTTCAGTTTTTTAAATTTCTTAACATTCTGGATAAGGTCCATAAGATGGAGACGGTTCCTGAAAAAATTCTCACGAAATAATTTTACTGCGACAGCATCGCCTTTCTTTGTATCAATACCTTGATATACAATTCCCGTTCCTCCCTGTCCTAAAATTTTCACAAGTCGAATATGATATAGTTGTGAACGGTCTGGAGCATAGGAAGAATCCGACATACACTCAATCCTTATCCCCTGTTTCTTCTGATTTATCTTCTTTTAACTTTAATTCTATCTTCGGGGCATCTCCCCACATTCCATCGAGGTCATAATAATCCCGTGCTTTTTGCTTGAAAATATGAAAAACTACCGAACCATAGTCCATTACCATCCAATTATCCTGAAAACCTCCTTCGGTAGATAGAGGAATAATACCCTTCGTTTTTAACCCTTCATAGACTGCATTAAATACAGCCTTTTGTTGCGGTTCACTTGTTACAGTGCAAAGGATAAAACTATCCGCAAGAAGAGTTAGACCCTCTAAGTTATACGCCTTAATGTCTTTGGCTTTCTTCTCGGACGCTATTCGGGCTATAGCCCGTGCTATTGTCAGTGATGAACGCCTTGTCTTTCGCACACTCGATACCGTTGATGTTTTCTTCCTCAATATTTTTCACCTTCTATTTATTTAGTTCTTCTTTCAAAATATCATTTACTATCTTCGGATTGGCTTTTCCTTGTGTTTCACGCATAATTTGACCCACAAAAAAGCCAAAAAGTTTATCTTTTCCACTACGATACTGTTCCGCTTGAGATGGATTTTTTTCAATCACTTCTCGCACTATTTTTCGAATTGCTTCAATATCGGTAATTTGCACCAAACCTTCTTCTTTAATAATCTCTTCTGGGGACTTTCCCGTTTTAAAAACTTTTCGCAAAACTTCCTTAGCAATTTTACCACTAATAACCTCATCTTTCACTAACGCTATTAACTGAGCAATATGTTCCGGTGTTATCGGAGAATTTTCTATGGTCGCATTTTCATAAGTAAGCACCGCTTGGAGTTCTACCTGTATCCAATTAGCCGCCTGTTTCGGGTCTGCTCCCAATTGAACCGTTTTTTCATAATAATCTGCCATAACCTTAGTGGAAGTTAACACACTGGCATCATATAGCGATAATCCATATTCCTCTTGGAATCGTTTCCGTCGCGTTTGGGGTAACTCAGGCATAGTTTGCCGCACCTGCTCTACCCATTTATCGGATACCGCAAGAGGAACAAGGTCTGGTTCGGGGAAATAACGATAATCATGGGCAGATTCTTTATGTCTTTGTGAAAAGGTTACACCACGGTCAGGGTCCCAACCTCTTGTTTCCTGAATTACCTTCCCACCAGATTGTAAGGTCTGTATTTGCCTATCTACTTCATACTCGATCGCTTTCACAACCCCACTAAACGAAGCCACATTTTTTATCTCCGTCTTAACCCCTAAAGCATCTGAACCCTTTTCTCGGACACTCACATTCGCTTCCGCACGAAGAGAACCCTCCTCCATATTACAATCACTTACACCCAAATATTCAAGCAGTTGCTTTAATTCCGTTAAGAAAACAAAAACCTCCTCCGATGACCTTAAATCCGGATAAGTTACAATCTCTAATAACGGAACTCCACTACGATTAAAATCTACTCCACTATATCCACCACCCAAATCATGAGTATTTCGTGCTGTATCTTCTTCCAGATGTGCCCTCAATATCCGTATCCGCTTCTTTTCACCCTTTACTTCTATCTCTAAATACCCATTCTGACATAACGGCAAGTCATACTGGCTAATCTGATAGTTTTTAGCCAAATCCGGATAAAAATAATTTTTTCGATCCATTTTAGACCATTTCGCTATGGAACAATTCAATGCAAGTCCCACCGCAATGGCTTTATTCACAAATTCTTTATTCAAAACAGGCAAAACCCCGGGCATACCCAAACAAACAGGGCATACCTGCGTGTTGGGAGGTGCATGGAAATTTGTACTACAAGAACAAAATGCCTTCGATTGCGTATTAATCTCTACATGAACTTCCATTCCTATTACAGATTCATATTCCATAAACAAGTCCTAAAAAAATTACTATGTTATGATACTTAATTTTGTTATCCATGAAAAAAACATATCCACAATAGACTTATGTGATTTTCTTTTCTATTCATTGACAATAATTTGTTCTATTTTTTAATAATTTGCAAAGAGCAGGATATTTTTTCATTACACCTATATCCTTAACTACAACAATGGAAAACCTATATCTTTTTCTCTATTCTGCTCGTACAAATAAGCCACTGATAATAAATGTTCTTCATCAAAATGTTTTCCTATAAATTGCAAACCTACGGGCAAACCCTCCTGTGTTAAACCGCAGGGAACAGATATTGCCGGTAAAGCCGCTAAATTCACCGATATGGTATAAATATCACTTAAATACATTTCCAGCGGATTTTGTGTCTTTTCACCAAAACGAAATGCAGGCGTTGGCGATGTCGGACCTATAATAACATCACACTTCTGAAAAGCCTTTTCGAAATCTTGAGTAATCAGCCTGCGAACCTTTTGTGCTTTCAAGTAATAGGCATCATAATACCCACTGGATAATACATAGGTCCCTAATAGTATTCTTCTTTTTACTTCGGCTCCAAAGCCATCACTGCGTGTGCGTTTATACATATCAATGATATTTCGGGAATCCGTATGTCGAAACCCATAACGAACCCCATCAAAACGGGCTAAATTTGCACTCGCTTCCGCTGTGCAAATAATATAATAAGTAGCCACTGCGAACTCCGTATGAGGAAGGGAAACCTCAACAACTTCTGCACCCTGCTTTTCAAGGGCTTGAACGGCTTTCATAATCAAATCTTTAATTTCTTTATTCAAATCCTCTGTAAAATATTCTTTGGGTAGCCCAATACGAATGGGGACATTATCATCTATCCCCTGTTTAATCTTTTCTAAATAATCAGGCAATGGTAAATCTACAGAAGTGGTATCCTTTGGGTCTTTTCCTCCTATAACAGAAAGAGTTACAGCACTATCCAGAATATTTCTGCTTAAAGGACCTATCTGGTCTAACGATGAAGCAAAGGCAACCAGCCCATATCGGGAAACTCTACCGTATGTCGGCTTTAGTCCAACACAACCACAAAAAGAAGCCGGTTGACGGATAGACCCTCCCGTATCACTACCTAACGATATTACACACTCTCCCGCGGAAACCGATGCTGCTGACCCGCCACTGGAACCTCCCGGCACACATTCTAAATTCCAGGGATTGCGTGTTAATTTAATGGAACTATTTTCTGTGGATGAACCCATTGCAAACTCATCCATGTTAACCTTGCCAATTAATATCGCATCCGCATCAAACAATTTCCGAACCACTGTAGCATCATAAGGGCTACGATACCCGGCAAGAATTTTGGAAGCACAAGTAGTGAACCCTTCTTTCGTGCAAATTACTTCTTTGATAGATATCGGCACGCCGGCGAGAGGCCCTACAGCATCACCATTCTTTACAATTTTTTCTTCTAATGCTTTTGCCTGTTGAATGGCATAATCACTCCAAATTTGGGTAAAAGCATCTATTTTATTATCAACCTGTTGAATACGGTCAAGGAAACTTTGAACAACCTCAATTGGAGATACTTCTTTATTCCTTACACATGCACTTATCGGATTTTTCCACCCCCTGTGAAGGCGCCTACTAATCCACCGATGTTTGAGTTATACCCTAAAACAGAACTTAAAGAATAACACGAAACCACAGATGCTTTTCTCCCCGTTGTTAATCCAACAATACCTCCAACGCTAATATTACCCGAAACATTTCCATCTGTAAAACATTGGTTTATAGTATTTTCGTTTCTACCGACTAAATTGCCAACAAAAACAGTACCACTTACAGAGGCTATTGCATAACTTTTTTGTATTCTGCCTAAATTATATCCTGCAAGTGAACCTGTATACTCAGCCCCTATAACTATTCCATCTACTACATAACAGTTATCAATAGTTCCACTATTTCTTCCTGCAAGAATACTGGTATAGTTTTTCCCTGTAGCAGAAGATTCCTCTATACCTAAATTACGAACTATACCTGTTGATGATATAACACCAAATAAACCGACATAATCTATGGAAGGATTATTTATATGCAAACCGCTAATCTTATGACCTTTTCCATTTAGAACACCGGAAAACGGATTTGCTATTGTGCCTCGAGGAATAAAACCCTGTCCACTATTCCAATTAACTGTATCCGAAGCATCAATATTCTGTGTTAATTCATATTCTCCGTTAAGTGGATAAGATGGACTGTTCCCTATTTCTTGCAATTCTAAAATATTACTTATTGGTATTGCTGAATAACCATAAGATGAGATAACAATAAAAGTAAAACTTATAAATAGAATCGTTTTACAATTAAAGTTTTTGAAATTTTTGAAGTGAAATCTTTTGTTCATTGTTAATTATCCTTATTTGAGTTTTAAAAAGTTAAAAGTAAAATTTTACATAATCTATTATAACATATAGATGTTTTGAATTTAATAAAATTCGTCATTTTTTACAATAAACATAAATAATAACCAAAATATTTCATAATTTTATAAAAATATAATCGCAAAATTATCAAATTAAAAGCACAGTTTTTAAATATGACAAAAAATAAACATAATTGTTTAATTTTTGTCAGGATTGTTTGCAGTAAATAGAATGTGTATTTTCTACTATATTTTGGAATTTTATAACTGCTGATTACAAATTGTTTGTGTAGGAAAAAAGTTATGAGAATAGCCATGTTCCCATATAGGATTTTATTTAAAAAAGTGCCGTCGGTTCTTTCGAACCGACGGCAAGGGTATATTTTATACCCTCTGCACTACCCTCTTTTGGGGAGCGAAATGTAAGGGAAGATGAGATTTGGTTTGTTTTGGAAGCGGTAGTTTTAATGAAGGGAAGGGAGGGATTTTATGAAGCCCTGAACACCATTTTAAGAGCCCACTGGGGAGCAAGCCGCAGCCCTTGTTAAATTTTACTTGTTCCAGCGGGCTCTTTATTATTAAATTAGAACTCCACTCCTTCCTCAGGAGTCCCGCTTACTTTATTCAATTGTTGTATTTTATATATAGCAATATATATGCCATAATTATATAATAGTCGTAATATATTTATATTCAGTATCTTATATGTAAATTATAAATTCTTAAAATTGGAAACAAGACATTAAATTCCCATTTTGGGAATTCAATATTTCCCAATTTGGGAAAAATAAATATTGAAATTTTGTTTGGATTGTTGTATTCTATTGGATAGAGGATATAAAAATGTCATATCGAGAAAATGAGAAAAAGATAAGGTTTATTATTACTGCTCGTTCAGGTTATATAAAAGGGAATGCTTGGGTGATTCCTGAAGATGGGGAATTGAATATAGGACGAGATCCAACATGTTCAATTATTATTGATGATCCTCTTATTTCAAGACATCATTGCCAATTATTCATCTCGGATGATGAACTAATCATTCGTGATTTAGGAAGTAGTAATTCAACATTTGTAAACGGACATCCTATCAAAGAAAAGGTGCTTCATCCCGGAGATGATATAGGGGTTGGGAGTATTGTTTTTTCCGTAGGGACAGTAATTCCAGAAGGTAGTGGAACTGGAGATGAGACAAAGAAACTTCGTGCAACGCGGCCCATAAAAATAGGTGCACCTGTTTTTATTGAAGGGTCTCCTCAAAATCTATTTGAAACGGGAAACCCAAGGACTGCGGAAGAACTTGCAGGACTTTTTTTGCTTGCCCGTCAATTAAGCCAGTTATATAAGGTAGAAGATATTATTAATCATGCATTGAAAGTGATACAGGAGCGGTTTAATCCGAATATTTTTTGTTTAATTCAATTTACCCAGGACCCTTCCCAAAATTATATTTATCCCAAAAGTGCGACCCAAGCCATAACCTCAACTCCGCAGTTAGTACAACTTTTATCTCAGATTCGAGAGATGCCGCGTGGGGTTCTTTATCCCGAAAGATTTTATAAGAATGGAGAAACTGTTATCCGCAATACTGTCATTGCCCCTATAGCCCTTGGTAAAGAGGTAATTGGGGCATTGGTAATGATGGCAGATACTCCGAATCGGTTTTATGAAGAATCTGATTTAGAGTATTTGTTAGCCATGGCACACACATTAGCACCGTATCTTCGTGCTGCGGAACGGATGCAACAATTAGAATGGGAAAACCAGCGATTAATTTCCGGGGGTATAAATTTCGATCCGTTAATAGGGGATAGTAAAGCCATACAGAAAGTTCGTGCTCTCGCTCGCGATTGTGCCCATTCTGACCTTTGTGTTCTAATTTTGGGCGAAACGGGTACAGGCAAAGAACTGGTTGCTCGTCTTATCCATAATCTTTCTTATCGTTCTCAGAAAAAACTGGTAATTGTTAATTGTGCAGCCATTCCAGAAGAACTTTTTGAAAGTGAACTTTTCGGACATGAAAAGGGTGCGTTCACAGGTGCCCATGCTACCAAAATAGGGTTGATGGAAGAAGCCAATAATGGGACATTGTTTCTTGATGAAGTCGGTGACCTCAGTCTAAATCATCAGGCACGACTTCTTCGTGCCATTGAAACGGGGACATTTAGGCGGGTGGGGGGTAATTCAGATATTCGGGTGGATGTGCGGGTATTGTCTGCTACGAACAAAGATTTACCTTCTGAAGTCAGCGCAGGTCGTTTTAGAAGGGATTTGTTCCACCGCCTCAATGCTTTTGTAATATCAATTCCACCCTTACGAGAACGCATTGAAGATATTCCATTGCTTGCAGATTATTTTCTACAACAAGTGCGGCGAAAATATCCTGTGCGTGCAGTTCGATTCTCATCGAAAGCCCTGAAATGGCTTGAAAATCAGCCATGGCATGGGAATGTTCGAGAATTGCGTAATCTCATTGAACGCGCATCTATTGTCGCAAAAAATGAGGAGATTCAGCCACAGGACCTGGTTTCTGAATTAAGTGTTTACACCCCTGAAAAGTTTCCTACGCTTGAAGAACTGGAAAAAAATCATATTATTAAAGCGTTACAGCAGACACAGGGGAATGTTGTTTCTGCGGCGGAAATGTTAGGCATAGGCAAAAGTACCCTTTACCGCAAAATTGCAGATTATCAAATTAATCCTTCTGTTTATTTAAATATGAAGTAAGTGAGATCTGGAATGTGTATTTGAGGGATTTTTTAAAAACGAAGAACCATAATGAAAAAATAATTTTTGTCTTTTATCAATATAATGAATAACTTGATCTTATTTATCTCTTATATCCCATAAGTTTGCCTTGTTCTATTTGTGTTATTCTTCAGTTTTCGTCTTTTACTTTGCTGATTTTAGGGGAAGAGGTCTTATAGAAAGGGAGGGGTTATTTATGATATTCTATTGTAAAATAACGAGATATAAATGAGGAAAATGGCATGTCTGATAGGAAAATTAGTCGCGATGAGATATATCATATTGCGGATTTAGCGTATTTGTATCTTGACAACGAACAAGCAGAGGGATTGGCTTCCAATTTGTCGGAGATAATAGGTTATGTGGAGAAACTTAATGAGTTATCCACAGAAAATGTAGAACCTATGATGCATGCAGTCCCAATGGAAAATATTTTAAGGGAAGATGAGGTGCAAATAACGATAACAAAGGAAGATGCTTTGCATTGTGCCCCTCTGCATGATGGCGAATATTTTTTGGTTCCGAAAATTTTGGAGGTGGATTAAGATGTCCGAACATTGGTGGCAAAAAAGTGCTTCTGAAATAAGTGCATGTGTAAGGAATAAAGAAGTATCTCCAATTGAGGTTGTTCAAAGTTTCCTTGACCGTATTCAACAGGTTGATAATAAAATAGATGC
>AWNW01000067.1 GCA_000493945.1 Candidatus Hydrogenedens terephthalaticus JGI OTU-1
GAATGGGAAATGAGAAAATATGTCTGATGAAACCTACAACTTTCATGAACTTAAGTGGTAAATCGGTAAAGAGTATTATGGATTACTTTTCCCTTGCTCCTCAGGATTTTTTAATAATCCTTGATGATGTGGAATTACCATTAGGGTCAATACGATTAAGACCTCAAGGCAGTTCCGGTGGGCATAAAGGACTCCAATCTATTATTGATTGTTGTAAAACAGATACTTTTCCCCGATTGCGATTAGGAGTGGGTAAACCTACACTCCCCATAGATTTAGCCGATTATGTTCTCATGCCTTTTGAGGACACGGAAAAACCTATCGTTGATACGATGATACAGGAAGCAAGTTTTGCAGTAGAAAGTTGGATTTTAAATGGAATTGAGATAACAATGAACCGTTTTAACAAGAAAGAAAATAATAGTAAGAGGGAAAAAGACTATGACAACCAAGAATGAACAAACACATACCATTAGTATCCTCGTTGAAAATCATTTTGGGGTTTTGGCTCGTGTTTCGGGATTGTTCAGTGCCCGGGGATACAATATTGACAGCCTCTGTGTCGGTGAGACAGAAAACCCCGAAATTTCCCGCATGACAGTGACCGTTCGTGGAAATGAAAATGTTTTAAATCAAATTATAAAACAGTTGAACAAACTGGTAGATGTAATCGAGGTTCAAGATTTAACCCAATCGGCTTTTGTCGAACGGGAATTGGTAATGGTGAAAGTCAAGGCAGACCGTAAAACAAGAGCGGAAGTCGTGGAAATTTCAAATATATTCCGTGCCCGCGTTGTGGATGTGGGGACGCATGCTATGATTATTATGATTACCGGCGCCAAAGGGAAAGTAGGTGCCTTTATAGATATGATGAAACCCTTTGGAATTATAGAACTAGTTCGCACAGGAACTATTGCAATTGAACGGTGCGGCTCAAATGGGTATAATAATAGTTCTGATGTAGAAAATGATGAGTAAGGTTAGAAATAAAATTACAATAAAAACGGAAAGTGATATTAAAATGCAAAGGTGGAACACTCGAAATAAAATTGTTAAAAAGAGCAATTACGGTAGTAGCGTTCCATGCCGATGCAGCCACTTTCAGGGACGGCATTGAAAAGTAAAGCCACAGCAAATTTTGCTGTGGCTTTTTTTTTAGATAAATAAAGGAAAAAATATATGAAGACACAAATAAAAAGTTTACTGGAATTACAGGATATTGATTTGCAAATAGAAGCATTGTTATTAAAAGAGAAAGAGATACCCAAACAGAAAGAAAAATTGCAAATCCAGGAGAAAAAGTTAAAACAGGAAATAGAAGATAGTGAAAAGACTCATAAAAAACTTGTATTAGACCAGAGGGAATGCGAAAGGCAAATTGCCCAATTACAGGAACAAATTAAGAAATACAACAATCAATTGCAAGGAGTAAAAAAGAACGAAGAATACCAGGCTTTGCTGAAAGAGATTGATGAGATAAAAAAACAAATAGGGTTAAAAGAAGAAGAACAAATAAAAATAATGCTACAAATGGATGACGCAAATTTATTCTTTTTGGAAGCAAAAAAAAGAATTGAAACGGAAATTCAGCAATTGAAAAAGCAGGAGGAACAAATAGATAAAGAACTTCAGGAGGTTATACAGGAACGAAAAGGGTTAGAGCAAAGAAGATTAGAAGCCCAAAAATCTGTTAGCCCGGAATTGCTCAGTCACTATTTGCGGGTGAAACAAAGAAGGAAAACAGGTCCTGTCGTTGTCCCCTTAAAAGATGAAATCTGTTCGGGCTGCTTTATGCAGATACTCCCTCAGGTTGTAAATGAGATTATGGCAAGCGAGAAGATACACACATGCAGGCATTGCGGTAGAATTCTTTATTATCCGGGTCTGCTCGAAGAACAAGAGCCTGTTATTATTCCGACTGATTAATGGTATTTTAATATTTTATCTTTCTGAAATATTTCATATAAAGAAAATTTTCTATGGATGTCCATTCAAAAGGTTTGCCTGCTGAAGATATTGATTTCCTGAAAACACTGGTATTGCATGGTGTTAAATTAGGTCTGGAAAATATAAATGCATTACTTTCCCATGTCGGGGAGCCACACAAGAAGTTTTCATCCGTTCATGTAGGCGGAACTAATGGTAAAGGTAGCACGGTTGCTTATATTGATAGGATTTTTCGAGAACAAGGGGTCCGAACAGGAAAGTTTACAAGTCCACACCTGATAGATTTGGCAGAGCGATTTCAGATAAACGGAGTGCCAATTTCCACAGAGGAATTACATGAACAGATAACATTTTTCAAAAATGTTATTGAAAAGACCGGGATTCTACCTACATTTTTTGAATTTTGTACTGCGATTGCCTTTCATTGGTTTGCCCTTCAAAAAGTAGAATGGGCAATAATAGAAGTCGGCATGGGTGGAAGATTGGACTCTACAAATATTATTTTCCCCGAAGTTTGTGCAATTACAAATATCGGTCTGGAACATACGCAATATCTGGGAGATACATTAGAAAAAATTGCATGGGAGAAGGCAGGAATAATAAAAGAAAAAATCCCCGTAGTCGTTGGTGAAAAAAAGCAAGAAGTAAGAAACATCTTTTATAAAAGGGCAAAAGATTTATCGGCTCCGTTGTGGCAAATAGAAACGGATTTTCATGTCCAATGGGAAAAAACTTCGGAAGGGGCAAAACTGACATATCAAAGTCCTGTGCGAGAGATAAAAGGCGCCTTTTCACGACTGTCCGCATTATATCAGTGTGAAAATGCAGGGGTAGCCATAGCGGTAATAGATTGGCTTAACCAAAAAGGCTTTACAATAAAAAAAGAAGCCATTCTTAGGGGACTTGCAAATGTGCGTTGGCCTGGGAGACTTGATTTAGTATCACAATCTCCATGGGTATTATTGGACGCCGCTCATAATACGGATGGGATACAGAGATTAGTTGAAAATCTTGAAGATAAAGTGTCCGTAGTATTTTCTGTGGCAGATGACAAAAATGTTGAAGGTATTATTAAATTACTGGCTCCGTATGTTAATGAGTTTATAATAACTCAATTTTACGGGAAACGAGCCATGTCTACTGATAGAATAAAAGAAATAGTTGCGACAACAAATGTTCCTTTTTATATTGAACAAGATTTTTACACTGCTCTGGAACAAGGCTGGCAAAAAGCACAACAAGGGCAAAAATTGCTTATTACCGGGTCTATCTACGCAATAGGACAGACTTATGAATGGCTTATTAAAAAAGGTGTGATAAAGAAAATAGAGTTTTAAATCCCTCTTTTTTTGGTATATACTCTATTTCAAATTATTTAATTTATAAAATTTGGAGAAAAGTTATGGCAAAGAAAATTCGAGTAGGTTTTGTCGGTGCAGGAGGTATAGCCATTTTGCACCATCAACGATTTTCAACGATTAAACAAGCCGAAGTAGTGGCTTTAAATGAACCCAGTTCCGTATCTATCGAAAGATTTTATAAACATTGTCCCGGTTCCGAAAAACTACCTGTATATTCTAATTATAAGGATATGATTAAAAAAGAAAATCTGGATGCGGTAGTTATATTGAGCCCTCATACATTGCATTACGAACAAATTATGTATTCTTTGAATTGCGGTTTACATGTTCTTACGGAAAAGCCTATGGTATGTTCTATCGCTCACGCCAAAGAAGTTATCCAGAAAGCAAAAAAAGTAAACAAGGTTTTGATGATTTCTTATCAACGCCATTTTGAACCCCCCTTCCGTTATATGCGTGAACAGATACAAAAGGGTGCTATCGGAGAGGTGCAGTTTGTGCAGGCGTTACTTTCCCAGGAATGGTTGCGATTAACACGCAATACATGGAGGCAAATCCCAAAACTTTCTGGTGGTGGACAGTTGAATGATTCGGGAAGTCATTTTATTGATATTATGATGTGGATGACGGGCATGAAGGTAAAAGAAGTATTTGCCAGGGTAGAAAAATTTGATGTACCTGTGGATATTAACTCCGCTTTGACCTTGAAATTTGAGAATGGGGCATTAGGAAATTTATCCGTTATTGGAAATGCACCGGGTTGGTATGAAGACCATACGATTGTGGGAAGTAAAGGGGCTTTGTTCCTCAGACAGGGTATTGGTGTTTTTCAGCAGGACGAGTTAGGCAAACCTGTAAAAGTAAAACTTCCAAAAATGTCCAGCGACCCTGACCGTAATTTTATTATGAGTATTCTGGGAAAAGAAAAGCCAGAAGTTCCACCCGAATGTGGTCTGAGAACAATGGAAGTTACAGAATCCGCATGGAAATCCGCAAAAACAGGCAAACCTGTCCGTGTTCCCTGAAAAAACAATAAATATATTATATTTTTTTATTATATTTAATTAAAGGTTTAATATATATAAAATGTTGAAAGTAATAATGGTGGATGATAGCAAAACCGAAAAATATAGGAGAATATGAATATGGAAAGTGTCAACATAATAAATTGCCCTCAATGTGGATATGAAATAGATGTTAATGAAGTTCTTTATGAACAAATTAACAAACAGGTGAAAGAAGGATATGAGGAAAAAATAAAATCTTTCAAGATAGAGTTAGATAAAAAAAGAAAAGAATTAGAAAATTCAAAAAAAGAATTAAATAAAATCATAGAAATGGAGGTAAATAAAAAAATTGAGATAGAACGAAATAGATTAAAGAAACAAAGTGAAGTTTTAGATAAAGAAAGAAAAAATTATGAGTTGATGAAAAAATCTTTGGAGTCTGAATTAACAAAAAAGCAAAAAGAATTAGAAAAATCTAAAAAAGAAATGAATAAAATTATTGCAGAAAAAGTGAAGAAAGAAACAAACAAAATTTTAGAGGACGAAAAGGAAAAAATAGAAAAGAAAATCAGTAAAGAATATAAAACAAAAGTTGAAAAAGAAATAAGTTTTATAAGAAAACGAGCAGAAATAGAAGCAAAAAAGAAGATGGAACAACAAATATTGTTTATGCAGAAAGAATTGAAAGATTATAAAGAAAAGTCGAGAGAATTAAATCGCACAAAAATAGAAATAGAAAGATTGAAAAGGGAAAAGTAATCCATAATACTCTTTACCGATTTACCACTTAAGTTCATGAAAGTTGTAGGTTTCATCAGACATATTTTCTCATTTCCCATTCTTGCATAACCAATATATGCATAGAAATCTTCACGGAAAATGGGACAATTTATTTTATCTGATAGAAAATCCACTACTCGAAATCCTATGTTATGTCTTGTTTGAGTATATTTTTTTCCCGGATTCCCTAATCCTACAATTACTTTCATCTCTTTACAATTCCAAGGAAAATTGTTCTTAAGATAAATAAAATAAAAAGCATCTCGAAACTTTTCTGATACAGAAAAGTTAAGATGCTCAACTTGCCATGCACCTCGAACGATATGTAAAAGGGATGATTATTCCTTTTCTTCTTCGGCTTCTTTGGTTTCTTCGGCACCTTCTGCTTTTTCTTCTTCAGTTGCCGCCTTAGCCTCAAGTGTTCGAGGCACATGGATAGATACAACCACACGGTCTGGATCCGTCAAAATCTTTACTCCTTCGGGAGGAGTAATATCTGCTACATGGATTGAATGTCCCAGGGTTAAATTCGTCACATCAATTTCGATATGTGCAGGAACTTGTAAAGCGAGACATTCTATCTCCAATTCGCGTAATTGATGGTCCAAAACACCACCCATTTTCACGCCTTCCGATTGACCCACAAGAACAACCGGAACTGATGTATGAATTTTCTGGTCTAATCGTATCTTCAGGAAATCTACATGAATAATAGAATTGTTTACGGGATCCCGTTGTATCTCTTTTATAATTGCAGGAGAATCCAGATGGGCATCCCCTTCTATTTCCAGTTTTACTATGGGATGTTTCCCTTCCAGATGAGAAAGCATTTTTGCAAATGTTTTAGCATCCATTTTTAATGGCACAGTTTGTTCTTTCATTCCATATAATATAGAAGGGATATTTCCTTCCTTTCTTACCTTTTTGGTAGAAGATTTCCCTTCTTTTGTCCGAAGTTGTGCCTTAATGACAGGTATTTCCATAAGTCCTTTCTCCATAAATAATTTATGTATTTTGTGTTAATAAACTACTAACAGATTGTTCTTCATGAATATTTCGAATAGCCTTAGCAATAAGCGGCGCGAGATTTAACACTTTAAATTTCTCACTTTTTTGAGCCTCTTCACATAATTCTATAGAATTACAGACAAGAATTTCCTCGATCGGAGACTCATTAATTATCTTTACCGCTTTTCCACTTAGAACAGGATGCGTTGCACAAGCACGAACACTTAAAGCACCCTGTTCTTTTAATGCAAATGCCGCTTTAACTAATGTTCCTGCGGTATCTACCATATCATCAAAAAGAATAGCATGATACCCTTCAATTTCACCAATAATGTTCATCACTTCAGATTGATTTTCTTTGGGACGACGCTTATCCACAATCGCTAAAGGCAATCCCAAACGGGAAGCGAACTCTCTGGCACGAGCCACACTGCCCATATCCGGTGAAACAACGACATAATCATCACCGTATTTTCGTTTTGTAAATTCTTCGACAAAAACGACATCACCTCTTAAATGGTCAAGGGGTATATCAAAAAAACCTTGAATTTGTCCACAGTGCAAATCCACTGTTAAAACACGGCTTGCACCTGCCGCTGTAATTAAATTTGCCACTAATTTGGCTGTAATTGGAACTCTTCCTTTATCTTTACGGTCCTGACGGGCGTAACCAAAATAAGGAATAACGGCTGTAATTCGGTCAGCGGAAGCACGTCGCACCGCATCCATCATAATAAGCAATTCCATTAAATGGTCATTCACCGGTGGACAGGTACTATTCACTAAAAAAATATCTCTACCACGGACATGCTCACATATCTGCACATGAACCTCTCCATCACTGAAGCGGTCCACAATTGCATTCCCGGGAACTATTCCCAAACACTCACAAATATACTCTGTAAGTTTTCGAGACGCATTCCCGGAAAAAACCAGTAAATCGNCCGCACAAGTCATTTTAAGTCTCTCGAATATAGATGTTAATTGTTCCAATAAAGTACTTATAGAAAAAAATGGCTGGGGCGGCTGGATTCGAACCAACGAATGCCGGGACCAAAACCCGGTGCCTTACCAACTTGGCGACGCCCCAAACGCAGTAAGAAAGTATATAAAAAAATCAATTCTATTTTCAAATCCATACCCATTTTGAATTACAAATAAAACAATAAATACAAATAAAAAAATTGGCGTCCCCAAGGGGATTTGAACCCCTGTTGCCGCCGTGAAAGGGCGATGTCCTAGGCCAGGCTAGACGATGGGGACGCGGATTTATTAAAAATTTGGAAACATATAATAACAAAAATACACCTGCATTTTCAAATAAACCATTATTCCCTATTAACATGTATTGTTTACGAATTATCCCAAAACTCATATAACTTGCAAAAAAAACCTGTTTTTGATATGCTATAACTGTTAGGGGCGATTAGCTCAGGTGGTTAGAGCGCTGCTTTCACACGGCAGAGGCCACTGGTTCAAGTCCAGTATCGCCCACTATTGTTCTATTCCTCACTTCCCTATGCAGAAAGAGGAAAAAATTATATCTAATAATTCCTCCGTGGCGGTTTCTCCAGTGATTTCTCCTAATGCATGTAGGGCTTCGCGTAGTTCAAATGCTATTAATTCAGGGGATAATTCTTTTTGTCGGATACAATTCTCAATATATTTATATGCCCGTTGTAAACTATCTTTTTGATGTTCATGGGTTAGAACAACATCTTCTGATATTTCTTGTCCTCCCAGAAGATTTGCAACTAATTCTTTTTCCAAATTATCCAGTCCAAAGCCTGTCTTTGCGGAAGTATAAACAATAGTTTTTGTATTCTCTAAAAATAGGGGAGGTATATCAGGTGTTGCATTTAAATCAATCTTATTCACTATCAAGAGAACTGCTTTATTTATGTTCTCTTTTACAGACTGATATAATTGAATATCTTTGCTATTTATGTCTGTAGCATCAACAACAAATAAGATAATATAGGCATTCTCAACGGCTTTCCATGCCCGTTCAATACCTTCCTTCTCCACAGGTTCCGAAACTTCCCTTAATCCCGCGGTATCAATTAAACGGACAGGAACCCCTCCCAAAGATATATATTCTTCTATATGGTCTCGTGTGGTACCGGGATATGGGGAGACAATAGCACGATTCTCTTGAAGTAGAGCATTAAATAAACTTGATTTTCCCACATTGGGCTTGCCCGCTATGGATACAATAACACCCTCTCTTAATATTTTACCTCTTTCTGAAGTCGCTAATAATTGTTCCATATTTGCCAATATTTCTCGCAGTTGGGTTAATGACTGCTGCCATAACTGGTCTGGAATTTCTTCCTCCGGAAAATCTATAACAGCCTCGACCCATGCTAAAATTGTTTTAATATGTTCTGAATATTCATATATCTTTTTTGAGAGGTGTCCTTCCCGTATTTCTCGGGAAAGTTCTAATGATTTACGGGTCTTTGCCATAATTTGGTCTAAAACTGCTTCTGCTTGTGTAAGGTCAATTTTCCCATTCAAGAAAGCGCGTTTTGTAAATTCCCCCGGACCCGCAATTCTTACCCCTTCTTTTAATAATAGTTCAATGATACTTCGTAAAATCAGCGTGTTCCCGTGTGCATGTATCTCAACAACATCTTCCCCGGTATAAGAATGGGGCGATTTCATCACCAAAACTATCACATCATCGAGGATATTTCCGTCTCTTTCTACAATATTTCCATAATACATCCCTCGTTTTTTTTTAGAAATATCCTGCCCCGATTGAGAGCGAAAAATATGGGAAACAACATCCACCGCATCAGGACCACTCACACGGATAACTCCCACTGCACCGACCCCTGGAGGGGTGCAAATTGCAGTGATAGTATCGTCCCTTAATGTGTACCCCATTCTATTTTTCCTTAAAAACAAATTGGTTCTTCTATGTGTTATTCTGAGACCTGACCGGGGTCAATATCATCACCATAGGGAGAACGGCTGGGTCTTCCTCGTTTCCAATCGGGTCTAAAATCTCTACCACCACTTCTTCTATTTTGAGGTTTGTTGGAATAACGATTATTCGGATACCTGTCTCTACGGTCTCTTGTATCTCTATATCCCCTATGGTCTCTGCGGTCTCGATTATCGTGGGGTCTTCTATCAAAACGACGGCTCTTAGGAGCAATCACGACACAACGAGTATCTCCTTTACCTATACTGAAAGTCTCAACCGAATTGTCATTCTGCAATGTCATGTGGATAACTCTTCGTTCATGAGAAGGCATGGGGGATAATTTCATCTTCCTTCCCGTTTTTCTTGCTCGCTCAGCAAAATCTAAAGCCATCTGCCGCAAAGTATCTTTTCTACGGGCAAGATAATTTTCTGTATCAACAACAAACTTCTCAATGGAATCTCCTTCTTCAATTCCAAAGAACATACGGTTTATTAAAAACTGTATAGTTTCAAGGTGAGAGCCTTTTCTTCCAATCAATAAAGCACCGTCTTGTGATTCAATTTCCAGTTTCGGAATACCATCATCGGTTCGAACAAATTTCACAGATGCTTCTATCCCCATCTTTTGGAGCATTTCAGCCAAAAGGGCTGCTGCTTCATTACCCTGTGCATCCGTCACATTCACTTTCATCTCTTTTTCCTGCACATCCTTGTTCTCTTCTTGAGGGGGTTGTTCTGTCATCATACTTTTTCTCTCCTGTCTTGTGTTATGTTTACTTTTTTCTCCAAAAGTACTGCCTGATTCCATCTTAGCATAACTTTTCTCAAATTCTTTGCCTTTTCCTTTTGCGGTTTTGGGTAGCACTTTTTCCTTGCCCTTAGACGGGATATGTTTGCTACCTTTCTCATCTGCATGCTTTTGTGACTTTTGATGTTGTTCCGGTATTGATTTCTCGACTGTAACGCGAACCTTCACAGGTCTGGAACCCAGTCCAAGAAACCCTTTACTACCTTCATCAATCACTTCAATGTTCGATACATCAGCCATCTCAACCCCTAATTCTTCCAGAGCCTTTTGAATGGCTTCTTCTCGTGTCGCTCCGACGGTTTCTATCTGTTTCATATCACCAACTCCATTATGATTGTAACATGTTTTTTTGTTTTATTGTAAGTTTTGCGCATTTTTATATATTAATCTTCATCTTCATTTGTTTTTCTTTGTTTCAATTTTCGTTCTCGACGAAGTTCTTTTGCCCATTGCCGTTTCTTTTCCTGTGCTGCCGTATAGAAATGCCTGCGCGTCGTAGTTACTTTACGAGGCGTAATATCCACATCTTTCATAGGGACTACATAATTTTGGGCAATTCCTAACAAAGTACTCACCAGGATATACAAACTTAATCCGGATGCCATGTTATAACATATAAGGGTAAAGAATATAGGCATAATATTCATCATAATACGCTGTTGCGGTGTTTGAACCGCTGTCGCACCCGGTGTCAATTTCTGGCTAACATACATAGAAATCCCCATTAAAATGGGCAATAGATTAATACTCTCCAGATGTCCTCCACTAAAAGGAAACGGTATAGAGAAAGGAAGGTCGAATAACCGGTCGGGTTGTGACATATCCTTCATCCAAAAAATAAACTCCGCGCCTCGTAACTCGACCGCACTCCAAAGCATTCGATACAGTGCAATAAATACAGGCAATTGTAAAAATAAGGGCAGACAACCTCCTAAAGGATTAACTCCTCGTTCACGATATAGTTCCATCATCTTTTTTTGTAATTCTTGCTGATTATCGCCCACTTCCGCTTTTAATTTTTCTATTTCAGGCGCCAACTTCTGCATCTTTTTCATACTAACCATGCTCTTCCATGTAAGCGGGAAAACAACAATACGAACTAATATCGTCAGCAGAATAATAGCGACTCCATAATTGGGAATTGTCCATTCATAAAAGAAATTCAATATAGATAGCAATAACTTTGCAAACTGGTCCATTACTTTCACAGATGTGAAAAATTCCCAAACCTGTTCTAATCCTTGCCAGGCTTTAGCAAGTAAAGAACCCCTGTTGGGTCCTACATACGATCTTATACGAAACTCCTGTGTCTCATTAGGAGCAATCTGACATTGTGTTACGCCCACTCCAACCCGAAAATGTTTTGGACCACCCGTTATCCACCCCTGTGCCATATTAAACTCAGGTTTTAATGCAATCACAAAATAGGCACTCCGAATTGCAGACCACCTTAATTCAAATACCCTCTCTAAAAATTCCTTCGGGTTAGATTTTGGTTTAAATTTTGATGTTACATACCTTAAAAGTTCCCCTTTACGCTCAAAAATTACAGTCTGGGCAACCCCTTTATTATTATCTCCTGAATTTACATTAGGACCCCAACTTAAAGAAAAAATCGGGTCAACCCTATTTTCTAAATTTTTAGGAAAAACAGATGAAGAAAGGTTGGTAATTTTTATCTGAACATCTACCACAAATGGAGAGTCCCCGAAAGAGAATATCTTGTCTATTCGCAAATAATTGGGTATTGTATAAGAAAAAGAAGCCGTATGTTCGGATTCGTTAATCTGGACATCCCAGAGTTTTGAATCCAATTCATCATCAAGGGGATGGTCATGGAAGCGAAGTCCAAAAGGATAAACCGCATCTTTATCCGCTGTATTTTTCCAAATAGGGACAAGTTGTACTTTATCTGTTCGATTTGGCTTTAAATAAATATTAAGATATTTTACCCGTGCCCCTACTCGTGTAAAAACAATATCCATATCTTCTTTCGATAAGATTACATAGTTATCTTCCTCATTTACTATTTCAGGCTCAGGAGGGAATACAATCCCCATTTCTAATAATTGTTGCTTTTTTTCTCTTTCTACATCTTCATCTTTTATAGGAGATTTTTGTTCGGAAGTCTGAAGAGGTGCTGTATTCTCTGAAACTTGTTTGTCTACTTGATTAACTGCACTATTGCCATTATCTTTTACTGTCTTTTGAGGTGGTGAGGGAATAAAAAAATAACTCCAACCAATTACAATAGCGGTAATTAATAACAAACCTATTACCTGGTCTCGAAAAACCTTTTTATTA
>AWNW01000068.1 GCA_000493945.1 Candidatus Hydrogenedens terephthalaticus JGI OTU-1
CCGCAAAACTCATCTGTTGCTCTTGTCCTTGCATAGTATACGCTCCTCTTATTAAAGTTTATTATCTCGCTATTGCCTACCTATATTATTAATACATCTCCCTCCCTCTTTCGTTTCATTTTCCCTCTTATCTCCCTCTGTATTACAATAATTAAAAAATAAAACATTTATTCAGAGATCTCATATAATTAATTTGAGAAATATTATTGACAAATATAACTAAAATAGATGTATAATCTAAATAATAATCTGTGATCTTTTATGAAAAAATTAAAGTAAATTAGACAGGAGATATTGGGCATGTCTGGTGAATATACTGAGAATTTAGATAAACTCAAGAAGATTTTTGATGAAATCTCAGAGACGGATTTAAAAACGACAAAAACTTATCAAGAGTTTTTATTGAAACTTCATACTGCAATAAAACATCAATATGTAAGTTTTTCCAAAACAAGAAAAGTAGCGGAAGATAATTGGAAATCCCTAAAGGAACAATTAAGTTTGTGGGAAAAGACTTTTGAAAGGATTTTGTTAGAGAAAGAAGAGTTTGCAGTACAACTTGAAAGCATGAGAACTTTGCTGGATGAAAAAATTTATGCCTTAACAACGAAAGAAGACGAACTAGAATCTTTACTGGCAGAAAATAAAAGTAAGGAGGAAGAGATAGAACAGTTAAGAAAAGATGTTGATGAATTAAAGAAACAAATAGACGAATTAAAACTAAGGGGTGTTGATTCGGGAAGTGTGGGAGAAATTGAAAGGATATCAAGTGTAGATACGGAGGAGAATGAAGAAAATAAATTGCTCATTATTTCTTTAGAGGAGAACCTAAGTAAAGTTGAAAAAGAAAATGAAGAGTTAAAACGAAAATATGAAGAGGCAATAAATAGTCATAATTCATTACAGGAAGAATTGGAAAAAACGCAAAAAGAATTGGCAGAGGTATTACAACAAAAAGATAAAAAAATAGATTTAATTCAATTAGAACTAGAAGAAAAACTGAAGGAAAATTTACAATTAAAGACATTATTAGAACAATCCAATCCTGAAGAACAGGTAAAGTCCCTGAATGAAGAGTTGGAAAAACATAGGGGAACAATTTCTGAATTAGAGAAGCAGTTAGCAAATTCAATTGGAAAAAACGAATATGAACAAGTAAAGCAAGAGTTAGAGAAAATACAGGCCGAATTTAAGAGTTTGGAAAAAGAATATAGAGGTATACAAGAGGAGTTGAGTGTAAAGAATCAACTTGTTAAAGAAAAAGAATTGCAAGTTGAGGAGTTGAAAGAAAAACTCAATAATGCACCAAAGAATGAAGAACTGGAATCGTTGAGAAGAAAATTAGAAGAAAAAGATGCCGAAATAAGTGTTCTAAAAGAGATAAAAGGGGAATATGATAATTTAAAACTCCGTTATGGGAAACTCCATACGGATTATTCCCAATTGGAAAATGAAAATAGGGAATTGTTAAGTAGCAAACAAGCCCTTGAAGAAAAGATTAATATACTTCCTACATTAGAAGAGTGGAGCAATCTTCAACAGGAGGTAATTAATAAAAAAGATGAGATTAACAAACTAAAAGAAGAGATAGAAAAAGAAAAGAAGAAAGAAGAAAGTTTGCTAAAAGAGAAGGAAGAATTAGAAACGGGTATTTCATCGTTGGAAGAAAAATTAATATCCTTAGAAGCAGAAGTTGTTGATTTGCAGAAATTGTTGAGCGAAGCACCTGATAAAGAAAATTATGAGAAGATGGAAAGTGTATTAAAGTCGGTGAAACAGGAAAATGAATCACTAAAAACAGAGATACGAAAACTCTCTATGGAGAAACAAGAACAAAATAATGTGAGACAAACATTAGAAAAAGAAGTAGAGGAGTTGAAAGAGAAGTTAAAGAACGCACCCAAGATAGAGAACATGAGGACTCTGGAAAAACAATTGTCAACAGCAACTACAGAAAATAAGAAATTGGAACAGAAAATGGAGCAATTGATGCAGTTGAAGTCATTAGCATCCTTAGATGATATAAATCAGATAAAAGAAATTATTAAGACAACATTTGAGTCTATAGAAAAAATAGAGGAATCTATTCGAACGGGAATATCCGAACAGCAGAAAGTAATTAATGCAACAACGAGTATTCTGAAAAAGAAAAGAAAGCCGAATTTGGGTGAGATACTTTTGGCGGCTGGAATTATTGATGAACATCAGTTAGAAGAGGCATTGAATATCCAAAAGCAGACACCGATGAAACATTTGGGTGATATTTTGGTTGAATTAGGTTTTGTTTCCGAATATGCGGTGGCTCAATCTTTAGCGTGTCAGTGTGATGTTCCTTTCTCCATACTTACAGAAAAGGATATATCTCCAGAGGCAATAAACGCCGTTCCTCCCAGGATTATGAGACAACACAATTGCATTCCGATGAGGGTTACCGAGCGAACACTTACGGTAGCAATTACAAATCCGATAGACCTTGTAGCGATAGAGGATTTGGAACATGCCTCTGGAAAGAGGGTTGAAGTTGTAGTGTCAACCCCTACTGATATTAAAAATCTGTTGGAAAAATTAGTCCCTGTTAATTAATTGCTATTTAGAATCCAATCTTCATTAAACCATGCATGACGGATGGTAGAGCCTTTTATACTTTCTTCCCGACAAGAATATGTGCAATGAATTAATCCATCCCGCGTTTGTATTACTGAAGGATATGAGAAAGAACCTTTATCCGGTTCTGCTTCTTCAATAGCCTTTTTCCATTTCCATGTTTGTCCTTCATCATCGGATAAATAAGCACTTAATCTATGTCGTCCATTAATAGTATCATTGCAGACCAGAATCCATTTTCCACTTTTAAGAGAGATACACTCAACGCTTGACCCCGGATTGGGTATATCAAGAACTGAAACATCAGACCATGTCATACCTAAATCATTAGAATATGCAGTCCGAACCCGTTTGGGAATTCCATTGTCTCGCATAAAAGCAACAATTGTTCCATCCTTTTTCTTTACAAAACTCGGCTGTATATTGGAAATATTTTTTATTTCTTTATCTAAAATAGGATTGCTAAAGAACCAATGTTCTCCCCAATCCTCTGTAAATCCTGCCAAAGAACAATTAAAAACATCTGAATATAAACCTAACATAATCCTATTATCGGTAACCATGATAGGATGAATACGAGTCATCCATCCTAATCGTTGGTGGAGTTTTGTTTGTGCAGATTTTTTTGCAGATTCAATTTCTTCCTTTAATTTAGGCTCAATAGCGGATAAAGCATCTATTGCAGGTTGCCCCCTTTCTATGACCTCTAAAAATTTCTGTTCCAGATTTAGAGGGCGGGCATGAATAACATCCTGCCATTTCCATTGTGGATGTCCATCTTTCTCGTAGTCAGTAGATATACGATACTTTAACAAAGAACCTCCCCACTGATTGTCCTGAACCGTTATCCAGAATAGCCATAGAACTCCTCTTGGGTCAATGAAAAGAACAGGATTACAATCCGGTAGGTCTGGAGTATCTGCCATAACAAATGGGGCACACCATTGATTATCACCTGCCTTTTTGCGTGCTCCTTGTAGCATTACATCGTCACTTGTTCGTTCACCGGAACCGTGGAACCATACTGTTAATAGATTTCCTTCTGGAGTTTCCACAATACTTGACCCATGATTATGCTTGTCATTGGGTGGAAAAATATTTTCCTTAACAAATAACGGCTGAGATATTACAGAACATATAGTAAGAATTAAACAGAACATAAATATATCCTTTTTGTTAAGTTAGACTTTTACAAAAATAGACTTCACTTCAAGTGTTTTGGCAACAATATAGCATATAAAAAGTATAACAAAAGCAGAAATAAAATGGGATAGATATATATTTTGTATTTTATCGAATATAGAAATTTTTAATATAAATATCAGGATAGCCTGCAAAAAATAAAGAACAAGTGGATTTTTTCCCATAGTTGTCAGGGCATTTACAGTTAGTTTAAGTTTTTCATTTATTATATAAAAGATAGATAAAGCAATAATGCATAAACCGGATGAAAAAATAGAATAAGACGCGGTCATTCCTCTTTGTGTAAAAGGTAGACCTGAGAATAATAGGGGTTTTGTTAAAATATAACCTAAGCCTGTTAATAATAACCCAATAATTAACCAGTAAAGTAAAGTAGATAAAGATATTTTATTTGTTTCTTTCTCAAATAAGACGGCGCAGAAAGCACCGGAGGCTAAAATAAATACCCAACTCAAGGGACCTAAGGGTCCCCCGTCAATTGAATGAGCCATAAGCCAATTTCCATAAGGAGTGAAAGAGAATAATATTTGATAAACTAAAAGATAGATGGTTCCGGAGAAAAGAATAAAGAATTTATTTTTACCTATAAAAGGATATAATAACAATCCTGAAATGCCTATGTCTGTTAGAGCATCCCATACGGATACATAGAAATCAAAAAATCCGTATAAAAAGCCCAGAAAAGTTAGGATTATATACCTTTTTATAAATTTTTTCCGTACCGTTGTTTTAGGAGCATTTTCTATGGCTTTCATAAAAGAAAGACGGTATGAAAAACCTACGATAAAGATAAATGCGGGAGCAACAAAATCAGCAAAGGTAAAGCCATATTGATGATGAACAAGCCAATAAGGGGAATTGTGAAATTCGCAACATACATTGACAAAAATCATTCCCAATATAGCAAAACCTCTAAACTGGTCAATAAATTTCCATCGCATTGAAAGATACTTTTAATAGATAGGTTCTAATAACTAAATTAGATATTCGATGACAAATAAAAGAGTGTGTATAATATATCAGGAAAAAATAACAATATTAAAGTCTATATTTGCAGATTATATTTCGTTTTAAGAAAAAGAATAGGAGAAAAAGGATATGGCTAAAAAATGTATAATAGTAAAAGATGCACCCCCTGCTGTAGGTCCTTATTCCCATGCTGTAAAAGCAGGCAAGTTTTTATTTATTTCAGGGCAGGGTCCTTTTAATCGAGACGGCTCAGGTGTTGTAAAAGGGACTTTTTCGGAACAGGTAGAATGCACAATGGAGAATTTAAGAGTTATTCTTAATGATTGTGGATGTGATTTTTCAGATGTAGTCAAGGTTACAGTGTTTTTAACGGATATGAATTTATTCTCTGAATTTAATCAAATTTATAGTAGATATTTTGAAAAAGATTATCCGGCTCGCAGTTGCGTTCAGGTATCCCAATTGCCAGCAGGAATTAGTGTAGAAATCGAAGCTATTGCCAAATATAAAGAATAAAAATATTTATGATTAAGAATTCTTATTATTCAATAAGTATTGTCTGTATATTTTTGTTATTGGTGCCTTTTTATATTTTTGCTTCTGAATCTATGGAATTAAATAATCAGGGTGTGGAGGCATATAATCTCAAGGATTATGAGAGAGCAATCTTTTTACTATCCCAAGCGATGACATTAAATCCGGATAGTGAAGTTATCAAGAATAATCTAAGTAATGCATTACAGGCGTTGGCAGATGAAGAAAGCAAAAAAAATAATTTTAAGAAGGCAGTAGATATAGTTGATAAAGCGATTAAAATAAACCCGAATAATTTTTTTGCCCATCTTCAAAAAGGGGCTTTTCTTTTAAATATGGGACATCTCATGGATGCTATACGACATCTTGAAATAGCGGTAAAGTTAAAACCTGGTTATCTTGATGCCCATGAATTATTAGGCGAGGCGTATTATCGTGATAATGATATCTTATCTGCTCGGACACAATGGGAATATGTTTTACAAATAGACCCCAATCGGAAACAGTTAAAAGAACGATACGACAAGGCTTGCCGTGAAGAAGTTGTGGAGAGTTCTTTTAATAAAACAGTTTCACAATCACGCCATTTTAATCTTACATATCCTAAAGAGGTTACATATCAAATTCGTTCGTATGTTCTATCGGTATTGGAGCGGGCTTATCTCGAAATTGGCAGAAAATTAGGAGGTGTTTTCCCATCAGGTCCTATACAGGTTATCCTTTATGATACGCAGCAATTTGGGGCTGTTGTTCAGATGGGACAGACCGTAGGAGGTGTTTATGATGGAAAGATACGAATCCCTGTTATGAATGAAAAAGGGGAGGGATTGTCAGATGAAGAAATTAAACGGAGGATATACCATGAATATGTTCATGTAGTAGTTTTTGAATTGCTTAAAGATAAAGTGCCGTGGTGGGTAAATGAAGGTCTTGCAGAAACTTTTTCTAAAGAATTTTCAAGTCGTGAGAGGACGATGCTGGAACAGTTTATTAATAATAAGGGTTTGATACCTTATAATAATCTTGAAAAAATATCAATAAAAGACATGTTTGCATCTGAGACAAAAATGTCTCAGGCGTATTTACAGTCTCATGCAACCATAAATATGTTATGGAGTAAATATGGACAGGGACGGTTTCTTAACTTTATTCAAGCACTTAAACGCAGTGAAAATGTGGAAGATGCGTTACGGAATGTTTATCATCTTGATTATGCGAGTTTGTCAAAGGGGGTTATACAATTCATCCAGAGATAATTCCATAATGCAAAGGGTATGGATATATTTTTGTGTCTTTTCTTTTATAGGGGTATCTTTTTTTACCTATTCTGATAGCAGTTCTATAAAAGGTAGGGTGTTAGATAATAATAATCTTCCTGTTAAAAATGCAGAGGTTTATTGTGAACAAAATTTAATGAGTCCCTTAATTCAGACTTTTACAGATGAAGAAGGGCAGTTCCGTTTTCTAAATCTAACAGAAGGTCCTACAGGTATTTTTGCAACTACTACGGGTATGGCGTGGTCAGGAATTCATATAAATTTACCTGCAGAAGAAAACATAACAGATGTAGAAATTATCCTTATCCCTGCAAAGTCTTTAAAAGGTAAAGTTGTTGTAACTAACGAAAAAGGAAAAGAAATAAGTGTTTCAGGGGCAGAAATAGACCGATTTGCTATATTAGGTTTAGAAAAAGTGGCTATTCCTTGTTCCAAACTTACTCCTTTTGGATATAAAAAAGTAGTTTCCGATAAGGAAGGATTTTTTTTATTGGATAAAATCCCAGTAGGGCAGGCAATATCCTTAAAAGTAGTTCATCCTGAATATGCTGTTACAACAGTGGAAAATATCTCTTCTGATACCGATATTAAGATAGCAATGTCTAAGGGTTGTGTTGTATTGGGTTCTGTATATACTATCCAGAATGATAATAGAGTAAAGGTTGCTAATTCGGATGTTACCATAAAGAATACCCAGCCTCCGTATGAAAGTGTATGTGTGAGAACAAATGCGGATGGAGAATTTACAATTCGATTAAATCCAGGTATTTATATGTGTAAAGCGGAAACGGTTCATCTGTTAAGTGCCGGATGGGAGATTAAGAAGATTGCAAACTCAATAGGGGAATATATGCAAATACAGGTTTTTCCCTCTGTTTACATCTCTGGACAGATTTTGGATGCTGTTTCGGGGGAGCCAGTTCCAGGTGCTAAAGTTTCTATTGAACAGGGGGGGCGAAAAGCATTATCCCTTACTACAGGAAGAATGGGAAAATTTCGTGGTAAAGTTGTTCATGGTCAAGCATATATCAAATTTGAGGCTATCCCGGGTTACACAATCCCACAACCTTCCCAGTTAAAAGTTGTTGTAAGTGGAAAAGATGAAATTATATTACCCGGTGTATGGGTAAAAAAAGTAGATTCGTTGAAAGTTAAACTTGTAATTCCTCAACAAAAAGTATTAACAACAAATAGAGGAATTGTTTCTATATTAAATCCGCCTCAATTAGGCTGGTATGCAGGGAATATTGACAGCCTTTTTTGAATTGAAATTATCTTCAATTCCTACGGGTGGAAAAATTATTGGCTATGCAGAAATTCCCGAAGAGAATATAGGAAATGTTTTTGTTGTGGATAATAAAGATATTGGGAAAATCTGTGAGACAAATCTATATACATTAGGTAAGATAAAAGGTAGAGTGGTCAATAAAGAGGGAAAACCTATCTCCGACGGGATTTTTTCATGTGTAGTGAAAGAACCCGCCTTAAATCAGGAATATTTATTATGGCAAGTTCTTCTATCAACCGATGGCTCTTTTTCTTGGAATTCTATCATTCCTTTCAAACCCCTGATTTTCAGATTATATGATAATAATGGCTCCTTATTGTGGCAATCCTCAGAAATGCAATTTTTAGAAGGAGAGAATAAAGATTTAGGTGATATTGTAATAGAGAAACCTGTTGTTGGAAAAGATAGAGATTTATTAAGTCGTGCTAATTATAAGAACTTATGTGGTGGAAGTGAAATAGTAGATAAAATATTTAATGGTCCCTCTATTCTTGTTTATGTTGATAGTGCAGAAGTTCCTTTTATGCAGGAAGTATTGACAAATATAGGAAATATTGTTGGAGGTGATATAAATGTCGGAATGATAGTAGAAAGTGAGATTGATTGTAATGGTATAAACATTCCGATAATATTAGGACAACGGCTTTCATCAGCCACGACATATTTGATAGATGGAAGTGGTAATGTAATATGTGAGACTTTTGGTTTGCCTGTGATGATTCGGATGATAAAAAAATAAACATTCTATACTAAACGGATTTTCCTCAATGAAAAAATGGATTTATCCCGTTATATTTTTAGTAGTAAGTTATCTGTTGAGTAATTTTGTATTTGCTTATGATATAAAGGGGATTGTATATCAGCCAGATGGAAAACCTGCTTCTGATGTAGATGTATGGCTGGTTCATGCTATTCAAGAAACGGCAAAGACAAGAGCAGATAAAGAAGGGAATTTTATTTTTTCTAATTATAATTTTGGAGAAGTATCTGTTGTTGCCAGAGATAAAGGACAACGCATAGGAGGAAGTTCCTTTGTTCTTATGCAGGATGAAAGAGATATAACAATTTCCCTTATTGATGGGATAAAACAGAGACTAAAAGTTTATAATCCTAATTTAAATCCTATTTCAGGCGCATATATTCGGCGATTGTGGGTAGCAGATAAATTTTGTGTTCCAGCGGAAGAGTTGGCAGAACAGGGATATGGCTGGTTGCGGAGTAATGACGAAGGGGAGATTATTTTGCCTGGAATGCCTGTGAATGGATTTATCCGAATAGTTGTATCTCATGTGGATTATGCAGATACCTATTTGCCTTTTGTCCCTGTGAATGATAAAAAAAGTATGGATATAATTTTACAAAAAGGAACTTTAATACGGGGGAGAGTTTTAAAAGATGGCAAGGGGATAAAAGATGCTTCTGTTATTCCTTTACAGAAGGGGGCTAATAACCAACGATTTATACTCCCCGTTAAGACCGATAAAGAAGGCTTGTATCGCTTTCATCTCGATAAAGGAGAGTATCGAATTTTTGCAATGCATCCTGACTATCCGAATACAGTTCCAAAAGAAATATCTATTACGAATATTACAGAGGAAGAAATTGTAGTTGATTTTACTTTCCAAAATCCGCTGTATCTGCAAGGAATAGTTTTGTTATATGATGGAAGTCCCTGTAAATTAGCGAAGATAACAGTTAATGAAGAAAATGGCGTAGAGGATTTTGTTTTTACTAATGAAAAAGGGGAGTATGTATTAAAATCGAGTTCTGAAAAATTAAAAGTAAAAGTTTTGCCTCCACCGGGCTATATTACAGAAGAAATACCAGAAATACCCGTAGATTTTAAGGGTGAAAAAAGAATTGCAATGCCTGTGGTTCGTGTTAAAAAGTTGCCCGAAATTCAAGGGAAAGTTATGTTTAATGATGGAAAAGAAGGGGACCGTGTTTTTATTTATAGCAAAAATTTAGAATTGCCTTTTTATGCAATCACGGATAATGATGGAAAATTCCAAATTATGTTAGGTATAACTCCTGATACAAACCCGGTTCAATTTGTAGCAGAACATGCGTTGCGATTTGTTAAGAATGAATTTGCTGTGGATATGTATAAAGAAAATAAACCTTTCAATATAGTTTTGAATTCGTATGAACCTAATCAAGATAAATTTGTGAATAAAGGGTATGAAAATCGTTTATTAACTTTGATAGATAAGCCTGCACCGAATATAAAATGTCGCACATGGTTTAATTATAAAGGTAGCCAGAATCCTTTGCAAGATATGGAAGGGAAGGTTGTTTTACTACTATTTTGGGGAGGATTTGACAGAACACCCCAGGGACGAAGACATATTGAAGAAATGCGTGCTTTATTTGATTTATATAAAGGTATTTCTGATGTCCAGTTTTTATCCGTTCATGATGGCACTTTTGATGATGATGAAATACAAAATTATATAAAAGAATATGGAATAGAGTTTCCCGTAGGAGTAGATACAGATAGTGTTGATACCTTTACACAATATACAATAGCATTTATTCCCCAGTTTGTTCTTATTGATAAAAAAGGAATTATTCGTTATTCTGATGTAGAAGGACGTGTCGTAGAACTGATTAAAGTATTAAGAAGATTATAACTTAAAGAAATTTTATACGATGGCTTTATTCACACGCTTCATTAAGCGAGATTTTCTGCGAGCTGCCGAATTTTTGTGAATGACCCCTTTGGAACATGCACGGTCTATTATTGCAATGGCTTTTTTAATGGCTGTTTCCCTAAGTTTTTCATCACTGGCATTTAAACTTTGATATGCCTTTTTAATCATGGTTTTCATTGCAGAACGAATAGACGCATTCTTCATTCTTCTTTTTTCGTTTGTAATGATGCGTTTCTTTTGAGATTTAATGTTTGCCATCGGTAAAAACAAAACTCCTTTTCGTTGTTATGTGTCTTACTTTTTGAGTATACATTATAACAAAAAAAGAAAATTTATTTCAAAGAACGAAGGCAGTTGTAAATATGATATTATTAGTCAAAAATTGATATTTGAACTACTGACCGATATTGATAAAATTTTATGAATACCATATTTAGGATTTTTATATTAACTATATGTTATTTAGGTTTTGCTCCTATTTTAGATATTTTCCCATCAAATAGGAGAAATAGTTTCCTATATTCACATATAAAACAATCCATAATACTTTGGTCATGGCTATTTCTAATCTCATTAATAATTGCTGGCTTTATATTTTTATTGTCCTTTCTTGTTATTTATTTCCCAGATTTTTATCAGAACTGGGATATTGAATTATGGTTTATTAGTATTACACGAAAAATCTTTTTATGCTGGGTTGTTTTTTTATTGTTCGGCTTCGGAAGTGCTTTGTTGAGTTCTGACCGTTTATTGCCTTTTATTGCTTTATGGATGAAAAATAAGTGGCTTTTGGGATTTTCAAAACTTATAAATATCTTATTAATAACGATATTGTCTTTTTTATGTTTAATAAATGTATATGCTTATTTTTTATTATATCCGAGAGATAATGTTCCCAAGGTTTATGTTTTGTATGATAATCTTGATTACCTTCCGCAGTGTATTTTTAATATAGGTTTTCTCCGTATAATTACAACAGGATGCTATGTCTATGGAAAGGGAGGGGTAGCATTGAGGGTTATTGATAAAGACAGTCTTGCAGAATCACTCAAAAACGCAGAAATCGTGTTTGTTGCTTCTCACGGAATGGAAGAAGGTATGTTATCACGCAAAGGAATAATTAAACCTGAAGATGTTCAAAAAATGGAAGTCAATAAGAATTTGAAATTTGTGTATTTATCTGCATGTAAAAGTGGTGCCCAACGAGAGGTCTGGGAAAGAGTTTTATATCCTGCAAAGGTGTTGACATATAAAAGAATGACAGCAACATTTGAACATGCCTGGTGGTTCTGGAAGAATGCCCCGAAGGTGATACAAGGGGAATATAAGGAAGAGTAAATTAGGAATTAGGTGAGTGT
>AWNW01000069.1 GCA_000493945.1 Candidatus Hydrogenedens terephthalaticus JGI OTU-1
TCTGTCCCATTTGTACCATCTGTCCCATTTGTACCATCTGTCCCATTTGTACCATCTGTCCCATTTGTACCATCTGTCCCATTTGTACCATCTGTTACATAGGTCCCATTTGTCTCAGAAACCCCAAAGAGCCAATATGCAACGATTTTCTTTCGCTCCTCTTCGTGTGATTTGTAGTTATAATCGTAGATGAGATAAAAAGACTAAATTAAAAATCTTCAGGATTATTTCCGAATGTGTGCCTTTCCCTCGTGCAGGTAAACCCAGTGGTGGGCTTTTTGTGCAAGATTTTCATCATGCGTAACAATAACGATAGTAATTTTATCTTCCTCATGTAATTTCCATAACAAATCAATGACGCCTGCACTTGTTTCCTCATCCAGATTCCCAGTAGGTTCATCGGTAAGAACCACTCGTGGGGAATTATATAAAGCACGGGCAATAGCAACTCGTTGTTGTTCTCCGCCACTTAATTCGCCAGGTTTATGCGTCATTCGTTCTCGAAGACCCACTTTGCATAACAATTCCTCCGCACGGGGAATACAGTCTTTTTTACTTTTACCCTTACATAAGGCGGGCATCATAACATTTTCTAAAGCGGTAAACTCTGGGAGTAAATGGTAAAATTGGAAAACGAAGCCAATGTCTTTATTTCGCAACTGATTAATTTCATTTCTTGATAATTTCAGGATATCTTTCCCGTTAATGAATACTTTTCCTTCGGTGGGGGAATCTAATGTCCCCATAATGTGTAGTAGTGTACTTTTTCCTACGCCCGAGGGTCCACTGATAGCCATAATTTTTCCCTCAGGCACTTCAAAATTGACCCCGCGAAGGATATGTAGCATGCGTGAGCCATCATAGAAATTTTTATGAATATTTTCACAAACAATAACATTATTCATATCGTATTGCATCCACCGGGTTTACCCTCGCTGCGCTATATGCGGGGTATAAGGTTGAAAGAAATGTTAGTAGAACGGCAGAAATGGCTATGCACATAACATCAAAGGGAACAATCGCTACGGGTATCCCTTCAAAATAATATATGGTGCTATTGAATAAATCCCAGCCGAGTAGTTTGGCAATAAATTGAGCTATCGGATTGATATTCCAGGCAAGAACAATACCTATGCACAATCCTATGATTGTTCCTATAACGCCAATAAACAACCCCTGAAGTATAAAAGTTAATAATATAGAATTGGTGCTGGCACCTAAAGTGCGAAGGATACCGATGTCCCGTCGTTTTTCCATAACAATCATAATTAATGTGCTGGTAATGTTAAATGCGGCAACAAGGATAATGAACGCTAAAATGATAAACATAGCTAATTTTTCTTGCCGTAATGCATCGAAAAATGCCTGCTGGTCTTCATACCATGTTTTTGTGTTATAGTTCAGATTTTCACGAATGCGTCTTGCTACAACATCCGCAAGGAAAGGGTTGGTTAGTTTTACATGGATGGCATCTACTCCCTTCTCCCCTGTGAGCATATATGCAGTAGGCAGGTCTACAAAGGCATATACTTCGTCAAACTCCGACATTCGTGCATGGGATATGCCACTTACAGTAAGCCAGAGTTGCGACCCCAACTGCCTCCCTAAAAAGGGGCGAATAATAGCACGGGCTGTTACTATCTGCAATTGCGTGCCTAACCGTGCGGAAATGCGATTTGCTAATCGGTAACCTAAAACAATTTCTTTTTCTCGGGGGAGTCTCCCTTTTCCAAAAAGACGCCCTCCCTCATCGGTCAAATTCTTTGCGAGGTCTGTTACTTTGCTTTCCCGTTCCGGGTCTACACCTAAAATAAGCCCGCCGGTTGTATATTCTTCATTCTTGAACAATGCTTCTACCTGCACTACGGGACCACTGGCAACGATTTCCGGGCATATCGCCTCTATCTCTTTAATAACTCTTTCGTAGTCTTGTACTTTTCCGCCTATTTCATAAATACTCAAATGGGACCGATTGCCGATAATAGTTTCCCGAAGGGCAATATCGAAACCTGTCATAACACTCATGACAATAATCAGCGTTATAACACCAACACTCACCCCGGCAATGGATATAATCGAAATAAGACTAATGAAGCGGTTTCTCCGCTTACTTCTCAAATATCGCAGGGCTACAAAGGTTTCAAATTTCAAGGGAAACTTCCTATATATCTAATCTATAGTTTTCTAAGTAAAGGAAACAGAATTACATCGCGAATAGATGACGAGTTTGTGCACAGCATAGCAAGGCGGTCAATTCCGATACCCAATCCTGCTGTTGGAGGCATACCTACTTCCAATGCCGTCAGGAAATCTTCATCAAGATATTGGGCTTCATCGTCTCCTGCCTCGCGCAGGCGAACCTGTTCCATGAACCGTTCCCGCTGGTCTAAGGGGTCGTTCAATTCCGAAAAAGCATTACACACTTCCAGTCCACCAATAAATAACTGGTATCGTTCTGTCAAGGCTGGGTTATCACGCTTTTTCTTTGCCAATGGCGATATTTCAATGGGGTAGTCATAAAGAAAAGTCGGTTGAATGAGATGCGGTTTCACTTTCACAGACATTACCTCATCTACTATTTTCCCATAACCCATCTCAGGACGAATTTCCACTCCTACTCCTTCTGCTAATCGCCGTGCTTCCTCGCGGTCCCGTGTTGCTTCCAGATTAATTCCCGCAAATTGACGAATGGCTTCATGCAGGGGAATACGCTTCCATGGACGGGTCAATGAGATTTCCTGCTCTTGATAGGTAAAATTCTCCGCACCGATAATCTGTGTCATTACGGTATAGAACAAATCTTCGGTTTCTTCCATTAATCCTAAATAATCTTGATATGCTTCATAGAGTTCCATAATAGTAAATTCAGGATTATGTTTTGTATCCACACCTTCATTACGGAAACAACGATTAATCTCAAATACCCGTTCAAACCCACCTACAATGAGCCGCTTTAAATAAAGTTCGGGAGCAATGCGTAAATAGAGGTCAGTGTCGTATGCGTTATGATGTGTAATAAACGGTCGTGCTGTGGCACCTCCCGGTATGGGATGAAGCATAGGCGTTTCAACCTCTAAAAAACCGCGTTCTTTTAGGTAAGTGCGGATGGCATCTATCATTTCTATGCGTTTGCGAAAGACTTCCATCACTTCGGGATTGGCTACGAGGTCAAGGTACCGCTGGCGGTAACGCGTTTCTACATCCGTTAGACCGTGAAACTTTTCCGGTAATGAGCGTAAGGACTTTGTTAAAATCTGAAACTCTTTCACAAATAAGGTGATTTCGCCCCGTTTCGTTCTTCGAACAGAACCTACAACACCGATAAAATCGCCCAAATCAAAATCCTTTAAGGTCTCGTATTTATCTTCGCCAACCTGTTTTTCGCCAAAGAATAATTGTATACGACCGCTTTCATCGCGCAGGTCCATAAAAGTGCTTTTCCCTTGTTCCCGTCGCGCGGTAATTCGACCTGCTAAATTTGCAGAAATTCCCTCCTGTGCTTGCTCGGGCTGTTCCTGTTCTAACTTTTCAAATTGCTCTCGAATTTCTGATACGGTAGCACTTCGGTGAAAGATATATTTGTAGGGGTTATCTCCGCGTTCACGAAAATGGTTCATTTTGCGAATACGATTTTCACGCAGTTCCTGTAAAGTAGAGTGCTCTTTAAATTGTTCGTCCATAGTTAAATTCCTATACCTTTCTTTTCTAAGTTCCATTTTAAGTATGCTTCTACAAATAAATCCAAATCTCCATCTAAAACCCTATCAACATTGCTGGTTTCCGCTCCCGTCCGATGGTCTTTGACCAGTTGATAGGGTTGAAGGATATAACTTCGAATCTGATTGCCCCAGGCAACTTCTGTTTGTCCTTCTCTTTGGGCAAAGACTTCCGCTTCCTTTTTTTTCATTTCAATGTCATACAACTTTGCTTTAAGCATTTGTAGTGCGGTAGCCCGATTGCGATGTTGCGAACGCTCTATCTGACAAGTAACGACAAAACCGGTGGGTAAATGTGTTAGTCGAACTGCCGAACTGGTTTTATTCACTTTTTGCCCTCCCGCACCACTGGAACGGAAAGTATCCATTTTTATATCTTCCTCGCGAATCTCTATCTTTATATCATCATCTACTTCGGAAAGCACTTCAATCGCCGTAAAAGAAGTATGCCGCCTCTTATTCGCATCAAACGGAGAAATGCGAACAAGACGATGCACTCCACTTTCGGATTTTAACAAGCCATAGGCATAAAGTCCCGATACCCGTAAAGTGGCACTTTTGATACCGGCTTCTTCTCCCGGCTGATAATCTACCAACTCAACTGTAAACCCTTTCTCTTCACAATAGCGTGTAATCATGCGATAAAGCATTTGTGCCCAGTCGCAGGATTCCGTTCCACCTGCCCCGGGATGAAAACTAACTATAGCGGGCTTGGTATCCCGCGGATCTATAAAAAGGCTCTTAATTTCTAATTGATGTACCTCTTTTTCTAATCTATCCTTCAATTGTTGAATTTCCGATTGAAGGGATATATCCGCCTCCTCTTCAGCCATACGAACGAAAGCCTCCGCATCTTCTAATTCTTGCTGAAGTGTTTCCGGGGCTTCAATGGCTGTTTTCAGGTTCTTAATTTCCTGTAAAACTTTTTGTGCCTGTTCGGGGTCATTCCAGAAATCCGAGGCTTCCATACTTCGTTCCAACTTCGCAATTCGCTCTTGTATACCTTCCACATTCAGGCAGGTATGGAGTTCCGCTAATCGCTGTTTTAAGTTCTCTATCGCTTGTATTTCTAATTCATACATAAGAAATTCAAAATCCCTCCATCGTCAAAACGATGTCATAAAAATTTTATCAAATAAAAGAAAAACGGAAAGGCGAATAGCATTCCATCGCAACGGTCAAGAACACCCCCATGTCCCGGGAAAATAGTTCCAGAATCTTTGATACCTGCTTCCCGTTTCCATCGTGACTCTAACAAATCGCCGAATTGGCTTAATATGGCGAGTATTATACCCCATTTGAGGTAAAAAACGATACCTTGAGCTGGCAAAAATTGTGTAAAAATAGCCTTATGCAGTATCCATAGGACAAAAGTTCCAATGGCACTGAACACAATTCCGCCAATGCTCCCTTCCCATGTTTTGTTAGGGCTAATCTCCGGAGCAAGGGCATGTTTTCCCAAAAGTTTGCCTGCGCAATACGCACCCGAATCGCATAAAGCCACTGCGGTAATAAATAAGGTTATTAGTCCGGGACCTTCGGGTAATTTGTGAAGTATCAAAAGGTGAGAGGGCACCCAACCAAAATAGAATAGTCCAAAGAAGGCATGAACAAATTTATTTATAGAAGTAGTTCTATTGAATATGTATATAACGGACAAAAGTCCGAAAGAAAGGATAAAAAACAGGTGAATTATAATAAGAGTATGTAAAAGTCCTAATAATACGGCAAGAGGAACAAGTGCTAAGGTCGTAATGCTGAGAATATTTGTATTTGCAGGCTCAACAATACGAAAATATTCCCAGACAGCAATTGTAGTTAAACAAGCGATAAAAATCCCAAAAAGGATATGCAAGCCCGGCACCCAGATAAGGATGGCGGTCAGTATAACTAAAATACTTCCTGTAATAATTCGCTGAAGCACAGGGGTCTTCCTCTCTATATTCAGATATTAAATTCTGATGAATGAGGGTCTGCCCCATCCAAACGGGAGCCAAATCGTCTCTCTCTTTGCTGGTAATGAATGATGGCTTCCCAGAGATGTTTCCGCCGAAAGTCAGGCCAGAGAACTGGTAAAAAGACCATTTCCGCATAGGATAATTGCCATAACATAAAATTACTGACCCGTTGTTCGCCACTGGTGCGGATTAGCAGGTCAACATCGGGAAATTCCGGGACATATAGATATTGATTAAAAAGACTTTCTGTAATCTCCTCCGGTAATAATTCCCCTTTTTGTGCTTTCTCTGCCATCATTCTTGCACAACGAAGTATTTCCTGCCTCCCTCCATAGTTCAAACCGACTACAACCGTCATATCTCGATTATCTTGGGTCTGTTCAAGACAATATTCGAGATCCTTTACAGCAGTCGGGGGTAATTCTCTCCATTCTCCCATAAACAACACACGAATACCGTATTTTTTTATCTCATCAATCTCTCTGCGGATATATTTACTCATTAATTGGAAGAGGGAATTTACTTCCTCTTCGGGACGGGACCAATTCTCCGTTGAAAAAGCATATAGAGAAAGGCACGGAATTTCTAATTCACGGCAACCTTTTAATACTTCCCGCACTCCTTCTGTTCCTGCCTCATGTCCTTCGGTTGTTTTCTTCCCGTGGCGTTTTGCCCAACGACCGTTCCCATCCATAATAACCGCAATATGTCGGGGCAACCGGTCTACATCTACTCGGGGGTCTAAGTCCGCAGGAAGTTTTCGCATGGATATAAAACCTGATTTGAATGTTGAGACAATATCCGTAAAATTGTCAGAGGATAAATAAAAGTTCAGCCTTCCATTATATCTTTTTCTTTGGCTTTAAGAACCTGGTCTATTTTTTCAATATGTTTATCTGTGAGTTTCTGGACTTCATCAGAAAGACGGTGCAGGTCATCTTCCGTTATCTTTCCATCTTTCTGCTCTTTTTTCAGGGTCTCCAAAATATGACGGCGAATATTTCGAACAGCAACACGGGCTTCTTCCGCCATTTTATTGGCAACTTTAGTTAGTTCTTTCCGACGCTCTTCGCTAAGAGGAGGAATGGGAATGCGAATTAATCTACCATCGTTTGATGGGTTTACACCAAGCGGTGAAGCCATGATTGCTTTTTCAACAGCACCAATAAGTGATTTATCCCAGAGGTCAATAACAATAAGATGCGAATCCGGAACCGTTACATTTCCTAATTGATTAATCTTCATTTTACTGCCATACGCATCCACATGAACAATGTCTAATAAATTGGGTGTGGCTCTTCCTGTGCGAAAGCCGGAAAGTTCCTGTTGTAAACTTTCCACACTTTTATCCATCTTTTGTTCAGCTTCTTTAATAAGTGGGTGTGACATAAGTTAATCTCCCTTGACTATAGTTCCAATAGAGTTCCCATAAACCGCATTAACAATACAGTTCTTTTCTAAGAAAGAGAATACCAAAATGGGAATGCGTTTTTCACGACAAATAGATATGGCTGCGGCATCCATTACCTTCAGATCTTGTGAAAGAACCTGTTGATATGTAAGGTGATCGTATTTTTTAGCCGTAGGATCTTTTTCAGGGTCAGCAGAATAAACGCCATCTACACGGGTTGCTTTCATTAATATATTGGCATCTATTTCGCTGGCGCGTAGTGCAGCAGCAGTATCAGTTGTAAGAAAAGGATTGCCCGTTCCCGCAGCAAAAATTACAATCCGCCCTTTTTCTAAATGTCGTAAGGCACGGCGTCTTATATAAGGCTCTGCTACCGGTCGCATCTCGATAGCACTGAGTACCCTCGTTTCAATTCCGTGCTTTTCCAATGCAGATTGAAGGGCAAGAGCATTTATTACCGTAGCAAGCATTCCCATATAATCTGCCGTAGCACGGTCTACACCGGAAGCCTTTGACCATTGATTTCCGCGGAGGATGTTTCCACCTCCTACGACCAATCCTACCTGAATACCTGTCTGGTAAGCGGATACAATTTCATCACAAAGATGGCTTAACGCTTTTGAGCCTATGTTTTCCCCTTCCGAGGATAAGGCATTTCCACTGAGTTTTAATAGTATCCTTTTGTAGATAGGAGTGCTCACTCTTTATGCCTCTTTATTGGCGGATTTCGCTAATTCTGCGGCAACTTCCTCTGCAAAATTCGATTGTTTCTTTTCGATACCTTCACCGAGAACCCAACGAACAAAGCGTCGGATTTCTATCTTCTCACCACACTTAGCGGTTAATTCACCTAATAAATCTTTTATCTTTTTACCATCATGTTCAGGCTTCACAGAAACTTGTTCTAATAAGCAGACTTCTTCAAACCATTTGTTCAATTTGCCTTCTGCTATTTTCTCACAAACATTCTGCGGTTTGCCTGTATCCAGAGCCTGCTTTACATACAATTGTTTTTCTTCTTCCAATGCTTCCGCAGGAATATCTTCTTTGGAGATCCATTTGGGTGCGGAAGAACATATTTGCAAACAAATATCCTTTACAAAGGTTTGAAATTCTGCACCACGAGCCACAAAGTCCGTTTCGGAGTTTACCTCTACAAGCACCCCAATTTTTCCGCCCATGTGTACATAAGAAGCAATACAACCTTCCGCCGCAACACGATTTGCCCGTGATGCCGCTTTCATGATTCCGCGTTCACGCAACCATTTTACCGCTTTATCCATATCACCACCGCACTCCATAAGTGCCTTTTTGCAATCCATCATGGGTGCATTGGTTTGTTCTCTTAATTTTTTAACATCACTTGCATTAATACTCATTTATTATTCTCCTGTATTTATTAACAATTATTTTTCTTCAACCACAGATGTTTCTTGATGATTTTCTTCGACTTCGTCTGAAGATATACTTTCATCATCAACTTCGTTTTCTTCCATATCTTCTTCAGAAACGGACTCAACAGGTTTTATCTCTTCATCCGTTACACGCTTAACCCTTCGAGCAATAGGTCTTACCTTTGTCTGAGTGGTAGGACCCTTTTCCTGAACATTTTTACCATCTAATACAGCGTCCGCAATTACTTTGCAATATAAAGATACGGCGCGTATTGCATCATCATTTCCCGGGATTGGCAGAGAAACAGCGTCCGGATCTGCGTTCGTATCTACAACACCGATGCACGGGATGTTCAATCGTGCCGATTCACGCACGGCTATTTCTTCATGATTGGTATCTACAACAAAAACAATATCCGGTGTTTCTGTCATATTGACGATACCACAAAGATTCTTCTCTAACTTGGCAATACGCTTTCTTAATTGAATACCTTCCTTTTTACCATATTGGTCAATCTTGCCCGTCTCTTCCAAATCTTTTAATCGGAGCAATTCTGAAATACTGCTTCGGATGGTGCGGAAATTAGTCAATGTTCCACCTAACCAACGGCTATTCACATAAAACATCCCACAGCGTTCCGCTTCGCGTTTAATGGCTTCCTGTGCCTGTCGTTTTGTGCCGACAAAGAGAATGGTCCCACCATTTGCGACGGTTTCACGAACCAGAGCATACGCCTTATATAATTGTTTGAGGGTATGCTTCAGGTCAATAATGTAGATCCCATTCTTTTCGCCATAAATGAACCGTGCCATTTTAGGGTTCCAACGGCGAGTTTGATGACCAAAATGTGCTCCTACTTCGAGCAATTCACGAGGGGTTACAACTGACATAGTTATATCCTTATCTGTTTGGGTTAAACCTTGGAGCCCGCTGGAACTCATATTTCATGAGCACCCAAAACAAAGGCGAGAGGCTCCTGTGTTTTATAAAAAATCTCACAAAGAGAGAAAATTATAACAAATTTATATTCCCCATATCAAACATGCGAAACGAAAATCAATATTGAGTGTTTAATTATATAGTATAATTAGTATAGAATAAATTGAAATAATTTAACATGAAGGTTTTTACCCATGCGTAAAAGTTGTTTTACAAATTATCTATTAATTGCTATTTTTTCATCACTTCTTTCTTTTTATGTCTATGCAGGTCCCTTAGAAGATTATGTAAATATGCCGGATTCAAGTTATACCTACACCATAACTACCCAAGAATCAAGTTTTACTCATACCTATTATGTGGTCGACCTCACATCTCAAACATGGCGAAGTCCCTCAGAAGTAAACCGAACATTATGGAAACACTGGCTTACAATTATTGTTCCTACAAGCATTACAAAAACAAAGGGCTTATTAGTTATTTCTGGTGGTAATAATGGTTCTCCCGCTACCAATCTTCGGGATTACGCTCAGTATGTTGCACTATTAACAGGTGCACCAGTGGCATTACTCGAACAAGTCCCGAACCAGCCTCTTCGTTTTGCAGGAGAAAGTTTCAGTCGCACAGAAGATGAGATAATAGCATACTCTTATGACAAGTATTTGCAAACATACGACGCAGGAACCCCTGACCCGTACTGGCCTGTATTACTACCTATGGTTAAAAGTGCTGTGCGTGCTATGGATACCATTCAGGAAATTGTTCTTAATAATCACTCAAAAACCATTAATGGTTTCGTTGTTGGAGGTGCTTCCAAACGGGGTTGGACAACCTGGTTAACTGCGGCTGCTGACTCACGCGTAATAGCGATTGCACCTATTGTTATTGATGTTCTCAAAATGGATGTTCAGATGGACCATCACTATAAATGCTATGGCTTTTTTGCACCAACCTTGAAGCCTTATAACGATTTGCATATATTTGAACGAATGGATACACCAGGGGGATATGCACTAAGGCAAATTGTAGACCCATATTCTTACTTAAATCGCTATACCATGCCAAAATACATTATTAATGCGTGTGGTGATGAATTTTTTCTCCCGGATTCTTCACGGTTTTATTATCATGAACTTCCTGGAGAATGTCGCCTTAAATATACTCCCAATGTTGGACATAGTATGGGCGATTCGTTTGATATAAATACTGTTTTGCCGCTAATAACATATTTTAATTCCGTTGCAGGCATAGGCACTCGCCCTAATTATTCCTGGCAATTCCTACCCGACGGAAGCATCCAGGTGCAGGTAGCAACAAATCCAACCTCTGTAAAACTTTGGCAAGCCACTAATCCCAATGCCCGCGATTTCAGATATTTAGGTGGTTCAGGTCCTCAATGGACATCAACTACATTAAGCGAAACATACCCAGGTTCTAAAACCTACCTTGCCCAGGTTACACCACCAGAAACAGGCTGGAAAGCATACATGGTAGAAATCAACTTCTCCAACGGTTCCTATATTTTCACCACCGATATAGGCATCACTCCGTATATGAGACCCTATGATGACCTTGATGGAGATGGTTGGATGGATCCAGAAGATACCGATGATGACTGCGATCTGATGCTTGACGAGGATGACCCCTATCCCTGGGATACGGATAATGATGGAACACCTAATTATCTGGATGATACCCCGGGAATTTGTTTCGTTGAAGTGCCGTATGTAGTCGGTTTACCTGAAGTAGAGGCAACAACAGACATTCTGGAAACAGGCTTGTTCGTTGGAAATATAACATATATATGTGATAATACTTTCCATGCTGGTGTGGTAGTAGATCAAGAGCCAACGGCAGGAACAGGAGTTGAACCCGGCACTTCGGTAGACCTGTGGATTTCCACAGGACCCTGCCCACAAGAAGGCGAAGGAACAGCAGAAGGCATCATCGAAGGAGAAGGAATTCCCGAAGGAGAAGGCGTTACCGAAGGAGAAGGCATCGTTGAAGGAACTCCCGAAGGAGAAGGCGTTACCGAAGGAGAAGGTATCGTTGAAGGAACTCCCGAAGGGGAGGGAATTATCGAAGGAGAAGGCGTCGTCGAAGGAACTCCCGAAGGGGAGGGAATTATCGAAGGAGAAGGCGTCGTCGAAGGAACTCCCGAAGGCGAAGGAATTATTGAAGGCGAAGGCGTCGTCGAAGGAACACCCG
>AWNW01000070.1 GCA_000493945.1 Candidatus Hydrogenedens terephthalaticus JGI OTU-1
GGATGTTTTAATACTTCTATCCGATTGGTGGGCTTTTAACATTCGTTCAATATATTCAGCTATTTCTATGCGTTTTGAAAGTAATAGATTGGGGTTTCGTGAAAAATTAACTAAATCAGGGCAAAATTCATGGAAGTTATAAACTTTTTCTGCTTGTTGTAATAATTCGGGATTACTTCCAGTGTCTTTAAGTTCTTTGATTAACTGAGAGAATATGTTTAAATAATCATAATCTTCAATCCCATCACGAATTATCTCCCAGCGGATAGAGTTTAGAGGTCCATCCTTACCGGGATATACAAGAAATCCATCTCCATTTGTAGGTATTACATCAAGAGGACATTTTTGTGGGTCATTTTCTTTAGAATAATTAATACACCAGTAGTGGACACCTTTAATGCCTAACATCCATGTCTGCCAGAAGAAAATTCTATGCTCAATTCCTGCAAAATCAAGGAAGAAATTGGCATAAGGACGAGGGGGAGCATGATTTACACACCACCAGACTTTTTGCCCTCCTTGGATCTTTTCTAATATATATCGGTTAAATTGTGTATCCATTACAGGGCTATGAATGCACCAAATATCTACATTGTCAGGGAGTATGGGATTTAGTCCTCGTGTTGTTATCATCAGGGGTAGGCCAGGAGTTAGAGTTTTCCATTGAGTAATTGTGTTTAATAATTTTTCTTTGTCTTCCTCTTTGGGGTATTCCCATAGCGGGACAAAAGTTTGTTTTAATAAGTTATTCGTTTGCAAGAATGAATAAAGTGTTTTCAATTGTTCGGGTTGGTTAATTAATTGAGGTGGAATTGTAAAGGTATTTATACCTTCTTTGATAAGCCGTTGAATCTTCGGCAATATATTTGAAAGTTCTTGAGCGTAGTCGGGAGTTTTCGGCAATGGTAATTGTGTGAGTTCGCGGAGTGTTACACGGTGTTCAATAGCGTTTTGTAGATATGCAGAAGCGACAGCAGAAGCATTCGGCTTTTCTCCTGTAAGCAATTGGGCACTTTTGAGAGCGTTTTCCCATGAAAAACCAAAATCTGTTTTTAATGTGGGACTATTCGGTAGAGCAAATTCGAACACATGAATATTCAGCTCCAATTCTACGGGGTCGAAAGAATTGCTTTGTAGTTCAAGGATTCCTTTGTAATCCCCCGGAGGAAGGGTTTCAGGGGCGTATAAGGTTAGCCAGAATGCAGATGTAGTTTGGGGTGGTATTCTTATTGTATTCGTTGGAATAAGCATATCAGGCCAGTAGCCAGTTGGACCTTCGTAATAGGAAGGAATAACGACAGGGTGATATTTTACTTCGTAGGTGGAAATAACATCTTTAGGGATGGACATCCCTATTTGACGATTTTTTAGTTCCGAAAGGATTGCCTGAACGGTACAGATATCTGTTCCATTATTTCTTAAAGCAATTTGAAAAGATTCCCTTTCTTTTCTTGCAAGGAAAATTTTCAGTGTAGAATCCGTTTGATTCGAAGGTTGTGGGTTATCTTCCGGGAAGATTTTAAAGAGGGAGGGTTCTGACCAGATTTTTGTCTTGGAATCCTGAAATAGTAAACTTCTTTCTAATTTTCGAGGACCTTTGTCTAATGTTTTGGGAGCATCTGTCCAAGGTGGAAAAAGTTCTTCATCTGTGGTTAATGAGGGGACGGTATTACCAACAACAAATTGAGTATCTATTCCTCCGTGAGGAGAACCCGTTTCTTTCCCAAGGTAGTAAGGTTTTCCATCCTGCTCTAATTGTGCAAGGAAATCATATCTTCCAGGCCCGGGTGCTGTCCAGTCGTAAGTGCAACGAATAAGTATATTGGGCTGAAAATCAAATTTCTTTGTGGGTAAACGCCAAACTCTACCATCAGGTCCAAGAACTCGTGATTGGATACGCATATTTTTGAAATCACGGTTGGGAGAGAGAAGTAAAATAAGTTTTCCATCTTCTTTGTAATCTAATTGACAGGCTATTTCTTCAGAAGCGAAATTAACATGGCTCAGTCCACGAACTATAGAGAGTTTGTAGACGGTAGACCATGTATCACCGGGTTTCAGTAAAGATGGCAGAAACCACGATTGTACTCCCTGCTTACTTTCCTGCGGTTCCCATACTGCCAGAAAGGAGTGAAGCATATCGGCGTGGAAAATAAGACAAACATTGGTTAAGAGTTCCTGGTCTGTGTAGGCTGACCAGTTTCGAGATGCAACCCAATGATGACTGGAGTTAATAGAAAGGATGCCTTCGCTGGTTGGTAATTCTAATCGGTCTGTTTCGTTCCATTTTCCTCCGGGGTTAATTGAATTTGCTACCCATGGTGCAATCCACTGACTTTCCGTCCCTTCGTTTTTTACTTCTAATTTAATGGCAAGTCCTGCTACAAAGGGTGATAATTGAATAGTTCGTTTTACTTTTAATCCTTGTATGTTCGGTCCTTCACAAGTATAGGTATAGCGAATTTCTTTTGTTCCATCAGGTAGTGTACTCTGTTCCCATTGTTCATTGATTTTCCGATTGGGAACATAAAAACTTCCTACACCGAAGCCTTCCTGAAACATTCCCAAAGGACCCGAGATATTATCGGGCGGATTTATTAAACCAAGTTGAGTAATAACCCCTTGTTGCAAAGGGTTAATTTTTAACCACATATATTGAGACTTAACTTCTGTTTCTGTTTGTATGCTTTGTGCTGTGATATTGAAAGAAATACAAATTAAAAACAATTGTAGAAATATTAAAATATATGTTTTTGTTCCAGTAGATAGATTCATCATAAGTAGTCTTATAATATGATTTTTAGGTTGAATATACGATTTGATTAAGGGATAAGTATAATTAATTTCTGTTATGATTGTCATTTTTTGATTTTGAAAAATTTGCGAAAATCCGTTGGTCTTTCGTTATAATACACACGGGGATAATTTGATATTAAACAGTTTTAATTCAAACAATCTATTTTTTTGCAGAAACTTTTAATAGGAAAAAATAATATGAAAGCGTTAAGACTATATGCACCGGGGGATTTAAGGTTGGAAGAAGTTCCTATTCCTCTACCGAAGCCTGATGAAGTGCTGGTTCGCGTATTGGCGTGTGGGATTTGTGGTTCTGATATACCCCGAGTATTTGAACATGGCACTTATAAATATCCTTTGGTTCCGGGACATGAGTTTTCGGGGATTGTGGAGAAAGTAGGTTCTGAAACGGGAAAAGACTGGGTAGGACGACATGTGGTTGTATATCCATTAATTCCTTGCAGGCAATGCTCATCGTGTTATTCAGGTTTATATACGCAATGTCTGAATTATGATTACTTAGGGTCACGGAGAGATGGAGGATTTGCTGAATATGTAACTGTTCCAGGAAGTAATATAATTCCTGTTCCAGACGGAATTTCGGGAGAGATTTCAGCAATAACAGAACCTTGTGCTGTGGCTTTACATGCTGTAAGGAAGGCTCAAGTTTGTGTTGGTGATACTGTATTGATAACAGGTGCAGGAACAATCGGGATATTGATTGCTTTATGGGCAAGGGCTTCTGGGGCGGAAGTATTCATGACAGATATTGTTGTGGAAAAATTAAAATTTGCTCGTTCTTTAGGTTTTCAACATCTTTTAGATGCGAAACAAACAACCGTGTCTGAATGGATAAAACAAAAATGTAAACATGGGGTGGATATCGTCTTTGAAACGACAGGACATCCTGCTGGATTAGAAACATCTATAGAAAGTTGCGGTATTTCGGGAAAAATTGTTTTAGTTGGAAATCCATCTTTTGAGGAAATGAAAGTTCCTGCAAAACAATATGGAATGATTTTGCGTAAAGAAATACAAATTACGGGGATATGGAATTCTCTGGTAAATGAGTATCCTAAAAACGAGTGGCAGGTAGTATTGCAAGAATTTAAAAAGGAAAATTCCCTTTATTCAAAAATTATTACTCATAAAGTCCCTATTGAAGGGCTTAAAGAATTGTTTATAGCAATATATAACAAAAAAGTTTTTCCCGTGAAGGCAATGTTCATAAATAAGGAGATATAATTATGTTAGCGTTGGTATTTGAAGATATTGGGAAATTGGTATTAAAGGAAGTCCCAAAACCACAAGTAGTTCCAGGGTCTGTATTGGTGAAAGTAAAATCTTGTGCAATTTGTGGTTCTGATTTGAGAATAATCAATAATGGAAATAGTCGAGTTAAGCCACCGACAATACTGGGTCATGAAGCCTCCGGTGAGGTTGTAGAAGTAGGAGAGGGTGTAATGCGTTTTAAAGTCGGAGACCGAGTAGCCATAGGTTCGGATGTCCCTTGTGGAGCCTGTGTTTATTGTGAGGCGGGAATAGGTAATATATGTCCGATTAATTATGCTATGGGTTACCAGTTTCCGGGAAGTTTTGCTGAATATGTATTATTAAACCCTCTGGTTGTAGAACATGGTCCTGTTCATCATATTCCGAACAATGTCTCTTATGAAGAATCGGCGTTAGCGGAACCATTGGCATGTTGTTTAAACGCTCTGGAATTGTGTGGAGTTAATTTAGGAGAAACTATCGTTATTATTGGTGCAGGACCTATAGGATGTATGTTGATGGAAGTGGCTCGTAAAATGGGTGCAGGAAAAGTTATCGCCGTAAATCGCACAAGAAAAAGGGAAAGTGTGGTTCAGCAAGTTGCCGATGTAGTTATATATACATCTGAAGAAAATCTTATCTCCCGAATTTCTGAAGAGACGGGAGGATTAGGGGCAGATGTCGTTCTAACTGCCTGTTCATCTCCAGAAGCACAAGTAGATGCTTTGAATATTGTTAGAAATCGTGGTCGTGTAAATTTCTTTGGAGGTCTGCCACCGGGAACCCCACCCACTCCCATTGATACAAACATAATCCACTATAAAGAAATTTTGCTTACCGGAGCCCATGGGTCTGTTCCGAGACATCATCGGCAGGCTCTTGAACTTATATCTCAGGGTATTGTAAAAGTAAAAAGATATATTTCCTCTGCTTACCTGCTTTCGGAGTCTTTAGAAGCGTTTCAGAAGGCGGGAGAAAAAAAGGAAATGCGTATTATTATTCAACCATAACTATATGGTGATTTATTTGTCAAGCATGCGATAATAAATCATGATTTTGGAAATGAATAAAGATATTGTTTTGTTCTTGAATTTCAAATAAAAGGTTTATAAGTATGAAAAAGAAAGCAGACCCTATCTGGGCACGAATTCGAGAAGAAGCACAGGAAGGTATTCAAAAAGAGCCGTTGCTAGCAAGTTTTTTATCCTCCACTATTTTATCTCACAAAACATTGGAGGATGTATTAAGTTTCCATTTAGCGGGGAAATTGGAAAGTATTACATTACCGGCTGTCAGTTTACGAGAATTGTTTGATGAAGCCTTCGCAAATGAGGCTGGAATTGGAGAGGCTATCCGTGCTGATTTGGTTGCCGTTCATGACCGTGATCCTGCATGTAGATTGTTTTGTCAACCTCTATTGTATTTCAAAGGCTTTCAAGCATTGCAATCGTATCGGATTGCTCATTATTACTGGAATCGGGAACGGTTTCATCTGGCGTTGTTTTTACAAAGCAGAATGTCAGAGGTATTTGGAATAGATATTCATCCCGCGGCAAGAATCGGGAAAGGGATACTGATTGATCATGGCACAGGTGTCGTGATAGGGGAGACAGCCGTGATTGGGAATAATGTGTCTTTATTGCACGAAGTAACCTTAGGAGGCACCGGAAAAGTTCGTGGGGATAGGCATCCTAAGATTGGAGATGGAGTATTAATTGCTGCGGGTGCAAAGATTTTAGGAAATGTCCATGTAGGAGAAGGAGCGAAGGTTGCTGCATGTGCTGTTGTCCTTAGGGATATACCCCCTCATACCACCGTAGCAGGTGTTCCTGCAAAACCGATTGGTCCTACTTCTGAAGAAGCACCTGCTCTGGTAATGGATCAGTTCTTTTCCAATGGCGAAGGACTTTGAGGAATTAAATTAATTGCCTTTAAATCTTCTGTTAACCATTCCGAAAGATAACTATAAATGATGGGCTTGGGATGACCGTCGGGATATTTATGTTCATTCTTTTTTTCTCTTTCTACATCTTCATCTTTTATAGGAGATTTTTGTTCGGAAGTCTGAAGAGGTGCTGTATTCTCTGAAACTTGTTTGTCTACTTGATTAACTGCACTATTGCCATTATCTTTTACTGTCTTTTGAGGTGGTGAGGGAATAAAAAAATAACTCCAACCAATTACAATAGCGGTAATTAATAACAAACCTATTACCTGGTCTCGAAAAACCTTTTTATTATCATCATCGCCGAACACGAATTTTTCTCCATTCTTAAATATAAGACTTTAATTTTTGCGGAGGGTTTTGCTAATTGTTTCTGATGAACCCGATAGTAAAGGATTTACTTCACAATCGTATTATCACATGAGTGATGCGATTTGTTAGGAGGGAATTCCATAGGCACCGGGTCATAGCCTCCTTTACAAAGGGGCTGACATCTTAAAATACGCCAAAAGGTCAATATGAAACCTTTAATAAACCCGTGTCTTTGGAATGACTCAATAGCATAGTTAGAACAACTTGGATAAAACCGACAATGCTGTCCTAACCAGGGAGAGATACCTTTTTGATATGCTCTAATAATCAAAATAGCAACCTTAGCCATTGAGTATTCCCCCAGTTTTAAGTAATCTTGCCAATTCGGCATCAATCTGTTGATGATTCCATTCGGACAATCCTGCGCGGGCAACAACAATTAAAGCACCACTCTCACGAAAATGAAGTCGGTTTAACCGATAAAATTCTCGGATATATCTTTTAATCTGGTTCCTTTTCACCGACCGTCCTACCTTTCGGGATACGACTATCCCCAATTTGTTACCCATCTGCTCATCAGAAAACCAATAGCAAACCATTCCTTCCCCGGAAATACGTTTCCCCTTCCTGAAGACATCTTCAAACTCCTTCTTTTTGTGAAGGCGATATTCTTTAGGAAAGCCATATTCTCCGGGCACAAGGTATTCTTACCCTCCATATAATTTTATGTTAATATTTTTTCTCAACTCGGTCTGAAACCGTTAAATATTTACGACCTTTTCTCCGTCGTGCACTTAATACGGCTCTTCCCCAGCGGGTAGCCATTCTTGCACGAAAGCCGTGTGTTCTCAATCTACGAGTATTCGAGGGTTGGTAAGTCCTTTTCACGGATAACTCCTTTACCTTTTACAATTTAATATTTGTTTACATAATAAATAAACTTTTCTCTCCCCCTGCAATAATTTTTTATCATTTATAGAAAGATAATTATAAATATTTTAAATATTCCAATGCAAATATAAAACTATCTATCTTCATTCCTGATTGTTATTTTATCTCTCTTTATAAAAACTACTGCTTTTTTTATTCCCTAATTTCTGCCCATAAATTCTCAGAATTTACATAAAAAATTGACATACATATTTTAATAATGTATTATTCCTATTAAGATATTGCGAAAAATATAAAATAGAGCGATATAGAAAAAGGGAATAATTTATGGCTGAGTTCATCATTGGCACAGGACAAACGCCTACAGTTCGTGCTATTGTAAAAACGATAGAGGAACAGATTCGATTAAAAGAAGGAATACCCCGTTTCATTCTCGCCCGAGCAAGTAATATGGAATTTGAAGCGGAACGGGACGACTTTCAAGGGGATTATATTCGTTGGATACTTCGCATGCGTGTTCCGGAANCATGCTTAAATAGAATTTTAAGTGTTGTAAAAGAGAATGCCGATGTATGTAATGCAGAGCGACAGCAGGAATGGCTCATTGTTTCTACTAAGGACGGAACGCCTCCAAATCTCCTTCCCAAAGTTTTTATTACCATAGATAAAGTGTGTCAATGTATCACACTACCTGAAGTATGGAAAGTTAAGGGTGATCGATACCGTATTGATAGAATTAGCCCCGAACTTCTGTTTCAAGCGATGATACAATACAAAGCAAGTGATGTGCACCTATCCCCGGGAGAATGCCCTTTATTCCGTGTTGATGGAGATATGAAACATTCCGAACTTATGGGACCGCTTTCAGCCATTCAGATATTAGACCTTATTCGACAGATTGTCCCAGACCGTTACCGTGAAGAATTGGAAAAGACTAATCAGACCAGTTTTAGTTATCATCAGGCAGGACTGGGTTATGCCCGTGTATCTGTTTTCTACAAAATGGGGGCTCCTCATTGCACTTTCCGATTCTTACCTGAACGAATACCCTCTTTTGAAGAGTTAAACATTCCTAAAAATACAATGTTAGAAATTGCAGATATTAACCATGGGCTTGTACTGGTTACTGGCATGACGGGTAGTGGAAAGACAACTACTGTCGCTGCGATTATTGACTGGATAAACACCCATAAGTCATATCATATCTTAACCATTGAAAACCCTATTGAATATGTCCATGTTAATAAAAAATCAATCATATCTCAAAGAAATATGGGCGATGATGTATTAACTTTTAACGACGCCGTGACAGGAGCACTCCGACATGACCCGGATGTAATTGTTATTGGAGAGATGAGAGACCCTGATACCATTCGTTCTGCAATTAATGCGGCAGCAACAGGACATTTAGTCATCAGCACCCTGCACTCAAACACAGCTTCGGAAGTAGTCAATCGAATTGTAAGTTTCTTCGACCCATCTGAAAGGGACCTCGTTCGCTTACAATTGCGTGATTGTATTAAATGTATTATCTGCCAACGACTTATCCCCCAAATTGGTGGAGGGCGTATCCCTGGACTTGAAATAATGTACAACGACATCAAGGCTATAAATGATGGCATTCTCTCTGGTGATACAGACCTCATTCGTGTGGGTATGCAACAAACTGTATCTCACTCCTTCATCTTTGAACAATACATCCATAAACTTTATAAAGAAGGACGAATTACTCTTGAACATGCCCGCGATGCAGTAACCGACCGTAGTACATTAGACCAACTCCTTATGGGGACATATTCCGTACCTCGTCTGGATTCCATTAAAGGCAAAGGGGAACACGAAGCCTTCAGAGTATGATATTGCATGTTTTCTATTTTTTATGTCAATCTATATCTAATTTCTCTATTTGGAGTATTAATAAGTAGTGAGGATTCTTATTTCGAATTCAAAAATAAAAAATTATTTCTATAACTTTTTGGCTTTCTTAATCGGATGTATTTTTGTTATTTCAACTATTACCTTAATTGAAATTGTATTACGCATGTGGAATAAGAATAATCAATTAATTATTCAAGCGAATCCTACAATTTTAATTCCTGACCCTTTCTTAGGAAGGAAAGTAAGAGCAAATGTAAAAGGGAGTTGCACAATTCAGAAAGGAGAAAGTGAAGTAATTTATACTTACAGTACCGATATAAAAGGTAGGCGGATTACCCCTCAAAGTTCAGAGACGAAAAAAAACAAAAATTTGCCTCTTTTTCCCCTGCTCTTTTACTTTTGGTATCGGTGTAAATGACGACGAAACTTTTCCATTTTATTTTGCACAACAAAATCCAGAATGTAAAGTCTATAATTATGGAATACCCTCAGGTTCCCCTCAACAAATGTATTTATTAATATCAGAACCTAACTTTACTGATGATTTAGAATGCTTGCCCCTTATCATTATTTATTGGTTTATTCCTCACCATTTAGAAAGATTAATAGGAACCCCTAATCTTGTTGGTAGTTGGGGTGGACGATTACCTTGTATAGAGATGGAAAATGATTCTCTAATTTATAAAGGGTTGTTCATGAATGCTTATCCTACTTACTACTTAATAAATAGATTTCTTAATTCTTTCATGATATTACAAAAACTTTACAGCATCAAATATACAAAAGATAATTACAGCGAAAAAGATATTATCTTATTTATAAGGATATTAGAAGCAAGCAAAGAAAAACTTTCTCCCTACTTTCCAAAGACACAATTCATATTCTTATTCAATCCGGGGAGTTCAAAAGAAATCCCCAAACTTAAAGAAAGGTTATTACACAATAAAAATTTTTTCGTAATAGATTTCTCTAATGATGAGAAAAAAATAAAAATGATTAACACACTTATGAAAAGTAATGAATATCTCGGGATAGATAATCATCCTACTTCAAAAACACACCGCCTAATGGCAGAATGGGTAACGGAATATTTAAATGAGTCGCAAATTTTACAATAGATTTCTTTGACATCAGATAAATAATGCTTTATCACAAAAGCAGGATTCTCTTAAGTAGCGGGACAAATAGGTTTCATCGGAATACCTGTGACGATCGTATAATAGGGAACATCTCAGACAACTATGACACCTGACCAACTGTAATAATTTGAACCAACTCCTTATGGGGACATATTCCGTACCTCGTCTNGATTCTATTAAAGGCAAAGGGGAACACGAAGCCTTCAGAGTTTAACTTTTTATTTGTTCTGTCCATATTTGCATTTATAAAATCCTTCTATCTAATATTAAGCAGGTTCCAATTAAGTAAAAAACGGTTAATAAAAAGTGAAAAAAAAATATTTGTCTAATTTTCTTGCTTTTCTCTTAGGTTGTGTATTTCTAATATGTATCTTATTTATTTGCGAAATGATTTCACGACCTGTATACAATAAATATTTTAAGTTAACTATTCAGGAAAACCCGCCTATACTTATCCATACGGATATTACGAAACCGAAAAAACTCAATACGGGGATAGAAGGCACTGCTGTAATAAAAAAAGGCTCGCATCTTTCTGTAACTTACAATTACTCTATAGACAAAAAAGGGAGAAGGACTACTTATTCATCTCCTGAAACAGAAAAAAAGACAAATTGTCTGTTTATCGGTTGTTCGTTCACTTTTGGAACGGAGGTAAATGATAACGAAACACTACCCTCACAATTTGCTATGCGAAATCCCAATTGTGCAGTTTATAATTACGGAATACCAGGAAGTTCTCCTCAGGAAATTTATCTTACCACATTAAATTCAGAGTTCGCTGATGATGTAGAACCTATGCCTACCGTTGTTGTCTATACTTTTATCGGAAGCCACTTAAAAAGGTTAGTTGGGGCATGGTCTATTATCGGCAGATGGGGAAAATATCTCCCACATATTGAAACAAAAAATGGAGAACTTGTGAATTTAGGTCCTTTTGCCGAAACAAAACCCTATTCGTGCTTTATTTCAGAAATACTCTATAAATCTACTCTGGTTTCTATGATATTTGACTCAAAAAACATAGATTATCCTCAAAAATTTACAAATGACAACTTTGAATTGCTTTACCTACTATTGGGAAAAACACGAGAGAACCTTTCAAAACGATTTCCTAATGTTCAAATGGTTTTCCTATTTTTCCCGGGTTCAACGGAAGCGATTTCAGGTATTTATGATTATATAAATGGAAAAAAAGAATTCATTGTTATTGACTACTTTAAAGACAGTGGCAAAAAAGAAAAATTACAGGAATTAGAAAAAAAGAATGAACATAAATATCCCGACGGTCATCCCAAGCCCATCATTTATAGTTATCTTTCGGAATGGTTAACAGAAGATTTAAAGGCAA
>AWNW01000071.1 GCA_000493945.1 Candidatus Hydrogenedens terephthalaticus JGI OTU-1
TTATATCATATAATCACCTATTTGTAAACTAATACAAAAATTAATAACTAAAAAACTTTATATTTGTGAAATTCCTCCAAAAATAAAGCTGTATTTTTACTCTTCTGCCAACTTAAAAATTATATAAAAGCAAATGTAGATTTATATTAAGATTGAACCGTTAAGTAATAAAATAATTAGTACCTTATTCCTCTGTAGGGGTGGTTACTTCTTGTATTTCGGAAGAAGTCTTTCTAATTTTTTTCATCTGGGCTAGAATCCAATTCTTAAAAACATCCCGATATGGATAGAGATACTCCCATGGCAAGCTGTTCAGCATTGCTATTATCAACATATATATACATAAAACAAACAACATACACCCTAACCAATAATAGGTTGCAAATTCCTGCTCCCACATTGTATAGAAGAAATACCCCGCCATAGCTGATATATACAACCAGATTATTGCAAGAGCACGCGGTATATAATCCGATTTAGGTGAGAAAAATAACAAAGGAACGGCTAACATAATGTAATAGTAATAAGTTGGCGAAACTAAAAAGAAACAGGGCACAAAGCCAAATACAAAACTCTCATAAGGAGATAATTTTCTCGAAGCAAACAAACATAGGACTAACACAATTGCCATTGTAGTCCACCATCTTCGCGCCTGTTCTTTGTAAATAACACTTCGTGTAAAAGGTTTCCATGGAGATATTATTTTCCTCATAGCGGAAGCAAAGGTAAGTGTTTCGTTTGTAGCGGTTTTGACGACAGGTTTTGGAGCAGAAGGATTGTTCGGTGGTTTTGGTTGGTTATCTGTTGTCGGAACTGGTGCAGTAGGGTCTGTAATAGGTCTGCCTAACAAGGCATTACCTATAACTCCTGATATATCCTTTAGAGATTTTTTTAAGTCTAAATTCTTTGGATACTGAGCAATAAATATATATTTATATCCAACCCGCCATGGGGAAATATCTCGACTATGCCTCCCTATTTTATCTGCATAATCTCGCCATTGATACATCCCTCCATAATAACCAAAAGAAGCGACAAAAAGAATAGCAATCGTAACTGCGAAAGAAATGAAATAATTTATCCAATTCCGCTCCATTCTTCCAGCAAAATAGCCCCAAAGTCCTGCCCAAAACAATAACATTCCAAAGAAAATAAGGGGAATAAATAGAACAAAATGGATAGAGAATGGAAGGGGCCATGGAATGGTAAAACTTTCAAACAAACTGGCAGGAAATTTCCTGAGAATTAAACTACCCACAAAAGAAATTATTAAATTAAGTAGTATAAATCCTCCTATAATACCCATTCTCTGTTTACGGTCATAGAAACGAATTCTTAACTCGTCATAACCTATCTGTAACATTTTACACAAATCCCAGAAGAGTCGTGCTCCCGGACCGAAAAGGAAAACAGCGGGGAATACGCGTGAAATTACAGAATATGCAGTAAAAAATCCAGCCAACTTATAACGGTTCAATTTTATCATACATGCAGAAAGCACAAGGCACATGGCAAAATCGGTTCTTAAATAAGCCCCCTTCATGTGCGAAAATCGCATCATGTAATGAGTTCCAATTAATATAAGCATAAACATAGCGGGACGGAGACCAAAGGTATATAACACAACCAGAGTCGTAATCCCAATAAGAATTAAATCCAATGAAGCCAGTATAAGCATGTGATTTCGGTTATCAGTGGAAATAGGATTGCTTAAAAAACCTCCTACCAGCATAGACCAAATGGGAGACGCATTATATCCTTTATCCTTTAAAACATTATTCCAACGGCTTGTCGTTAATTCGCGTTTAAAGAAGCGAATATCCTTCAACCACTCTTCCCATCGTTCGGGTGAAAAACGGCTTTTGTATTGCTCTTTATTTTTTATTACATCATCTACTGAAATGTATGTACCATTCACTAAATTACGAATATTATTTTGGGGATTGGAATATTTTCGGTCTGTTTCGTCATCTGCTATCAGACTTGCTGCATAAAGTCTTGTATAACCAATTTCCTTCGCATACTTGGAGCCCAAATAATAATGGTAAAATTCATATGCATTAAAAAAAGTGCCATACCTCCATTGTCCAAAACTATCTATATAATTTCCCACAGCAAGGAAAGCACAAATACATAGGGAAGCAAGTAATACCCCCCTCATAATTCCCGACATAGCAGAACCTAAATACGAGACAACCCATTTCCGATTTAAAATCACCAATCCAATAAGGATAAGTATTGTTAGAGATGGGACTAAATACCTGAGGTCGTTTTGATTCGCAAATTTTTGTAACTCCCTTAAGATAATCTGAAATATTGAAGGAGAATTCTCCATAATTACCTCCATCTAAAATTTATTTATATTAAATAAAATTCCTATTAGTCTATCACAATGTTCTATGGTAACACGGCATTGCTGTTTTTCATGGTTTCCTTGTATATCCCCTGATATACAAGAAATATTATCCGTTTGAGCAACTTTGCTCAATGACAGTAAGAAAATTCCTCTGCTTATAGCGATATCTTTCAATATTTCCTGTCGAGTTATCATAATTTTCATTCCGCAACCATGATATTTTTCAGAAGCAAAATTCTATATGCTGTTACCTCAAATTTCATCCCTTAATGCAAGATAATGTGCCACACACGATTCTCCTAAGGCCTCTAAATTATATCCACCTTCTAATAAAGATACAATTCGCCCTCCTGCGATTCCTTTTAACGCACGGGTTATCTTTGCAAAATCCTCTTCTTCTAAGTTTTGACTTCCTAATGGGTCTTTTCGGTGAGCATCAAATCCTGCGGATATTAGCAAAAATTCGGGTTTAAATCTTTTTAATTCAGGTAATACTAAATTTTCAATAGCAGAATGCCATAGTTCCTCTGGGACACCGGGCATCATTTGTATATTCAAATTGGTATTATTTTTACCTCTTTCCTCTGGAAAACCCGTGCCGGGATAATGAGGGAACTGATGAATACTTATATAATAAACCCTATCATCATCATAAAAAGCTTTCTGCGTCCCATTTCCATGATGAACATCAAAATCAAAAATGGCTATTCGTTTCAACCCTGCTACATCCGTCAACCATCGCCCTGCTATGGCTACATTATTAAATAAACAAAAGCCCATTGCACGATTGGGCTCCGCATGGTGTCCCGGGGGTCTCATTATTTCAAAAACACTTTTATATTTACCTTCCAGGACTGCCTTACATGCAGATATAGCACCTCCTGCCGATAACAATGCCGCATCCCATGACGCTTCTCCCATAACAGTATCGGGGTCAGGATAATCCAAATTATTTTTGCATGTTCGCTCAATCGTATCTACATGTTGAACGGTATGAATTCGCAATAAATCTTCACGAGTAACTGGCTCTATTTCTAAAAAAGGGGGGTCTATTTTATGCCGTGCAAACGCATCCAGTATGGCTTCTAATCTTGCTGGTTTTTCAGGATGATAGGGTCCTGTATCATGGAAAATACCCTCCTCACGAAATACAACTGCTGTATCACTCATATATACAACCTTTTAATACAAATTATACAAAATATTTTCCTGAGATATCATGAACCTCCTTGAACAATCCGTGCTACAAGATTCATAATTTTTGCTCTGTAAAAATAGAAAAGTAGCGGGTTCTGTTCATAAACTTTTATAGAAGGGGAAAGCCTATTTAAAGCCTCTGCCCTTTCTTTACGGGCTAAAACCCCAATAGGTGCCTTTCTCGCATCTACGCGTTCCAAGACCAACAAGTACTCTCTGTCTTCAAGCCCATCTCGCAAACACTCTAACCGAATGGAAGGAACAGGTGGTTCCATAATAGGTTCTATTGGCTTTTCTCTCCTCGGAGGATATAGCATACGTCCATCGCCGTTACCCCATCTCTGTCCATCCGTTCCTATGGACATCGCTTCTTCCCATGGATTTTGCAACCAATATGTAATTGACCAGAACAAATCACCATCCAGATGATACTTATCCAGCTGCCAATAACGAATTCGGTGATTTATTGCTGGATGGTCAACAAAATTATTTGCATATGGAGCCCTCGGTGCAGTACATACATACCACCATACCGATTCCCCTAAACTCTGCCGCCATTGTGCTCGCGTCTCTTCATACATATTAAATATAGGCACCCAGAGATTGACTACTCCCCAGAAATATGGAACAGGTGCTAACTCTTGATTACAGGTCAAAAGTCTTCGTATGTCAGGACAGGCAGATTGTAATAGTTCCATTCCTTTTTTAACATCCGGATAATCCGTGGGAGGAGGCTCATCAACCCAATACCAATATGCTTTATGTAGCCAACCTTTTTCGCGGAGATGTTCCTGCACCTGGCTATAAATGGAAGTGAACAATCTATTATATTCTTTTGAGTATCGGGGTTCTCCATTAAGTTCCGAAGGTAAACCTCCCACATTGAAGGCATTGAAATTATATTGATTTAAATATTTTTCCATTGCTTTATCAAATTCTGTAAAGTCCAATACAGCCTCTGGGGGTGTTCCTTCAAATGTCCATTTTATAGGTGCAAAGGCATGAGGAGTATATGGAGAAATCCGATATTCCATACAGGTTTTCATATACAAATCAAAAACTTCTTTTTTCTGCTCATCTGTTAAAGGTCCATGCCAGGAGTAATCCGGTGAAACTCCATAGGCAGTTTCTGTGCTTGTATAGGGTGGAAGCACATAATTAAACACCTGTACTTTATACGGAATTTCTAAATTCAATCCTACCGAATTTATTTGTATCTTCCCTTCATAAATACCTGGGGGTTGCCCTTTCCCTACATATAAACGGACCCATAGAACAATATTCCCTTCTGATGAAACATTCATTACATCCTTTACAGGGACTATGGGGTCTGGGTATTCCTTTATTTCACCGTAATAATCAGATACAGTGTGGATTGGAACATAATTTACCTCAAAAACCTTAAATTGCTCAGCAGGCAATGTGTAACCATCTTGGGTCTTACCTTCTGAAATATTCACTTTTAGTGATGAAATAGCTCCTTTAGGGCTAATAACAACCTGAAATGCTTCATATTCATTACGGGCAATATCCAATGGTAAATATTCCAGAGAGCAATCAGGTATAGATTCATCTTTTCCCACTTTTTCTATTGCAGGAGAAAACCATACTACCATAGAATCATTTTCCACGATTTTTGCTTTAAGTGAAGAAAGCCGATATATTTTTTTCAACCGCTCTTCGGGTGAAATTTCTCCTTTTGCCTGCCGTATCGGGGTCAACATGAGCCTTTGGCTATAAGACTGAAACAACCATTCCGAATTGGGAAAATTACCCGACTCTAATGTATTGGAAAGTCGGTTTCGTAAATTTTTCTCAACTTCATTTAAAGCATCAATCTCTTGAACTTCCTGATTTTCAAATTTATAGCCATTATCATTTAACATGTACCATTCATATCCCAGACCTGGTGCAGGTAATAAAACGCGAATCCATAACGGGGATAAATCGGTTCTCAAAATGGCATATTTTCCTCCACCCAATTCTTGTATTCCACCGGATATGGGTTCTAACACAGGCATATATTCAGGGCTTTTTAGTATCTCATTATCTTTGAGTTTATTCTGATTGCTGTCAAATAGAAGTTCTATTCTTTTATTAGGCAATTTTTCATAAAATTCGCCCAAATTTACAATGACAGTGGGTTTCCCATGATAATAAAAATTTTGTTTTTCGATAATCATTCCATCTGGGATTGTAAATTTTCCTTCTATTCGATAAGGACCTTCTTTTAGTCCATCAAGTGCAAAGGTTACGGATTGTCCCAAGTTTGCCGAAGTTGTTTGTATAACCTCGTTATTAGCATTTAGTAATTGCAAAGTATATTGAATAGGTGGGTCTAACAAACGATATTTAGAATGACGAGCCATCCATGCACGCAGAGAATTGTTCTCTAATATATATATAATATCTCCTCTCAAATCAGGAATTTCTTTCAATTTTTTAAGTACTTCTTCCCGATTAACAACACGAGCATAAAAGCCCCAATTCCCGAAACCCTGGTCAACTTTTATTAAAAGGGGATTTAATCCCGTTTTCAAGGATATATTGAAACAATCTTCGTCCACCATAGCACCCCTTGGACAATGGTTATCCCAAATAAGTTCCCCATTCAACCAAACTCGTACCCCGTCATTACTCCCTATTCCTAAGACTACTTGCCTGTCCGTATCACTTTTTAAATAACAAAACGCATAAGCCACTTTACCCCCTTGATTATCTTCAAACACTTTATTGAAATTTATATAATCCTCAGAGGATGTGTATTTCTTCCATACCCGTGTAATTCCATCTCCTGGTTCTATAGCCATACCTTCTTCGGGAGCTATATTACCTTCTCCTCCAGCCTGAGCAAGGTAATCAATATAAAACCCTAAAGTAGTTTCATCATGACGAAACTCTACGACACCTTCCTTCAGCGGATTGGGAAAGGGTCCACAAACAAGCCATTCTTTGATAAAGACGCCTTCCTGTATAGGGGCAACAGGTGCCGCATCAGCAAAAAGATTTGCATTCACCAAAACAATCAGACAAATAATTGATATAAAATAAAAGAATTTTTGCATTTTTATGCTCCTTATAATCGTTTCCAATAGATTAAATAAACATAAAAAAAGAGTACACTACTTTTCAAATAGTGTACTCCAAATATCACTGATTAATAAAACAGCCCGTTATAATTTAGGACCTGCTTCTAATACTGTATGGTCTGCTTGAGCCTTAAATCGTTCGAAATTTTTCATAAATAAGCCAACAAGATGTTCCATTTTTTGCTGGTATGCAGATTTATCCGCCCATGTATGCTCAGGAATTAATACACGCTGGTCTTCCAAACCTTCAATGGCTTCAGGTACCATTAAATTCAATTTTTCTAATTTTACAAACTTAGCATTCTTTAGTTTTCCATCCAGTACTGCGGATAAAATAGAACGCGTTAATTCAATAGACATTCGTTTTCCAACTCCATAAGGACCGCCAGACCAACCCGTATTAATCAACCAGCAATCTGCACTATGTTTTTTCATCTTATCTGCCAGTAAACGAGCATACACCCATGGACTACGAATCATAAATGGAGCCCCAAAACAGGTAGAGAAAGTTGCCTGGGGTTCAACAACACCTACTTCTGTTCCTGCAAGCTTCGCCGTATAACCAGAAAGGAAATGATACATAGCCCCTTCGGGAGTTAATTTGGCTACCGGAGGTAAAATTCCAAAAGCATCTGCTGTTAAAAGGAATATATTCTTGGGATGTCCGGCTTTTCCACTAAGTACCACATTCGGAATGAATTCTACAGGATATGTTGTTCGCGTATTTTCAGTAATACTTCCATCATCAAAATCAATTTCCCGTGTTGAAGCGTCATATACCACATTTTCCGCAATAGAACCAAAACGAATAGCACTATAAATTAATGGCTCCGATTCTTTCCTTAGTTTAATTATCTTGGCATAACAGCCCCCTTCAAAATTAAAAATTCCATCTTCACTCCAACCATGTTCATCATCTCCAATAAGATACCTTTCGGGGTCTGCTGAAAGTGTTGTTTTACCTGTACCAGAAAGACCGAAGAAAATAGCACTATCGCCCTCTTTCCCAACATTGGCAGAACAATGCATCGGCATCACATTCTGTTCGGGCATGATAAAATTCATTACGGTAAAGATACTTTTCTTAATTTCACCACCATATTCCGAGCCACAAATTAAGATATTTTTTTCTTTAAGGTTAAGAATAATGGCTGTATCTGTCTTAACTTTATCCTTCTCACCTTCTAATTTTAATCCACCACAGGCAAAGACACAAAAATCCGGTTCTCCAAAACTTGCCAATTGTTCTGGTGTAGGTCTTAGAAACAATGTTCGTGCGAACAATGCATGCCATGCCTTTTCCGCTACTACGCGTACTTTGATACGATATTTTTCATCCGCACCTACAAACCCATCAAAAACATATACATCTTTACCATTTAAAAAACTGCGTATTCTATTATATATATGATTATAGACTTCCTCCGTTGTAGGCAGATTTACTTTATTCCAGTCTACAGCGTCCTTTGAATATTCGTCTTGTACGACAAAACGGTCTTCAGGTGACCTCCCTGTTCGTTTTCCTGTTCTGACTAATAGAGTTCCATTAGCACCTAATTTTCCTTCGCCTTTTTCTAATGAAATTTCGTAGAGCTCGGCGACACTTAAATTTCTAAAAATTTTTCCACATGAAATTTGTTTTTGGTTAAACCACGATTGTAAATCCATTGTTTTTTCTCCTTCGGCTTTTTCTTTTTTATATTTTATTTCATTTATTATTTATGAATATGGCTGAATATAAATCTTAAATTTTTAACACAATAAACAAATAAAATGCAAGTTTTTCACAAAACAAACAATTAAATACCAACGATAATTTTTCTTATTAACCAGACAATTAACAATGCGATGATGGGAGCCCAGTTAAAAGGTCCTATATAAGGTAGGTTTTTTCTTATGATTTGAAGAAGGGGATTCACAATTTTAACTATCCAGAGACTCCATCTTCGTTGCCTCAAATCAAAATCAATATAGGGGCCTAACCATACCGCCAAAATGGCAAGCATATATAGCGTAAATAAGGTATATAATAAATCACGAATAAACAAATTCTATCCCTTTTCTTTGAATTGAAAAGTGTCTACAATTTCATATATAGCACCAGTTGGATTTAATGTACTTTTAAATAAAGTGATTTTTTTTACAATAAATTCGGGTATTTGTTGTATTTTAACATTTTTCCATGTATTAGATATAAATGGAGAAGGTGTTTTGACCCTACCTACTGTAATATGTGGATGAAATTTTTGCTTTTCTTGATGCAAACCAACCATTTGTGCCTGCTGTTCAATTTTACTCTGTATTAAATTTATATCTCCTTCTATAGTATCCAAACCTACCCACAAAACCCTTGGTTCTTTCCACGAAGGGAAAACTCCTGGAATGGATAATTTAAATTTTATAGGATAGAATTGGACTGTTATTTGCCGCAAACTCTCTCTTAACTTATCGCCTGTACTTAGTGTTATTTCGCCTAAGAATCGTAAGGTTAAATGCATATTTTCAGGAGGAACCCACTTTACCAAAGATTTGAGCATTCCCGAAGCGGGCTTTGTACTATTCCATATTACCTCCCTTACTTCAGAAGGAAGTTCTATGGCAACAAAAGCACGATAAGTCCCTTCACTCATATTTATCATCCTTCTGAACTTTTTTATGCATCTGTTATGTTCAATCCGTTTAATTTAAAAAATTTGCTGTTTTTTTGTTTTAACTCAATCCATTGATTATCATTCGCACAAACAGGTGGAATACCTATGTCCGCTACAACCAATTCTCCAAGATATTCCTTAGCACAAGGGTTCTTAAAACCCATTTTGGGATACTGGAAAGTTACGGTCTTTCGTGCACGAACACAAACACCGCAAATTTCTCCCGTATCCGCATTCATCCCCGAAGGCAAATCCACAGAAATAATATTACTTAATCTACTCATACTTTCTATAGCCGTCCGCAAAAGCCCTGTTACCTCTCCTTTCGTTCCCGTCCCCAAAAGAGCATCTACACATGTTTCTTTCTCAGCAATCTCACTAACCTCCTTGTGAACATCATTATCATTCAAACAGACTGTCATTTCTCCACCTAATCGCAAATATGCATTCATAAACACTTCCGCATCTCCCCGTATATTGGAAGGTTCCGTTAATAAAAGGACTTTGACATTCCATCCTGCAACCAATGCCAATCTTGCTACTACAAAGCCATCTCCACCATTATTACCCTTACCACATAAAACCGTAACAGGTCCTTTATCTAATTCTTTGAACACAGCATTACCTGCATTATTCATTAAAACGACCCCGGGAATACCCAATTCCTCTATACAGCGTCTATCGGCTTCACGCATTTGTTGAACAGTAAGGTATTGTATAGACACAGTAATACCTCCGTTATATAATCTTGCTATTTAACAATGTATTTAGAAACGAATACGCACCCTATAAGACACTTTTCCTGAACCTTCAGCTTTTATAGGTAAATGGAAGATTACAGAAAATGCGTCTTTCTTTTCATAATCCATAGATGACTTAATAATCTGCCAATCTCCCATCATGGGTTCAACAATATCTACTATAATGTCATTTTTCTTGTGATTTCTTATAACAATCTCAAACTCACATTCTACAACATTAGGACCTAACTTCTGGAAATCTATCTGGGTTCTTTCTCCAATTATATCAAATGCTTTTCCTAACCGTAACCGTATCTCTTCATCTTTGGGGGTATGTTTAATACGGTCTTCTCCCGCAAATTGTAACATCCCTTCACTATCTTCTTGATATACACGGATAATTCCCTCCGGCAAGGGAAATCCTAATTGATTATTTTCCGCATTCTTAAAAATCAAAAAAGCATCAATATTTTCATTTCGGATAGGATTGATTTGGCTATGATAAAATGCTGTATTTCCACGATATTCATAAATTTTATTTGCCTTAACACCGTTAGCAGACAGCAAACTTACCTGTTTAGATTGATTTTGCTTAATCGTTGTCCTTCGAGGAACGGTATAGAGGTGATATTCTGCAAAAGACTCCTCCCGAACTTCCATAGATTTTGCTACACCTACCATCATGCGGTCCATCATTGGTGCTGGTGCTTGAACAGGTACTATGTTGACTTCACCCGCTACCAATTTTAATTTAGCATTCTGGTAAGTAGCACCCGAACTATTATTGAGCGTTATCCAACCTTCTAAATCCATTGTATTTTTAGGTTCATCATACACCAGCACATAATCTGCCTTCCATGAAAGACCGGAGGTTAAATATGTAGCCTCTAATTCCTGCTCTTCCAGACTATTATCTAACATCCATATTAAGGTAGGCTTTGCAATCAATTCTGATGGCAGTTCAGGCAAAACGACATTTCCCGGATGTCCTAAATAAATCTGATTTTCCACCTGAAATACCGGTGATTCATTCACACTTAAAAGTTTTGCGGTAACTTCATAAAAGTCCATATCTTTATTTTTATTGACCAGTTTTACCTCTTTACCGACATACTTTTCCATCAATTTGGATGGACTAATCAAATCATATTCATAATTCTGTTCCAGTATTTGCAAACTTCCTGCCTGTATTAAGGATTTTAGACTTACTGTCTCAGGGATAATCCGCTCTGGCACATCCATAAATTTCAAATAACTTTCCCCTTTGGGCAATTTAATTTTTCGTTTCTCACGCACCAGTGCACGATCATTGTTATATATCGTAACAGCGACATCCATCTGGTCTTGAAGGGTTGTTTCTGATTGTTTTATGTCTGATTTCTGAGCATTCGAACTTGTATCTTGTGCTTGAACTACAGACATCGTTAAGAATGTCAATGC
>AWNW01000072.1 GCA_000493945.1 Candidatus Hydrogenedens terephthalaticus JGI OTU-1
AGTTACTCATTACAAAGCATTCCTTCATGGTGAAGCCGTTGCTCTGGGTATGATTACAGCCTCCGAAGTAGGTGCCCTTTTAGGTTATGTATCCGAGGATGTTCCTTTACAACATCGTGAAGTTTTGAAGAAATATCATTTGCCAACAAAATGGGAAGATTTACCGATAGATGAAGTTATGGAAACCATGAAACGGGATAAAAAAACAAAAGCTGGCAAATTGCGTTTCATTATACCCCGCAAGATTGGAGAAGTATCTATTGAAAGCGATGTGCCAGAAGATTTTATTCGGCATGCACTGGAAAAAACAAAAACGGGTTAGAGTTTCGACAAGGAGAATATTTGTATGTGGGACAAGGAAAGTGAATTTGATGCAGTTTACGATAAAGGATTAACAGAATTGATGAGAGGAGACCTTGTTTCAGCCGAGAAAACTTTGATGCAATCCTTACAGTTAAATCCTAATTCGCATGTAGTCCATTATCAATTAGGCAGGTGCTATCTTCGTTTGGGAAAACTACTCAAAGCACAGGAAGAACTGGAAAACGCCATCCGTATACAGGCAGAGCATATCCCATCTCTGGCAGAATTGGGTTTTGTTTATTTGTGTCAAGACCGAATTGCAGAGGCAGGAGATATTTTTAAGAAAGCGGTAAATTTGCGGGCTAATCATGGAAAGTCCCTAATAGGTATGTCGGTATGTTATTTTTCCAGCGGCAATTGGGTAGAAGCCTATGAATGGGCATCAAAAGCGGTGCAATTAGGGGGAAGTCACTTTATGGCATTATACTTACTTGCGAAAACAGAAAAAGTATTAGGACATGTTCAAGAGGCGGAAGAACATTTTAAGAAAGCAGAAGAGTTGTTAGAAAAAACAACAGAGGTAGCCCCGGAACAACCCGAGAGTTATTTCATGCGAGGAGAAATTGCATTAATTGGAGAGTTTTACAACAAGGCGTATGAATTGTTCCATGAGGTAGAAAATCGTATGGATAAGAACCGCGAATATTATTTTTACCATGAGAAATTCAACTATATAACCATTCTGAATAAGCAGGGCATCTGCCTGAAACAGTTAGGGAAAAAAGAAGAGGCTAAAACAATTGGCAACAAAATCCTCCAATTAGACCCCGAAAACAAATTAGCCAAACTCCTTACAGACGGCTAAGAGAAAAAAATAGAATTGGTTAACAATATGAGGAGAAATAATTGGGAACTCTAAATAAAGATTTAAGTACAAAATAAATTCTACAGATGCAAAAATTTGAGTGAGTGCTATAAAGCAGGTATCCGTTTATTCTGTTTTATATGAAGTGATGGTATCATTCTCATCATTTCCATCAAACTTTCTTAAATCTCTGGCTTTCCATCCAGATATAAATAGGATAAATTTCATTTACAAATCTATATGTGCCTCTTTCCTCTTCTACATCAATTTCAATTACTCCTAATTCCCGAATTTTTCTCAAAAAATTGTGAAATACTTTCTTTTCATTTGCATTAAGTTTCGCTTCAACATCTTTTTTCTTAAAAGTCCGAGGAATCTGTATCTCACCTAATTTTCTAAGTATTGATTTATATCGTGAGCTGCGAATTGCTCTGTAAACTTTGGGATCGAGATATTTTTCGCCAACTTTTTGGGCTGCTGTTAGTATACCATCAATGGCATCTTTTTTATCTATTACTTCATCCGTGTCTATCCAGAAAGTAGCATCACCAATTTCATGCATAAGAATTGGTAATCCACTGGAATACCGAACCATAAGTTTCATTGCATCGGATTCTACTTTAATATTCACATTATTAAATGCCTTATTTAGAAAATCCTCTACCTCTTCATCGGCAAGTTTTTTTATCTCTACTACTCTAAATATTCTCATAAGGGATGGTTGAATATTGGAGAGTTTATCTCTCTTTTCAGGAAGTCCTGCGAGCATCATAAAAACAGGGAAATTATCATAATGAGTTGCTATTTCATCCACAAAACTTTTATACCAGTTTGCAAATCCCAATTTTTCAACCAATCCATTGATATCATCCAAAACAATAAATAATCCCTTCTTTTGCTCTTTAATTTCTTTTAATAAATTGTTAAGGGCTTCTGGAAATTTCCTTACTAATTCTTTTAAATCTTGTTCAGGAGGATTAAAACTAACGGAAATACCAAAAAGATCAATTGATCGAATATAGTTTTCAAAAAATTTGCTAATATTTTTAAACCACGGTTGACCTTTTGTTTCTTTCAATATCTGTTCAAAAATATGGTGTACCATCTCCTCTAATGTAGAGACCCTTCCTAAAAAAACATGAACACCAAAAATATCTGTCTGGGTTTTAACATAATAGCGAAGAAAAGAGGCTAATGAACTTTTCCCTATTCCTCTATCTCCTACTAAAAAAACATTTTCTTGTTTTCCTGATGAAACCTGTTCAATATATCGGATAATTTCTTTAATTTGCTCTAATCTACCTACAAAAAGTTCTACTGGAACTGGACTTCCGGGTGTAAATGGACTGTTTCCCTTATCATTCATTGATTGCCTCCTGATATCTTATTTGGTAGCCTATAGGACATAGGTAATAATTTACATATTTATTATACTGTGACTTGTCCATCTACCACCTTATTTCTCCTGAATTTATTGAATACATTTTATATTATGATTTAATTTTACAGCAAATCTGTTTTTTCAGTAATAGTTTTTTTAGGGAAATAATCTTCCTAAAGTTATATTATGTCTAATGCAGTTTAACCGTGCTGTGGACTCTTTTAACTTTTTTATCTTTATATGGAAGAAATAAATTTTGTTTTCCTATAAAATCATGTAGATAATGAGAATATTTTACTTTCCCATTGATTTTGGGTATTATTATCTTAGTATTGATTTTCTTGGTTTTTATTTTCTGATATTGCATAATCATATTCAACTTTTGCTGGAACAGTTTTTTTATGTATAGGATCATAATTAATATTTTCTTGATAGATTATACTTTTAGTATATTGTAAAAAAGACAATTAGACACCAATATAGATGTTACCTGTGTATTATAGGTTTTCAATTAATGAAAGAAGACATTTATGTGTCTATTTGATCAAGCCTCGGAGGAAGTAGCCTAAGGTTCCACATAAGAAACCATAAATGAGAAGGAATAGGAGTTTTAAGATTTTTCCGCTGTGTTTCCGCCAGAACAATCGGGTTTTTAAGAATAACTGCTGAAAGAGTTTGGGTTCAATAATGGTGACAATTGCGGTAATGTTATCTTTTCCACCATTTTCATTTGCAAGATTAACCAGTTTTTGAGCAATTTCACCTGCTGTGCCTCCTTTACGGATAATTTCAAGGATTTGTTCGTCAGAAACCATGTTGGTTAATCCATCTGTGCAAAGTAGTAAGATATCACCTGAGACAGGATGCCAGCGATATACATCTATCTCAATGTCTGCATGTGTGCCAATACAACGGGTTACAACATGTTTTCGGGTATCTTTTTCCGCTTCGGAACGGGACATAAGTCCCTGTTTTACCTGCTCATCTATCCATGAATGGTCTTCTGTATATTCTAAAATTTCACCATTGCGGATATGATAGGCACGGGAATCTCCGACATTGGCAATATATATTTTCCCGGGAATAATAATCGCTGCCAGAGCCGTGGTCCCCATAGGTCTACTGCCTTTTACCAGGTCTTTATTGGTCTTGTATATGCTTTCATTGGCTTTTTGAAACGCATCACGAAGTAGCGGCAGAGGTCCTTCATCTCTTAAATCTTTAACTTCATCATTCTTATTTTCCTGCCACGGTTCTTGCTTCAGTATATCTTTAATCAGCGACACAGCCAACTTACTTGCAACATCGCCTGCAATATGTCCTCCCAATCCATCCGCAACAATGAGAAGAGCCCCGTCTTCAAACAATTTTATATCTGTGGATTCTGTTCGGAATATGCCAAAGAAATCTTCATTTTTTTCTTTTTTCCGTCCCTTATCAGAAAGTCCTGCTATATCTAATTTCATTTTAAGACTACCTTTGTCATGAATTACATCTTAATATATTTAATAATGGTAAAATAATGATAATATAACCACTTATGTTTTTGGAAATTATCTTTTTGTCTAAGTAATTTTGCAAGAGGAATTTTCGATTAAGAGTTAGAATTATACATCAATTTGACTGAATATTCGTAATTCATATTTCGTCTTTTATAAATGGATAAAAAGATTGAAAATTGAATATGGAGATATGATCATAGAAAGGGTAAATATATGAGATATTTTAAGATAAAAAAATTTTATGCCATAGTTATTCTGAATATGGCACTTGCATCTACGATTTGGGTATTTGCTGACACAGACTTTCCCTTACATGGACGCGTAAGTTATGACGCAGAAAGCACCCTTATTAAAGGAATGGATGATGAGGATTGGAGTCGTGCAACATTAAATACACTGGTGCTAACAGGGGATACCTTGTGGGTGGATAAAGGAGGTAGCACCGAGATCGAATTTCCAGAGGGTGTTTTCTTCCGTATGGCGGATGCCTCTAAAGCGAAAATAGTCCAGATTTCACCGGAATTATCTATCTATGGGATAACAGGCTCGTTTTATATTGAGCGGGTACTTCGTAGTTCTGGAACCGTTCGTTTTACTACCCCTTCATGTAAGATTACCTTTGACCCGAACACCTGTGTTCGTATAGACATCGGTGAGAGTGGGACAACACGAGTTTCAACGCGTTGGGGAAAAGCCTATGTAACAACAGAGCGTGGAGGGAATGAAGTTGTTAGTAGTGGCAAACAGTGTTGGGTTGATGTTGGATATTTACCTTCTGAGGTTGTTTCCTTTGCCACAACAGAGATGGATTCCTTTGACCGCTGGAATCAAGGACGGTCAGAATTGCTCTCTGCCTCCGTAAAAACGCCTCCGAAATATGTAGAAGTTACCAATCGGACAATCGGATATACCGATTTATCAGGATATGGAGACTGGGTTCTTATTGAAGAACGATATTACTGGAGACCAACGGTTGTTGTTAATTATGTTCCGTATCGCACAGGGTATTGGACCTATGTTCCTGCGATAGGTTCGGTTTGGGTAGAGACCTATCCTTTTGGATATATCACCACTCACTATGGCCGCTGGGTCTATTATGATAGTTATGGCTGGGTCTGGGGATATGACCCGGTATGGAGTCCAGCATGGGTGGCTACTGTTCGTTGTGGTGATTATTTTGTATGGTCACCCGTGGATTTCTATTGCCGTCCGGTTCGTGTTTCCACAGGGGTTAGTTTTGCCGTGGGAGGTCTAAACTTTTATGTGGGTGCCTGTTCCTATGTTCCGGCTACTTATGTCTATACTTCGCCTTACTATATTGCACCTGTTGCCCCCACAGTTGTTAATTACATTATTACCAATCCGACAAATGTTTATATCTGGAATATAGAGCGGTATCCTTCTCCAAGGATACGCATCCCGTATCAAAATTCAATGCCGATGGTGCGCGATTATAATCCACCGCGAACTATTCGAGGAATTTCTAATTATAACAATTCAGGAATGCTTGCACGAGCCCGTGTAGATGAATTGGAAAGTTATTTTGCACGGAGAACTTCAACGCAAGGTTTTCGGGGTCAGGCGGGGATGTCCACTTCTGTTATGCGGACCGCAATGTTAAATGATCGTTCCGCCTCTTTCCGAGAGGTAAGATTAAACAATACATCTCCAAGGGCGACAACGGTTCGCTTTAATCCCGAAAGTTCTTCTCAAAGAAGTTTCACTGTTGACCGTAGTTCAATTCAGGGGAAAGAAATTGATACCGGATTTACGCGTGCTATAGAGAGAAACGCACAGATACGGTCTGACCGTGAAAATGCTATCTCTTCTCTCCGAAGTGCTGATGTTAGAAATACGCTTCGTTCGGAATCATCTCCGACAAGAGTTGTAAATACACCTACAGTTAACAGAGAGATAAGAAATTCATTGTCTGGGACATCGAATCGTTCGGAAGGCATTTCCCGCAAGGGGATTGAATCGCCGTCTCTTTCAAGATTAGATATGGATGGTGAACGAAAACCCCGTGATTATAATCCATCCGGTAGTGGCTCCACTACGAGTCCGACACGGACAACCCCTCGAAATGATTCGGGGTCAGGTACAACGAATCGTGATAGAGGCAATACAACACCGCGTTCTACACCAACAGACCGTAATAGTCCGAGCAATCGCGGGAATACAAGAGGTTCCGGTTTGAATTGGGATAATATCAAACAGACACCTTTAGATAGGGAAACTTTTGGCTCTATAAGAACCCGAGAAGAATCTCCTCAACGAACATCTGTTCCCGACTTCCAAATTCGTTCAACGGACAGTAATAGGGGAGCAAATACCTTTTCAACACGGTCTATGAATGAAGCCAATATGAATATACCCCATGAAAGGTCGTCCGTTCGTGAAAACTCCGGAATTTCTGTTCGGACACTTCCTCCTCAGAAATATACTTCTACTTCTGTTCCCAATACTCCGAGAGAAAATACATCTCTTTTTAGTCCGAGGAATACAAGTAATAACACAAGTTTTTCTGTTCCATCATTCAATAGAGACAATTTGGGTATGTCGAGGTCTCCCATAAGTTCACCACCATCCCGTCCTACAACAGTGGATATGCCCCGAGTTGAACGCAATTCCGCTCCATCGAGTTTTTCTGTGCCAAAAATAAATACACCTTCCTTTGCTACACCGAGTGCCCCTTCTTTTCAGAGACAATTACCAGGATTTTCAACAGGTAGGTCGTCTATAGGTGGCAGAGGGATACGATAAGAATTAAAAACAACCTTGATAAGGAATGTATTATGAAACAGCAGAGTAAAAATAAAAAAGTAACGGGACTGTATTTAGGAATTTTATCCTTTATTCTTATCACATTTACAGGTTGTCCCATTCTTATTGATGAAGCAGAATATGAACGCGGTTTTAATGATGGTTTTGCTCAGGATGATTATTATTGGACAGGTTTTTTTGATAGTTATGATACCGTCAATGGTGGAACAATTTATTATCAAGGCGATAAAATTCCACAAGTAGAAAGCCCCGCTTATGATGCAGGTTATTATGATGGGCTATGGTTTGCTTACAATGATGGTTATTTTGTGGAATACGACTACGCTTTTACCATCGGTTTCAGTGAAGGTTATGATTGTGCTTACCAGTCCGGCTGGCAAACATTCCTTAAAAACGATAAGCATGTTGAATGGTTAGATGGTGGTTTCTCGGATGGATATAATGATGGCTTCTCCGAAGGCAGGGTATTCGGTGCGTATGATTATTATAATGGACTTCCTTTTGATTGGTTAGACGCTATGATGGATTACCGCAGTGGGACAGATTTGGCTATGGCAGGTGTTGCTACTGGAAACAATGGTCCTGTAATTCTATATGAGTGGGGAACAGACCCGAAAACACTTTCGAAATCGAAAAGAAATGGGGATATTGTAGGTCGTTCCATTCGTTTCACTGCCAAAGATAAAAGTTCTAATGCAAAATTCTCTCCGCCGGATATAAGTTATAGACCAATGATTGCCGATGCAGAAAAAGAATTTAAAACCAAGCCTGCCACCTCTTCCCGATATGCTGTAAAACCTCTTACACTCACTTCTACATGGCTTGAACGGATTAATCAATACCGCTCTGCTCTTGAACAAAAATAATAAGGTTATTACTTCTGGCAGGAATAGCCCCAAGAATTTTTAGCATGCAGGTATGTCCTACCCATGAGGTATTCATCTATGCAATGAGCCGATTCCCTCCCTTCGGAGATTGCCCAAACGACGAGGGATTGCCCTCTACGAGCATCGCCTGCGGAGAAAAATCCACGCCTTGTTGTCATGTATTTGCTGTCCGTTTTAATGGCTTTTCCAAAACGGGTGGTATAGAGTTCAATCCCTATTTTTTCAACGAACAGGTCTGCTTCCGGTGCAACAAAGCCCATTGCAAGCAGTACCAATTCGCAAGGCAATTTCATGTCTGAACCGGGAATTTCGCGCAACCGTTTTTGCCCGTTTTCATCGGTATACCATTCTACACGAACCAGATGAATGGCTTTAACATGACCTCGTTCATCTCCTTCAAATGCTTTTGTGGAAACACTGAATAAGCGTTCGCCTCCTTCTTCATGACTGGATGATGTGCGGAGTATCATAGGCCATTGGGGCCAGAGGTTATCTCCCGTTCGCTCTAAGGGAGGACGAGGTAAAAGTTCAAGATTTACAACAGATTTACAGCCTTGCCGAATACTTGTCCCAATACAGTCGGAACCTGTATCGCCACCCCCAATTACAATGACATTTTTATTTGTCGCTAATATTTCTTTACCATTTATCTTTTTTCCCAATACCCTTTGGGTGCTTTGTGTAAGGAAATCCATTGCCGTGTGAATACCTGCGAGGGAAGAACCAGGTATATTCATGCTGGCGAAAGTTCGGGCAACTGTCGAGCCTATCGTAAATAAAACGGCATCATATTCTAATAATTGTTCTGTAGGTATGTTTTTTCCTACTTCCGAAGAACAATGAAAGGTTACCCCTTCATCTATGATTTGATTAATTCTTCTCCAAACGACGGATTTATCCAATTTAAACCCGGGAATTCCATACATCAGTAAACCACCGGGTTCATCGGCTCTTTCAAATACATCTATATAATGCCCTGCTCGATTGAGTTGCTGGGCAGCAGCAAGACCACTGGGTCCCGAACCTATAATAGCAACCCGTTTACCAGTGCGATGTTCCGGTGGTTCTGGTTTGATCCAACCTTCACGCCATCCTCGTTCTGCAATTTCATATTCAATTTGCTCAATAGTTACAGGCGGTTCATTAATTCCCAAAACACAGGATGCCTCGCAAGGAGCCGGACAAACCCTTCCTGTGAATTCAGGGAAGTTGTTCGTAGAATGTAGCACTTCCAATGCCCGTTTCCAATCAGCATCCTTTACAAGGTCATTAAAATCCGGAATTTGATTTCCCAATGGACAACCATGATGACAAAACGGGACGCCACAGTTCATACAGCGATATGCCTGCTGTCGAATTTTTTCTTCCGGGAGGGAGTGGTGAAATTCTCGGAAATGTTTTATCCGTTCTTGGGGAGGGTCTTCTGGACCTAATTCCCTTTTATATACCATGAAACCCTTTGATTTTTCAGGAAACATAAAAAGTTCTCCATTAACCTGTTTTTAATAGAGGTGTTTCTTGTTGTTTGTTCATTTCTTTTAATGCTCGTGCGTAATCTTTGGGCATAACTCGAATAAAATGTTCGATTTCCTTATCCCAGTTTGCAAGAATTTTATGTGCTATTGGGCTTTTTGTATATTTAAAATGTCGTTCTAACAGATACCGAAGTTCCGGTATGCTCTTTTCATGCAAAGGTTTTAGTTCTACTGTTTGCAAATTGCACTTCACCTCAAATTCGTTATCGGGGTCGTAAACAAACGCAATACCACCGGTCATTCCTGCGGAAAAATTACGACCTGTTTTACCTAAGATAACAGCCCTACCTCCTGTCATATATTCACAACCATGGTCGCCTACACCTTCTACGACAGCCCATGCCCCTGAATTGCGAACACAGAAGCGTTCTCCTGCTACACCACGAAAATAAACTTCTCCACTTGTAGCACCGTATAGAGCGACATTTCCCACTATGATATTTTCCTCAGGAATAATAGTGCTTTCGGGAGGAGGGGTTACTATGATTTTTCCACCGGACAAACCTTTCCCGATATAGTCATTGGCTTCTCCTATCAAGTTTAATGTGACCCCTTGAATGATAAATGCGCCAAAACTCTGTCCCGCTACGCCATAACAATCAATCCAAACGGTATCTTCGGGAAGATGTCCTGTATACATTCCTAAATGGTGCCGACGAGTAAGTTCGCTGGAAAGAATAGTTCCTACGGTTCGATGAACATTTCTCACCGAGATCGAAAAACGAACAGGTTCTTTTCGTTCTAAAGCAGGTTTGGCTTTTTCTAATAATATATTATCAAGGGCTTTTTCTATTCCGTGGTCTTGTGTTTTGCTACAGTATAATGTTGTGCCTTCCCACGGTTGTGCTTTTGCCAGAACTGCTGATAGATCTACCTTTTGGGCTTTCCAGTGGTTTGGATTCGGGTCATACTCTAAAAAAATCACTTCGCCCTATCATATCGTTGAATTTGCGGAAACCTAATTCTGCCATTATCCGTCTGACTTCTTCCGCTACGAAGAAGAAATAATTAACGACATATTCCGGCTTCCCTTCAAATTTCTTGCGTAATTCCGGGTCTTGTGTTGCAATACCAACCGGGCAGGTGTTGCTGTGGCACTTTCGCATCATGATGCATCCACTTACAATAAGTGGCGCTGTTGCAAAGCCAAATTCGTCAGCACCTAATAATGCTCCAATAACTACATCTCTACCTGTTTTAAGTTGCCCATCAACCTGCACTGTAATGCGGTCGCGTAGGTTATTTTGAACAAGGACCTGATGGGTTTCTGACAGCCCTAATTCCCAGGGTAAACCCGCATGTTTGATTGAACTTAATGGGGAAGCACCTGTTCCACCATCATGACCACTGATAAGGACTAAATCGGCTTTCCCTTTAGAAACACCAGCGGCGATTGTGCCTACACCTACTTCGGACACTAATTTTACGGAAACCTTTGCGTAGATATTCGAGTTTTTTAAGTCATATATCAATTGTGCTAAGTCTTCTATGGAATAAATATCGTGATGTGGAGGAGGAGAAATAAGTTCTACGCCCGGTGTTGAGTATCGGACTTTAGCGATATTTTCATATACTTTATGACC
>AWNW01000073.1 GCA_000493945.1 Candidatus Hydrogenedens terephthalaticus JGI OTU-1
TTTTTTTAGGGAAGGGAATTGTCCCTTTGTAGTGGGTGCGAAATTGGGGTCCTTGCGGTGCATGTTGTTGTGGGTTTGTTCCGCCAAAGATACAAATGGCAGGTTGGTGAAGTAGCCATGCTAAGTGCATAGGTCCTGTATCGCCGGATATAAAAACGGAGGAGTGCGCAATCAATAATGCCAGATGTTTTAAGGTAGGGAGTTGGGGACAAACAAACACAGGATATTGCATATATTTTGTTATTTGTTTGATGGTATCGAGTTGTCCGGGTCCCCAGGTGAACAAAACTTCAAATCTCCCATCGGAAATAAGCATATCTGCAAGTTTTGCGAAATGTTCAAGAGGCCATTGTTTTTCAGGTCGTTCTACAGGCGGATGAATTACAATTAATTTTTTATTTGTTTCACAAAGAGTGTTTATAAAATCTTGTATTTCTTGTTCGATTTCGATAGGAAATACCATTCCAATCCAGTCATCTATTGTTTCTGTTCCTATAGCCTTAGCAAGGATAAAGTTTTCTTCTATCCGTGTGAGAATTTTATCTGCAGGTAGTGGAATTCGATGTGTGGCGAATATATAACTTAGTTCCTGTGCCCGTGGAGGTGCAAATGAAAAACGATAAGGGGCTTTTGAAATAAAGGATATAAGTCCACTTTTTAAGATACCATGAAAATCTATAATAAGGTCGTATTGGTTTTGTCTAATTTGTCTACATAAAGTTAAAAAATTTTTTAATGATGTGAGAATATGGTTACTGCGTTCAAATACGATACAACTGTTTAATGCAGGATGACCATTAATTACATCGCTGGCTTTATTTTCGGTTACCCAATCTATTTGTGCGTTCGGATAAGCAATTCGAATGGCTTCCATTGCAGGGATGACACGGATAACATCTCCGATGGCACTCAAACGGATAATAAGAATTTTTGATATGTCCTTGTGCGGTATTTCCATGTCAGTATTTTAAATTAATTATTTTAATTTTAATGGATTGAACACTGTTAGTGCATTATCGGGTTATCTTTAAATTGCGGGTTCTAATAAATCATCTATATCAGGTAAGTTTGAAGCCCTTGCAACAGATAAAACATGAACAGATATAGCACCGTTCTTTTTTAATATACGAGCACATTCCGTAACCGTAGCAGATGTTGTAACAATATCATCAACGAGTAATATCTTTTTCCCTTTTATTTCATCGGAATTTTGCACTTGAAAGGCATTGCGAATATTCTTTTTCCGTTCCTGAACAGTAAGTAATGTCTGGGTTAATGTAGGACGGACACGGATAAGTGCTTCGGAAAGTATCGCTCCTTCAAAGGAATCAACGATTTGTTCTGCAAGCAGAAGGGATTGGTTGAAACCCCTGCGTTTAAGTCGAAAGGGATGTAAAGGAACGGGGACAATTAAATCGAAATGTTCCTCTGCCATTTCTATTTCAATCCACTCACGGAGTAATGCTCCCAATGGGTCCGCCATAAGCTGTTTCTTCTTGAACTTGAATATAATTAAAGCATCACGGGCAATCCCTTTATATTGGACTGGACTCCGTATAGAATCAATATACGGGTTGGGATGTGTGCGACATTGTTCACAAGGAAAATTTGAGCGTGTTCCAAATCCGACGGCAACAGGATGAGGGACGCCGCATAAGGAACAATAAGGTCGTTCTATCCGAGGTAGTGTAGCCCAACATGCAGGGCAATAAAAAGGATTTTCTTCTGTTATTAAACGGTTATCGCAATGGATGCAATAGGAAGGTAGCAGTATATTCTTCCATGCAAGTAGCCAATCGGGGTCTGAAAATATTCTCGGTATATAATCTTTTAACTTTTGTATAAGCATATTATTGGGATGACGGAACTATATACAGAAGTTTATTGAGAGAATTAGGAGTTAATGCTATAGTAACTTTTCCCTCTGTTGCTGAATATTCGAAAGGTATTTTTTCTCCAGGACTTCCAGGCGTTGCTCCTTCTGCGACAATCTCAAAGGGTTTATTTTGAGGTGCCTTGAAGGGTATAAAAATATTTCCATTCCCATTTACGAAAATTATTGCTATTGCTCCATTTTCAACATAACGATTTTGTGGAACTGGAGCCCATGCAATGTAATGAACAGGGTTGTCTGCAAAAGTGAAGGTTTTTCCATCAATATTTATTTCTTTTGAGCCGGATCCAGCAAAAGCAAGTAAGTTCCCATCTACAACACGGAATGCCATCGCTCTGTTTCCTTGATATGTAACTGTATGCCCCCAGACTTTGAAGTCTTTCAATTCTATAATATTAGGTTTTAAATTCAGTTCTTTAACTATCTGTTCATCTTTTTCACGGTTTCGAGCGAAACCTCCTTCCCAGCCCTCCTCAATATCTTTATAATGAGGTGCTACTGCGATTGTGCTATTGGGGAAGCGGGTGAACATATAAGGGTTATTTCGCGAAAGATAATCGGGATTATCATTATAATCGTTGAATACACCGGAAGGTGGATACGCATTCATTGCAGATAAAATATCAAATAACCAGCGTGTTTCTTTTCCGAGACTTGCACTTTGATTATCCCGTGGACGAAAACCTAAATAAACCGATTTCCCTTTGTTTGTTCCTTTGTATGTGCCAACAATATTACCTTTACATGTGGCGATCGTTATTGTATTTTCAAAAGGTTGCACAGGGTAAATAGCGTCTATAGGAAAATCTGTTAATATAGTCATAGGAGACAAATGGGCAAGAGGTCCTGAAAATTCTATATCCATTCCGACGGCGGAATAACCATAAAACCTTGCGGGGGGGAAATTGACTCCCATCAAGTTTTGCCACTTATCCAGAATAGAATTTCCTGCAAAGTCAAAATAGGGCGGCGGTCCTATCCAGATTAAATTTCCACCCTTTTCCACAAAAACAGATAATTTGTCCAGAAATCCTTCAGGTGGAGTAGGTTCAAATAATGCTACCAATGTTTTGTAAGAACGATTTTTGACACGACATACGCCATTTTCGAAAGAGCCCAACTCCATAAGTTTTTCCGCAGTGAGGTAATTTCCATAGCCATATTGAATGGTCAAACTTCCGAATCGTTCATCAAAAGCGACAAGATCAATGGGATATAAAAACAGCACATCGGTATCACGGTGTTCATAATCTTCAACTAAAGCGAAGGGTAGCCATGGAGCATTTCCGTAAACATCACAAACCGCCTGTCGTCGGTCGGCGATTTCATGAGGCATACCCCAATGAGCAGAGTAAGAATTAGGCACATCATTAATAACCCCGGTAGAAGCCCCTAAAGCCAATCCGTAATAATTGCGGTCAAGGAAACCTCCTTCAGCGGTATCATTTCCGTTACCTGTTAGAAAATCACCCCATTTGAAATAATCATGACAGGCAGAACTTGCTTGATGAACCGTATTTGACCACATAAAATTAGAGGTATATTCATAAGCATAATTCAAACGGTGCAGACAGCGTTCCGTTCGCCATAAATCACAGGTAGGACTTTCTGCCCATGTCGCATGTGCACGTGCTTCTAATTTATACCCTACTTTCTGTTCAAGGTATTTTTTGGCTTGAACAAACAAATCTACCACACCGTTTTGAAGGAGATGATAATATCGAGCCCGAAATAGTGCTGTTTTAAGTATCCCTTCCACTCCGGGTGAAATGATGTGCTGTATAGGCTCATGGGCGAATAGGTCATCTGTAAACACATCCTGTCCCTGCACAAAATAAATCATATAAGGAGCGAGGTCTGCATATTGTTCACCGTATTTTTGAGCAAAGACTTTCTGTAACCCCGGACTGACATAACGCAATGCGAAAGAGCCTAAATCATGATGATTAAAATAAGCCCAGTCCTGCTGGATATGCATTTCATCCGAATAGAGAGCATTAATTTTAACACCGGCGTTAATGTATTTATCGCATAAGGATTTTAGATAGGGTAGCGTATGTTCGCTGAAATAATCCATTTCAGGTGTTTTATAATGAAGAACAACCAATATGCGATTTCCTTTCGTTTTATCTACTGCACCGCTGCCATAAATGCGAATTCGGGTAGCGGTAAAATCACCATGCTTCGTCTTTAAAGATGGATACTCCTCAATCTGTGCAGTTTCGCTAATTTCCACCATCTGATTAGGAGCAACTACCTTATATTGTCTGCCGTAAGAATTTTCATTGAAAGCAAATACTCGAACACCAGCAAACTCAACATCAATAGGACCCTTGTTGTTTACCCACCGTTCCTGTTTCCATAATTCTACACTGTATTTCCCTGTGTCCGGGTCCCGAAGACCTTTCCCAAAATGCATCCATACACCACATTCCCCTGTTTCCTTCCGATATTCGGTGCCTAATTCCAGAGGTGTAAGAAAACTTAAATCCAGACCTAACCCATACGACTGAGCAAACTGGCTTATTTTTGCTATCCGTTCAATATATTCCGTTTTATCTGGGGTCCATTCACGGGGTTTGTTTTGTCCCGGGCGATACTGGGCAAAGAAATGATCAAACGCAATCGTAAGTGTTCGCACACCTCTTGCCTGTGCATTTTCACAAATCTTTCGCAATGTAGTAATGTTCGGTTCACGAGTAAGACTAATATTAATCTCTGCATCGGGATTACACAATGTGTCCAACTCATCATCCCGCACCAAAATAATACCTGCTTTCGGTAAAAGAAATTGCCAGGGTCCAGGATACTTAATCAACGATGTAGAATAATCCGGCTCCGGTACCTCATCATTGCTTGATATAAAAAAACCTGTTAAAACAAAACATAAAAATAAAAGACAAAAACCAACCCTTCGTTTCATAACTTTCCCTTTCAAGTAAATTAAATTTTAGGAAATAATATTATACCTTCTAACCCCAAACAAAAAAATTTTATATTTATTATGAAATTAAGTCCGAGCTAGTTTTGGGATATGATTTAAATATAGATACTATTTTGGATGATAAAAAATACAGGAAAGTCAAAAAATTATAACTATGAACTCCACAAAAGGACACAAATAAGAACGAATGGGAAAAATTTGTTTATTGTTCTTGATATGTAATTTTTGTTGAATTGTTTTTTATGTGGCTGAAGCGTCCTCGATTCTGGTATTTTTAAGTGGGAAATTTCTTTTACCACAGAGGGCACAGAGACTTTACATAGAGTTCACAAAGTAGAATTTGTTTTCTTATAAACATCCTTTGTGTAAACTTTCTTTGTGTTCTCTGTGGTTTATTCTTTTTAACCCAAGAACCTTAAAACGAAGTAAGGGCACAGCATGCTGTGCCCTTACGATTGGGAAAGAAAATATAAATCTGTTACCTATATCTTATTGATTATCGCCTCAATATTCGCATGTCCTGCTTATACCTATGGAGAGGTTTTATGCGGATTGGGGGTTGATTTTTGGGGTAAGATGGGGGAGAAGGGTTGAATGGTTTTTGCGGTATTCGGAGATAGTTTTATGGGCACAGACAGGACAGTAGGTGTGGCTGATTTGTTGGTCTTTTAATTGATGGCGTGTAGGTATCATCCATCGCCCATCATGTCTGATTTTTCCGCATACACAACATTGAACTATCATACTACATCCTTTCTTTTATTTACTATACCATTGTAAGCATATTTTGTGCCATGTTTTTTTGAGGTAAAAATTTGATTTAAGGCACTGAAAATCAATAGAGTATGGTCATATAATTAAAGTAGAAAGGCGTTTTTATCGGAAAAGAGTTCCTGTCTGTAAGAAAAAAATGCCGATTGATATATGAAATCCTATGTGATAATGTCAATAAATTACCATTTTGAAAATGTAATTTTGTCAAATGGACAATAAATTTTAAATAAAACCACGAATGCACGAATTAAAGAGATTAGTGAATAAATGAATTTTAAAAAGCCACGACTACATGGATGTAAAATAAACAAATAGAAAGAGTGATAAAGTAAAATTAACCCGAGATTTTAATATATGATTGAAGTTCAGAAGTTAACAAAATTTTATGGTTTGTTTTGTGCGTTGAAGGATGTGTCTTTTTCCATTCAAGAAGGAGAACGGGTCGGATTGTTAGGTCCGAATGGAGCGGGGAAAAGCACGATGATGCGTATTCTCACAGGGTTTATGCCGGCAAGTTATGGAACAGCGAAAATCGGGAAGTATGAAATACATGAATATCCGCTGGAAGCAAAGCAATTAATAGGTTATTTGCCGGAGCGAGTTCCTTTATATGACGAAATGACAGTTAAATCATTTTTAAAGTTTGTGGCTCAGGTGAAAGGGTTACCGCGTAAAGAATGGAAATCTGCAGTGGATGAAGTGGTTCATACTTGCGGGTTGGAGCAGGTTTTTAACCGTGTGGTGGGTGTCCTATCAAAAGGGTATCGTCAACGATTAGGTTTGGCACAGGCACTTATAGGTTCTCCACCCGTAATTATTTTAGATGAACCCACAGTTGGCTTAGACCCGCAACAGGTAGTTGAAATTCGGGAATTGATAAAAAATTTAGGTGAGAAGCATACAGTTCTGTTAAGCACGCATATTTTGTCTGAAGTATCTTTGTTGTGTTCGCGTGCCTTGATTTTGAATAGAGGTGAGATTGTAGCAGAAATCTTAATTGACCCGCTTAAACCATCTGTAGACATAGAGCGAGCATTTTTGAATGCTATATCAAAAGAAGGAATAGGATAGGACAATGAAATCTGTCTGGAGTATTGGAAAAAGAGAGTTCATGAGTTTTTTTATAACTCCTTCGGGCTATGTGATTTTAGGTTTAATTGCTTTATTGACAGGGACAGCCTTTGTGATGTCGTTTTTAACCTATGTGCAGATTTCTCAATCTCCGTTTCAGTTCGGGTATTCTTCTGTACCCGATTTTGAAGAGACATTTTTGAGCCCATATTTTGTTTTTTGCGGGATTATGATTATGTTCTTATCGCCTATTATTACCATGCGATTGCTATCTGAAGAATATCATCGAGGAACAATGGAATTATTGTTAACCTATCCATTAAGAGATAGAGACATTATTTTTGGAAAATTCGGTTCGGCGTTAGCGGTGTTGTTATTAGCGATAATTCTTATTGCTTTAAATGTTTGTTTATTGCTTCCTTTTACTGATGTTGAAAAAAGTGTTTTGTTATTTGGGTTATGTTCCGTTTTTTTGATGGGAATGGCTGTATTGAGCGTCGGATTGTTTATTTCCTCTTTGATAACTTATCCCATAACAGCGGGGTTAGTGAGTTTCGGAATTTATTTGATGATGTTTATCGTTGGAAATGTGGCAGAAAAATTACCTGCGGTAGCACCGTTACCCAACACTTTTCCTTTAATATTAAAAAATATAGTTGAAAGATTTTATACCCTATTCCGTTCATTGTTATTAGAATTACCGTTAGATAATCATGCAAAGAATATGGCATTGGGAATATTTGAACCGAAGGATATTGCCTATTATTTCCTTTGCACAGCATTTTTTATATTCCTGACATTCCGTTCCTTAGAGTCGAGAAACTGGCGAAAGTAGGAGTTATTATTAGCCAATGAAAAGGTATTTGAAGACTTATAGTGGTATTATTTCCGCCATTAGTTTATTGATAGTTTTAAATTATGTTGTTTGGAAACAGGATGTTTTTAATTTCTGGGTTTTATTATTTGGTGGTATCTTTTTTATTTCAGGTATTATCTGGTTAGGGGCTGTTTTCTGGAATATAGTAATGGAATCAGGTTGGTCAGGTCGTGCGGTTTCGGGACTGAATGCGGTTCTTTCGACATTCGCTTTTTTAGGTATATGTATTGTTTTATATGCTTTCGTTTTACGATGGGATGTTTCCATTGACCTGACACAGGAAGGGCGTCGGACATTGTCTCCACAGACCGTTAAAGTTTTGCAATCCATCAATAAAGATGTAAAAGTATTGTGTTTTTTTATCAATATTGATGAAGAATCTGTGGTAATTGCTCGTGATAAAACGCTTCGTTTTTTAGAACAATGTAAAAAACATACACCTTTTTTGAATGTGGAAATTTTAGACCCCCAGATAGACCGTGCCCGTCTGGAAGCGTTAGAGATCACTCATGCCTCTACTCAGGGGACTATTGTGTTGAAATGTGGAAGTCGCCAGCGGGTTATTATGTTAACGGGTGCTAATCCACGGATGGAGGAACGAGATTTTACTCAGGCTTTAATTAGTGTATTAAAAGAAACCGAAACAAAAATTGGATATTTAACAGGACATGATGAAACACCGATTGATGATACCAGCCCGAGTGGACTTTCCACGGCGAAAAAGATTATAGAGGGCGAAACATATAAAATTGAGCCTTTCCAGATAAGTGTTGAATTGCCGGAGATTCCAAAGAGTTATGAAACGGTGATTATTCATAACCCTAAGGGAGATTTGAACCGTGAGGAGTTAAGTGCAATTTTAAATTTTCTGAATGCAGGTGGACGGCTTTTTATTTTCTTTGAACCATGGATAAGTGTCCGTTTAGGAAAAAGTGGAGGAGAGAATTTGCGTCCGTGGTTGAAGGAGCAATTGGGTGTAGATGTTGGCTCGGATATTGCCTTTACTGTTCAGCGTAAAAATGCATGGGAAATAGAGTTGCGTTCAGACCCGAAACCTTTCGAGAATGTTGAAAAGGACTTTATGGACTTTCGTGGTTCCATGCGTATAGACCACCCGATTACCCAACGAATGGACCAGCCTTTATTATGGCGGGCTGTCCGAACGGTTGACCCTGTTGAAAAGTTGCAGGATAATTTACAAGTTTTTCCTTTACTAAGGACCCCGCCAGATTATTGGGCGGAAACAGACCTATCGCGTTTAGCAGAGGGTGGAACTGTAAAGTATGAGACAGGGGAGAAAGAAGGTCCACTCTATGTGGCTGTGGCAGGGATGCGAACAAAAGACCAACCCGATGGCACAAAAAAACGGAGCCGTTTTGTTGTGGTAGGCGATGCTGATTTTATTACCAATGAACGGATTAGTATCGGAGGACATGTTAACTTCCTATTAAATAGTTTGGCATGGCTTACAGAGCATGATGAACTTATTGCCATTCGTCCTACGACAAAAGAAGACAAGCCGATAGTTCTTACAAACACACAAAAACAGTGGTTGCTATGGTGTGCCGTGATGATGACACCTCAAATCGTTTTGATTGCGGGAATTCTTGTCTATTTTGTAAGGAGGAAATCAAAGTGAAATGGCGTAATACCGTAATATTGATATTGATATTGGTATGTCTCATTTCCTTCTATTGGTTTTTAGATTGGCGTAAAGAAGAGCAACAAACAATTCGGGAGGAGGTGAAAAAGATTTTTACTTTTGACCCACAATCTGTCCGTGAACTTCATATACAGCAAGCGGGAAAGTCTGCCTGTATAGCCAAAAAGGACGCCGATGGCAAATGGAATTTTGTAAAGCCATCTACAGATATTCCGGCATTGCAATTGATTTGGGAACGGGTTGCAAAAAATCTCGCGGAATTAAAAAACCAGAGAACACTTGTTGCAAAAATGGAAGATAAAACTGCATACGGTTTGGACAAACCGAGTTTGATTGTAAAGGCGGTAATTGATGGTTTAAAAGAACCGATAGAATTAAATTTTGGTCTTCTTGAC
>AWNW01000074.1 GCA_000493945.1 Candidatus Hydrogenedens terephthalaticus JGI OTU-1
TTTGGTAAATGTCATGGTGCGTCTTCAGATAAATATCTTGGACCTGATCCTGAATCATCTCCAGTAGAACAACAGGGTCTTGGCTGGAAATACAATTATGGGACAGGGAAAGGACCGGATACTTTTACATCCGGTTTCGAATTAGCCTGGTCTTCGACGCCTACAAAATTTGGTATTAGTTATCTGCAATTTTTATTCAACTATGAATGGGAATTAACCAAAAGCCCTGCAGGTAAACACCAGTGGGTTGCCCAAAATGCTCCTGCAATTGTTCCGGATGCGCATGACCCAAATAAAAAACATCCTCCAATGATGCTTACTGCAGACCTTGCTTTAAGGTTTGACCCTGAATATGGGAAGATAGCAAGACGATTTATGGAAAACCCGAAGGAATTTGAGGAGGCTTTCGCTAAAGCGTGGTTTAAACTTATTCATAGGGATTTAGGTCCCCGTGATTGTTACTTTGGTTCTGATGTCCCTAATGAGGTTTTTATATGGCAGGATCCTTTACCTAAGCGTGATTACGATTTGATAAATGAAGATGACATTAAAGAACTAAAAACGAATATTCTTTCATCGGGTTTAACTATTTCACAGTTAGTTTATACAGCATGGTCTTCAGCATCTACATATAGAGATTCTGATAGAAGGGGCGGTACCAATGGTGCTCGAATTCGTTTAGCACCACAAAAAGATTGGGAGATAAACCACCCGGAAGAACTATCAAAGATTATTGGAGTATATGAGAAGATTCAACAGGAATTTAACTCAAAACAAACGAAAAGGAAGGTATCCATAGCGGATTTAATAGTTCTTGGTGGATGTGTAGCAATAGAAGATGCAGTAAAGAAAGCTGGATTTGATGTGTCAGTACCTTTTACTCCTGGAAGAGTAGACGCATTGCAAGAACAGATAGATGTGGCATTTTACTCAGCGATGGAATAATAGCAATATCATTCATGATAGAATTATGAACTTTGATGGTTTAACATTACGAGGGAAAATGTATTGGACATATAATTTTGCCCCGGTTTGTAGAGTAAAACCCTCTCACAATGTTTATGAAATCTATTGGGTAACGAAGGGAGAAAAATGGACATACCACAACAGATGCTCAACCCATCATTGTCAAAATGGTGAACCTAATCTTTCCACTTTAAACTTTAAACGAGATTACAAAATTAATATGCCCAAATACCCAACAAGGCTACCTTTCAATCTATTACAATGTTTACTGGAACATTTTTCTAATGAAGGTGATTTAATTTTTGATCCTCTGTGTGGAAGCGGAATGATTGGTGTTGTGTCTTACATATTGCAAAGGGATTTCATAATGGGTGATTTAAATAAAAATGGGAAAGTGGTATTTCAACATTTACTCGATTTTTATTTAAATAACGATGGGCTTACTCAAGATATTGAAATTCGTATGTGGTGGAAAAATAAAAAAAATTATGAAAAAAAATGAATTTCTAAAATTAGCAGAAGAAATCTCAAAGGGACTCAAAAATATACCTCTGGTGTGGGATGGTCAAAAGTCCATTTTAGAAATGAAAAATGATAATTTTCCACATTGGAAACAAATGGAATGGATTGGATGGTATTTTCAATTTTTATGTGAAAAATATTTAAACCATATAATACAAATTCCTGGGCCCAAATTTGGAAATGTAATGTTTGATGGTTTCCATAAAATTCCTTGGGATTTTAAATCTCACGCTATTAATACAAGCAGTCATCAAATAATAGTTAATGATAGTAACTCTACAGCGAAAGCAATAGAAAAGTTTGGAAGTGTTGGTTTGATACTTGCTCTGGGAAAAGTAGAATATAATGACGAAAAAAGAACATTTCAAAAATGGCATGAAGATCTCAAGGGCGGGAAATCAAAATATGAGTTAGAACGAATTAAAAGAGGTGCCTGGTCACGACTTAGAAAAACAGAATTTAATTTAGAACAAATTTCATTTATTAAAATTGATGATAATGTTTTAATTAAATCTGGTTCTTTTCAGCGTGACTTTAGAAATGCGAATGGAAGTCCAAGACATGAAAAAGTTTTATTAGATTTAGAGAAGTTGGATGAAGAAATTATCTACTTCTTAGAATTTAAAAAAATAGATAATCCTAACAAAAAGAAAAATAGATAAAAAATATTAGGAATTACATAAAGGATATAAACTATGAAAATGGCATTGAATGGATGGATGGTTTATGGCTTTCAGGGTGAGGTAAAAATTGAATCCATTGTGAAAGAAGTAAAAGCAATGGGTTGGGACGGTATTGAGTTATGTTATGGAGCAGGAGAACTGTCCCCTACTGCAACGAAGAATGAATTAAACCATATTCGTAAAGTAGTGGAATCTGAAGGATTAGAAATCCCTTCATTAGCAACGGGTTTTTATTGGGGTTGTTCCCTTGGGAGCCCCGAGACTGAGGAACGGAAACAAGCCATTGGATTTACCAAAACTTATATTGAAACGGCTCATCGATTAGGTGCTGGTGCAGTTCTTGTGTTGCCCGGGACTGTTGATGTATGTTTTGACCCGAATCGTCCTACTGTCCCCGCAAAGGAAGTCTGGAAATGGGCACAGGATTCTATTTATCAACTAATACCTATTGCAGAAACAAATCAAGTTATTATTGCTCTTGAAAATGTCTGGAGTAAATTCCTTACAGGACCCTTTGAGTTTGCACAATTTATTGACATATTCCAATCCCCATGGGTCAAAGCCTATTTTGATGCGGGCAATTGCTTAATAAATGGTTATCCCGAACATTGGGCTGAGATTCTTGAAAACCGAATTGCCCGCGTCCATGTCAAAAATTTCAAACGCAATAACGGTGGCGGAACTTTAGATAATTTTACTCCAAGCCTATTTGATGGGGACATGAACTGGAAAAATTTAATACAGACATTAAAAGTCATTGGCTATGATTATTATCTCACTGCAGAAGTTATTGTCGGAAACATGCCTGACATAAAAAAAGCAAAACAGGTCTCTGACGAATTAAAATCAATATTAAATGAAAACAAATAAGGAGAAAATAAAATGATAAATCGTCGCCAATTTATTGCTACCTCTACGGTAGCCTTAGCCACTGCAAGCCTTTCCCGAAAAGTAAAAGCACAACCACCAAAAATGCGTGCAGGTATTATCGGTTGTCGAAATAGAGGTCCACAAGTAGCCCATAATCTTTTCAAATCAGGATATTTTCAGATAAAAACCCTATGTGACTGCGACGAAAAGATGTTAAATGAAGGGAAAAGAGAACTTGCAAAAAGTGATATTGATGTCCCCATACTTGAAAAAGATTTCCGCCGATTGTTAGACGACAAAGAAATTGATGTTATCGTGGTAGCCACTCCCGACCATTGGCATAGCCTCATGACCATCATGGCTTTAGGGGCAGGGAAACATGTTTATGTGGAAAAACCTTTTTCATACAATATCTACGATGGCTACGCCGTTCTTCAAGCCATGAAAAAGAATCCTAAGCAGGTAGTTGTAGTTGGCTCTCAACAACGGAGCGGAAGACATTTTCAAGAAGCCCGTACCTTTTTACAATCCGGCGAATTAGGAAAAATTGCCTTTGCCCGTGCAGGAACGATTCATTGGCGTGAACCTCTACCCAAAGTTCCCGACAGCGACCCTCCAAAAAATCTCGATTATGACATGTGGACGGGTCCTGCTCCTATGAAACCCTATAACAAATATCGCGTTCACTATAATTGGCACTTCATGCTTGACTATGGGACAGGAGATACAGGTAATTGGGCTGCTCATTGGTTAGATATCGTTCGCTGGTTTTTGAATATAGACTACCCCTCTCGTGTTCTTGCCTCGGGAGGACAATTTGTTACCAAAGATATTAAAGAATGGCCTGATACCCAAACCGCCATTCTCGAATACCCGGAACTGACCGTCGTTTGGGAACTCCGTTTATGGTCTGAATATGGAACGGATTCCTTCGCTGAATTTCATGGAGAAAAAGGCACGATGGTTATTACACGAGGCGATTGGAAAGTATTCCCGAACGGCAAGAAAAAAGAACCCAAAACTTATCCCGGTAGTGATATTGATATACCCCATGCTGTCAATTTTGCCAAAACGATTCTCGGTGAAGAAAAACCTAACGCCCCTGCTGAAGAAGGACATATATCCGCGGTCCTCTGTCATCTTTGCAATATCAGCACTATGCTCTCTCGCCCTGTAGTGTTTGACCCCCAAAATCTGACCATTAAAGACGACCCTGAAGCATCAAAGTGGATAAAACGCACATACCGCGAACCCTGGAACATTGACCAATATATTTAAAGGGTTAGGCTCATATCCATCACATCCTCAAAAACAATAGCACTCATTAATCCCAATCAACTCAAGCCTCCTATCTCACCGGTAGGGCTTGAGTATATAGCAGAGGTATTATCTGATTCAGGACATAATATTATCTGGATAGATTTGTGCTTTTCTGATAACTGGGAAGAAATATTAAAGAATTACCTATCCAACACCCATCCCGACTACATTGGCATTTCCCTTCGTAATATTGACGAAGCCATGATGATAAGTCAATCCTTTTATATAGATTTTATAAACCTTGTGATACAATTATGTAGACAATTATCCTCTGCTCCTATCTTTATAGGAGGTGCAGGATTTGCCATCGCACCCCGTGAAATCCTAAATTACACCGGTGCAGACTTTGGTCTTATCGGAAATGGTATAAACTCAATCGCAGATTTTATTAAAGCCATTGAACAAAACACCTATACAAAATTCCCGGGATGCGCCTATAGAAACAGCAATAGGGATATTATTCTAAATCCACCAAAGAAAAACTTTACACATAGATACGCTTCGTTTCAACCTCATAGAAATTTTGCTAATCTTAACAAATACTTTACCGAAGGTGGACAAATTGGCATTGAAACAAAACGAGGCTGCACTCAGCAATGTATTTATTGTGTCGAAAGTTCATCAAACAACAACGCTATAGAACTGCGAAATCCGTATGCTGTCGTCTTTGAAATCGAACAATTATTAGAAAGGGGTATCAATGTTTTTCACTGGTGCGATAGCGAGTTTAATCTCCCAATAGAGCATGCTCTTCAAATATGTAATGAAATTATCAAACGGCAAATTAACAAAAAAATCAAATGGTATACCTATTGTTTCCCTGTGCCTTTCACAGAAGAATTGGCGTTAATGATGGAACAAGCCGGTTGTGTTGGTATAAACTTTGGTGTGGATTCGCTCCATAATGATATATTGCAATCACTACATAAACCCTATAAATGCGAAGATATTCAGCGACTTGTTAAGATACTCCGCAAAACTCGCATTTCTATTATGTTTGACTTATTATTAGGTTCTCCCGCAGAAAGTATAGACACTGCTTTATTCACTATTGAGAACGCATTAAAACTTAAACCCGATGCACTCGGCATATCTTTTGGTGTTCGCCTTTATCCATATACAACTTTAGGAGAAAATATACTATCACTATACCAAAAAGGTCATAACTTGACTAACTTCATTCACGGAAAGCCTATCGAAGAAAATAAAAATCTATTATTTCCTACTTATTATCTCTCCGATAAATTAGACAAGGATTTTTTTGATTATCTAAAAAATCTTGTGAAAAACCAATCCTCTGTTTTTCTTTCCCTTCCTGCTACCGAAGAAGGTAGTTATTCTTACTGCAACCACGATTACCTCATCAATGCAATAAAAAATGGAGCCCGTGGCGCCTACTGGGATATCTTACGAAAAAGAACCCCATACTAACTTTTCAAATCATAAACTATCTTAAAAACCTGCTTGAAATGCACCGACTATGCGATGTTTTTATTTCTTTTGCTGGCAACGCGTTCCATAAAAGCGTCTATACGGTTGCCGACCTGTTCATCACTCCACATGCGAGTATCGTTCTGGTCTGCTTCGATTAAAAGAACAGGAACACCATACTTATCTTCCATAGTACGGGCTAATTCATACTGTCCAAAAGAGTACGCGCGACACGATCGGTTAGAATGCATTACCAATCCATCTAAGCTAAAATCCTTTACCATCTGATAAAGTTCCCGTTCGCGGAAGTCCAACCCGTGATTGATATAACCCGCCAGATAATCAGCCGACATCGCACGAAGCGGATTAGAAATATCTCTATCCTCCGCTTGATAACAGAAACTGCGTGTATAAGTAGAGACAACTAACGCCGCATTATGTTGAGAAAACCGTTCTGATAGGAATTTTATCTTATACCATATAGCCAAATTATCCCAGCCTAACCGATATTCCTCTTTCTCTAATGTTCCGATACCCTGTTCAATCCGTTCCAACATTTCCGCTTTTAATGTTTCATAATATTCAATACAGCCCTGTGTTCCACGCAAAGTTACAATAGGAGCCAGATGAATAAAGGTATCAAACGAATTCATCGGAGCAGGCTTATGCTGTAATAAATCCTGAATCTCCCTCCATAACTTCACCGCACGGTCTGCAAGGTCTAATGTTTCCATAAACTTATCCCAGGATATAGGATTCCCCGTAATTTCACCTACCTGGTCTATCATCCTCCTCAATTGTGCTTCCATATAATCTATCGCTTCAGGCCTGTCTTTTATCCCATACTGAAACGGTGCATCAATAAAAATCAGCGGAACATTAAATATCCGCTGTAATTCTTCATACCATTTCGTTACTGTGCCGCAGATATTATTACAACAGACCAAAAAATCCGGCTTTGGACTGGCAGTTCCCATAATAGGGCCTTTACCGGATAGAGCCGAACCTATATCTGTCCGTGCATAGGAACATAAATCCCGAGAGAAGCCCTGTTCTTCCGCTATTGCACAAATTTCATCCGAGATTTTCAATGTTCCTGCCATAGCCGCGACATTTTCAGGATAGATAGGGATAACCCCTCCTGCATGTAAAATTTCCACAGGACCACCGCTGGTAATCCATGCGATTTTCTGATTGGGGTCATTTTCCGCAGCCTTTGCCATCATGTAATAAAAGCCCATTAATTCTTTCATCTTTGCGGTTGAACGAATCGAAACTCGTTGACTCATAAAACTCAAAATCCCTTCTTTATATGTTTTGTGTTATTTTATTCATTGTTTGATTATTCTTTCTAACCCATTCTAAACCAATCATACTTGCACCTAAAGCCCCGATTATTTGCGGTTCTTCCGGTACTATCAATTCTTGCTTTAGCGTTTTAGACAACCAATTTACAACACCCTTATTTTTCGCAACACCCCCGGTCATCATTATCGGTGCGGTAATACCCACCCGCGATGCCAGTCCATACACCCGTTCCGCAATGGCACGACATAAACCCGATACAACCGACGGTATCTCTTCTCCCTGAGCCAGTAATGAAATTACTTCACTCTCAGCAAAAACAGTACATGTTGAGGAAATTTTGGAACATTTCTCTGAACGAACCGACATATCCCCCATTTCATCCAAATGAATTCCAAGTGTTCGTGCCATCACCTCTAAAAAACGACCTGTTCCTGCGGCACATTTATCGTTCATTTCAAAACGACCTACCTGTCCATCAGGTTCCAGCAAAATAGCCTTTGAGTCCTGTCCGCCTATATCAATTACAAATCGTATTCCAGGGTTTGTTATATATGCACCTTTAGCATGGCAGGTTATCTCTGTCAAACTTTTTGTTTTATTTTGAACAATATCCCTGCCATAACCCGTAGTAATTATCGTCTTAACCAACTCCTCAGTTACCCCGACTTGAGACAACACCTCTCTCTTTACATCCTCAGCAGACTGAACCAATCTTCCTCCCGTAGGACGAACTGCATAAGCACAGACTTTCCCTTCATTATCAACAAGCACCGCTTTCGCTGTTGCTGAACCTATATCAAGCCCAATTACAAAATATTCACTCATATAACATAACTCATTATTTATTTAATGTTTCTACAAATGCTTCTACGCGTGTTCGGAAAGCCTCCGGAACAGGCTGATTTTGTTCCACTTCCAGAAGAAGACTGGGAATACCCTCCTGCTCCAATCTTTTCCGTAGATATGGATAGTTAAACGCATACGGGTCACAAAATTTCGTCTGAAGAAATATCACACCATCAATATGCCCGTTTTTCACCTTCTCAAGGTAACTTTCAGCAGGGTCATAACCCGGCTTATGAAATGCAGGACAGGGAATTCGTGAAAGATACATCTGTGCTAACATATCAATCGGTTCTCCTTGATGCATAGATGGAAGCACATACGACCTTGACCCCATACATAAATCATCATCAGAAACTACAACCCCTGCTGATTCAATAGATTGAATAAAACCCTGTGCCTGACAAACACTTCCACCAACTAAAATACGCGGTTTTTTCAATTCTTGGGGTGATATATTTTCCAACTCTTTAATCAAATTCTCTAACAACTTATTATGTTCTTCCTTTTTCATCAAAAAAGAAGAAAGCACAACGGTAAACATTTCGGTTCCAGTCATCAAAGAAGGGTTCGCCTGCCTTAATTGATACAAACGATTCATGTTATTTCTGTGTTGTTCATAAAGTTTCATACTTTCCAAAAGTCTTTCTTCCGTTATCTTATTTCCCGAAATCCGTTCAACCTCTTCTTTCACTCGGGTTAATTCACGCTTTAAGTAAGTAAGAGCAATCTCTCCTGCATTCAAATTAGGAGTAGAAACAACAATAATTGGAGTGCCTTCTACGCGTCTTCTCCATACTTCCGCTAAATTTTGCATTGTGTCACATGTATGACTGAACACTACCAAATCCAGAAAAGAAAAATCACCCGTTAAACCTAAATTAAGCACACCCTTAGCAAAACTGCATGCATACGGCTGTAGCCATTGGTCTGCTAATGGAGTACCTCCTTCTTCACCTATCACACGCACAGGAAAATAACCTCCCGCATGAAACAATTCCTGTGGCGAATAAGTACACAAAAAGCCTGCTACCTTTTCGCCCTCCTGCTTTGCTTTTTTAGCAAAATAATATAAATCTTCATGAACCTTCGCAAAAGGTTGAATTAACTCCCTCAAATCTGAACTCATATTCATTTTCCCTTTCGTTTAACTTATCTTAAAAAATATTTATCATTTTACCAAAAACCTCATTACTTTATCTCCTCTGCATCCAAAAAGCAGATACATAAGTAAAATATGATGACAAATAAACGGTAACTGTTTCAAAATATATCACAAAATACCTCTTTAAATTGTTTTATATATGGTCGATTGGCTAATCGCCCTATTAGCCTTGCCAGGCGGGCGACCTTGCCAGGCGGGTAACCTTGCCAAATGGGCGGTTTTTAATTCATTTAACCCTTCACGCACGGCGAGTGCCCCTTGCAAAAGAAAATGTTTTGTAGGGGCGATTGGCTAATCGCCCTATTAGCCTTGCCAGGCGGGCGACCTTGCCAGGCAGGCGGGTTTTATCCCGACAAAATTCCACCTGCACAGCAGTCCCTTTAATAAAAATAGATAAAAATTACCCCTACAATGTAGCACAGACATTCTTGTCTGTGTCTTCTTCTGTCTATGCCCTTACCATAAATAAAACCTCCTCCG
>AWNW01000075.1 GCA_000493945.1 Candidatus Hydrogenedens terephthalaticus JGI OTU-1
TGTTATATTGATGAGAGGCAAATCTTTTTTTGCAGGTTTTCCAAAAGGACCTTCACGCATAAGGAATTATCTCGCACTTCAGAAATTCCCAATATACCACTGATTTATATGTGAAATCAACAATTTAGTGAGAGCTCACAATTAAAATTAAAAAATTTGGCAAAATTTAAAATTTTCTGGTAAACTAATATGTGAAGGAATGATGGAGGTAAGAAATTTGGCTTAAACGAGGTGTAAATGAAGAATATTAGAGTATGTGTCGCAGACGATAACAGGGATGAAGTCCTAATATTATGCGAAAGTCTGAAATTACACAACTATGAAGCAATCCCTGCCTTCTGTGGAATGGAGGCACTCGATTTATGTAAGAGCGGGAGCGTGGATTTGTTATTATTGGATATAGGACTTCCCGACATTGACGGTATGGAGGTATGCAGAAGATTAAAAGCAGACCCCGATACCCATGATATTCCTGTTATTTTTGTAACTGCCAGAGGATCGTCTCAGGATGTCGCTTTGGGTCATGAGTTAGGTGCTGTTGATTATATTGCGAAACCTTACAATCTGCCAATGGTCCTTGTCGCTGTTGAAATGGCTTTACGGACCCTGCATACATCCGCCTATATTGATAGCCCGGTTGAATTCTGGGATGACCCTATTTATACAGACCCTCTAACAGGACTGAGAAATTACCGCTACTTGATGGAACGGTTAGAAGAAGAAATTGTTCGAACAGACCGACACAAATCGCCTCTAAGTTGTATCGTTTTAGATTTTGCCGATTACGATATTAATGAAGAAGAAACCACAGAACGAACAGAACTGGTAGAAAGTGAATCTTTTTTACAGGATGTAGCATTGGCATTAAAACAAAATTCCCGTAGTTGTGATATTTTAACAAGGTTCGAAGCGTCAAAATTTGTCATTGTCCTTCCTAACCAAAATCTTGAAAGAGCAATAAAGTACGCACAGAAAATAGCAAGAGAAGTTGAAAAAAACTTTTTAGAAGAAGAAAAAACCGTTTCTTTACAGTCAAAATTTGGGATTGTCAGTTGTAAAGATAAAAGTGTCCCCTCCGGAGAAGAACTTTTAGGCATTGCCATGAAAAACCTGTTAAGAGCCTTTACTCGTCCTGGAATTAACATTGTAGGAAAGGACCTGACAGATAAAAAAGAAGTTTTCCTCTAATTATTCCTGCCCGAATCATTTTGTTAGTTATCAAACAGTTAATCTTCTTACATTTGGTAATTGTCTAACTCATTGATATAATTCTCTTTAAATATTTAAAAAAATAAAACCAATTAAAACAAGTAAAAGTCTGATAAGCAGGTTAAAAACTAATTTTAAGTTAAGCGTAGAGGTAGATTCTTATGTTAAGAAAAAAACATTTTGTTTCTATTCTTGTCATTCTTCTTTTATGTAGTTTTGTTCTTCCCTTATCCGCATCTGCAAAGACCCCAAGGATTTTAATGGTAGGTGACAGTTGGGCATGGTTCATGTATTTAAATCGTTCCCTGCGGGATGCTCTGGAAGATATGGGATTGGGTGAATATGAGGAAATTGGTATTTTTACAACAGTTCCGGGTAGTGAGGCTTCTCAATGGGTTAATCCGAAGTGGTTAGAGCAGGTCCGAAAAGAATTGGATAATTACCCCACAATTGATATTATTCATTTAAGCGTCGGGGGTAACGATTTCCTGAATAACTGGCGGATTGATATGCCCCCCGAAGCCAAAGAAGCATTATTCCAACAGGTTGTCCGTGATACAGAAACGATTATTCGAGCATTATTAGATATGAAACCCAACCTCCATGTAGCACTTATTGAATATGATTTTATCAATAAAAGTAGAGGTAAAGCCCGTTGTCAGGAACTCAACATGGCAGGAGCCGAATTGTCCCGCAGACGAATGGAAATGTGTAAAAATATAGATAGATGCAGACACATTCAAACCTACGGGTTAATGCAATACCATTTCGGAGTGGCAAATGATATTCCACCTCATACCGTTCCTCTTCCGGGACAATATCCCGACTATAAACCTTTCCCCGGTGGAAATCCCGATTATTGTAATGACGCAAAAGCCATGATGGATAATGTTCATCTAAGTAGCGAAGGATATTATTATTTGGCGAGGTATTGTATTGAAGTAATCTATAAACAATGGCTTACAAATGCAAACACTTCTGTTACTATCAGCAAAAAACAATAAATAATGTTATCTTTTTGAGAAAGGACCGGGGCTGTATTTATCTTCTCCATTGGGATCCGGATGATAACTGCCACCAGGAAAATTAAAAAATTGGATAATGCGGAGTAATTCATTTAATCTAATTTTCCAATCCTGTGGGTCATAATCCGATTTATGAGGAGCACAATTTTTATTCCCTTCAAAAGGGGCATATCCATCTTCTGTTCCTGCCTCACAATGATATTCGCGAGCATTAAACAATTGAACTACACGAAGTACCTCAGAAAGACTAATGCTCCAATCTTTGTTAATATCTGCACTGTGAAAATCATCATTATTTTTTACAATTATTTTCCCTGCATTAACCGATACATTTTGGGTTAACGCTTTATTGTCTGCTCCTTCTGCAGTTACTCCTGTTATCTGGATTTCTGAATTATCGGCTAATCGGGTTGTGCTTTGTGCAACCAGATTACCTAACAAGCCATTAGGGATAGTTTGCGTGCCTCCATAAATGATGATGTTTATTTGGGAGCCGGTAACAGAATACATTAGTTTTTTCTCTGAACCGATATTTGACGAAGGTTCTACTTCCAGAGGAAAAATATTAGATATAGTAGAATTCCATCGTATTATCAATGTACTTATATTAGAATTGTTATCTTCCCAATTCAAAGGTAGTCGAAACACTCCGGGGGTGGCTGTTTCAACATCAGAAATAGTTAAAACACCTTCCGCAAAAATATTAGAAGATAAAATTACACATATAAGCAACAACATGACATTCCGAAACATAACATTTTCCTTTATCCATATATTTTTTATAAGATAATAATACCTTAAATTTTCTTAATAAAATCAAATAGTTAACTCTAAATTTATAAAAAATNCGCGAACGATTGGATGTACTTTTGCAAAAACGGATGAACCTAACACGAACCCAGGCTCAATCCCTTATTCGCTCGGGAAAGGTATTTGATAAAAATGGTATATGTCTTGACAAACCCGGAACGAAACTTCCCGAAAATATTGAATTAAAAGTGATACAGGATAACCGTTTCGTTAGTCGAGGAGGAATAAAATTAGAGCATGCATTAAATCATTTCGGGATAGATGTCCAATCTGTAATCGCCATAGATATAGGCTCTTCTACAGGAGGTTTTACAGATTGCTTATTACAATACGGTGCAAAAAAAGTCTATGCTATTGATGTGGGATATGGACAATTAGCATGGTCTATAAGAAATAATCCTCGTGTCGTTGTGATGGAGCGATGTAATATTCGATACTTAGACCCTACTCAATTATCTGAAAAACCCAACTTTTTTACTGTGGATTGTTCCTTTATTTCCTTAAAATTGATTTTACCCAAAATAATAGAACTTGTAGATAATCAGTCTCGGGGGGTAATATTAATCAAACCTCAGTTTGAAGCAGGACGCGAACATGTTGAAAAAGGTGGTGTTGTTAAAGATAGTATGATTATTAAAAAAACAATTGATGAAGTATTAAACGAAGCAGAAAAACTCGGCTTTGAAATTCAGGGTGTAGTTCCTTCTCCCATTAAAGGACCTGCTGGAAATCAGGAGTATCTGGCATATCTGACATTGACGAAAAGGACAGAATCATAGGATGTGAAAGATTTATGTTAGAAACCTTGTATATCAAAGATTTTGCATTAATTGATGAACTTGAAATCAATTTTTCATCGGGACTGAATATTCTTTCGGGTGAAACCGGTGCGGGCAAGTCTATAATTGTTGAATCCTTACAAATGGCGTTGGGGGAGAGGGCATCCACAGAATTTATACGAACAGGTGCAGAAAAAACCCGAGTAGATGCTGTTTTTCATATTCCGGATGTATCCCAATCCATACTACAGATATTGAAAGAATATGAAATTGAATTAGATGATAATAAAATTATTCTTTCCCGTCTTATATCTTCCGATGGGAGAAGTAAAGCATGGGTTTCCGGGAGACCTGTTCCTGTCAGTGTCCTTTTAAATTTAGGAAATCAACTTGTAGATTTTCATGGACAACATGAACATCAATCTGTATTAAAACCCTCATGCCAGTTAGAATTATTGGATACCTTTGCAAATGCCAACGCCCTTTATGAAGATGTTCGTGAAAAGTTCCTCGCTATAAAAAAGATAGATGAAGAAATAGCATCCCTTGAAGAAATGGCTCAACGACAAAACCGCGAATTGGATTTGTTAAAACATGAACTAAATGAAATCGAACAGGTATCCCCATCTATCGGAGAAGATGAAACCCTACGAAATCAACTGTCCTACGCTATGAATCTTGAAAATATACGGAAGAATGCAAAAGAAATCTCCGAATTACTCTCCGGTTCTGAATTTAGTGTAATTGTTTTTCTTCACCGTATCCAATCTATGGTCAGTGAACTGCAAAAACATGATGCCACCTTCGAGCCGTTTTTTAATCGCCTCGAAGAGATTCAATGTGAACTGCAAGAACTATCCCGAGAATGCGAACGATGCTGTAGCCTTGTAGAAATCAGCGAAGAAGAAATCGAACGATTAAACCAGAGACTTAACCAGATAAACCGATTAAAACATAAGTATGGAAACACAATTGAAGAAGTAATAGAATACGCACAAAAAGCCCGTTCTGTTCTGGATAAAGTTATGAACAGCGAACAACAATTAGATGAATTAAGGAAACAAAGAGATAAACTATACAAAGAAATTATGCAATCTGCTGAACAATTATCAGAACAGAGACGAAAAGCAGGAGAAATCCTTTCTTTACAGGTTACCCAGTCAATTAAGGATTTAGCAATGAAAGATGCAACCTTTCATGTTGCAATAGAAAGGTGTCCTTTGTATTCCAGTGGTATTGATAAAGTTGAGTTTCTACTAACCCCTAATGTCGGTGAAGTCAAAAAACCTTTAAGACAGATTGCCTCTGGTGGTGAAATGTCCCGAATTATGCTTGCTTTGAAAAAGGAATTGGCTCGTGCCGACCAGATTCCTACTTTGATATTTGATGAGATTGATGCCGGTGTGGGAGGTATGGTCGCACGAAAAGTAGCCGAAAAGTTGGCAGAATTAGCCCGTCATCATCAAGTTATAGTAATAACCCATATTCCTCAGATTGCCGTTTTTGGGGCATCTCATTTCCAGATATTGAAAGAAAATGTGGACAACCGAACTGTAACCCGCGTTAGACCTTTAAAAGGAGAAGAGAGAATTAAAGAAATCGCTCGTATGCTTGATGGCTCTGTTTCCGAAATTAGTTTAAAACATGCCAATGAATTATTAAAAGAAGTAAAACAGCAGAAAGGAGTAAAAACAAATGGATAAACCAAAAATCAAAATAGGTGTCATGGGTTCTGCGGGAGGCGAAATCTCTCCGGAGGTAGCACAAAAATGCAGAATTTTAGGTGAGACTATTGCGGAGTTAGATTGTGTAATATTAACAGGGGGCTGTCCAGGGTTGCCTCATGAAGCCGTTAAAGGTTGTAAATCCAAAGGTGGTTTAACAGTAGGAGTTTCTCCCGCATTAAGCGAATATGAACATGTTCATGTCTATGGGAGTCCTTTAGACCACATTGATATTATGATATATACCGGTTCAGGTCTTATGGGTCGAGAAGTAATAGGTGTTCGCAGTTGCGATATTATTATTATAGTCGGGGGTCGTTCTGGAACATTGGGCGAATTTGCCATTGCCTACGACGAAGGAAGACCGATCGGTGTGCTTATGGGCACAGGGGGTATTGCTGACCATGTTGACGACATCCTTCCTGTAATCGAGAAAAAAACAGGTTCAAATATCGTTTTTGACCGTGACCCCAAGCGGCTTGTTGAGCGTTGTGTAGAATGGTTCAAAACACATCCACCCGTTATAAGAAACAGGGAGTCCGCATCATGAAAATTACATCCTACGGAGCCGCACAAGAAGTTACAGGGAGTAAGCATCTTTTAGAGATAAATGGCAATAAAATTTTACTGGATTGTGGCCTCTTTCAAGGAAGGCGTGCTGAAGCTGACCAGAAAAACCGTCAGAATTCTCTCGACATCCAAAAAATTAATTGCATTATACTCAGCCATGCACACATAGACCATAGCGGACTATTACCGTTATTTGGTAAAAAAGGATACAGAGGACCCATCTACGCAACACCGGCTACACGGGATTTATGTTCAATTATGTTAATGGATAGTGCCCATATTCAGCAGAAAGATGCCCAATGGCTATCTAAAAAACATTTGACCTTTATCCCACCACTTTATACTTCGGATGATGTCCATGAAATTATGAAACATTTTATATCGGTTCCTTACGAAATGCGTATACAGGTTGGCAATGATGTATTCCTGACATTTCACGATGCAGGACATGTGTTAGGTTCCGCAATGGTCGAATTAGAATATCGAGAAGCAGGGAAATGGAAACGATTTATCTTTTCGGGTGATATTGGTCGGAAAAACATGCCCATACTCCAAGACCCATGGGAACCTTCCCCTTGTGATGCACTGATAATGGAATCTACCTATGGTGACCGTGACCATGGGAATGTAGAACAAATGGATGCGAAATTGGAAGAGATAATAAAAGAAGCCGTTGCTCAGGAAGGCAAAGTTATTGTTCCCAGTTTCGCTTTAGAACGAACACAAGAATTTATTTATTCTCTTCACCGATTGGAGATACAAAACCGAATCCCGGATATTCCTGTTTTTGTGGATAGTCCTCTTACTGTGGACATTACAGAAGTATTTCGCCTACACATGGAATCCTTTGACGAAGACTTTAAAAAGCAATTACGCGAAGCGGGCAATCCATTTGACTTAAAACGAATCCGCTACATTCGTTCTCAGACCGAATCTATGGAGTTAAACAGTTTGAAAGGTCCTGCTATCATTGTTTCTGCGTCTGGAATGTGTGAATATGGTCGAATTTTACATCATCTCCGAAATAATATCTCAGACCCACGCAATACCATCCTTATTATTGGTTTCCAGGCGGAATACACATTGGGACGCAAAATCGTTGAAAAACAAAAGCAGGTTAAAATTTTAGGTATTATGTTGGAATTAAAAGCACGCGTTCGAATTATGAACGAATTTAGTGCACACGCCGGCAGATCTGAACTAATTGACTTTGGTTCAAGATATGCAAATACCGATACGAAAGTTTTTCTGGTGCACGGCGAATCGAAAGCCATGCAAGCCCTTTACTCAGCACTTGAAGAAAAAGGCGTTAAAAACCTATCCATTCTTAAATTCCGCGAAACAATTGAAGTTTAGTATCTTATAATAAGAAAGGACCCCAATACCTTATTCTTTTTTGTTCGATAATTATGAATTTATTTCTGTATGGGCAAAAAATCTTTCGCCCCTACATTATTCTATCCTTTTTCCATTATAAGAAGCGTGCAATAAATTACCAGCACTAAACCATGTGTTATTTTTACCTACAATTTTTTCTGTTTCCGCAACGATTCGTGGAGTAGCAGATACTTTTATATCCGGATACGCCTGAATAATAATTTCCCTTTGTTTAAGAATATCCTGATAATGAAAAAAGACCTCACAATCTCCCGTATTATAAGAAAATATATCCATCATTTTTTCGTAATCATTTTCCGTGATTGTTGAATCCACCCGTATATGGAAAGCACTTGCCAAAGCCATACATTCTTCGGGTGGAATGATAATACGAGCAATATAACCGCGTTGAGAATTTCTGAAATTGACCCGTGCCTGAATAAGGACTATATTCTCCGGATATATCAAATCTTTTGACTTTTCGTATGTGTCCGAAAAACAGGTTATTTCGTATTGCTGTTCGGTATTGTCCAATTTGATAAAAGCCATTTTCCCTTTTTTAGCAATATGATATTTAACATCGGAAATAATTCCTCCAAAAATTACTTCTTCTCCTTCCCTTTTCTTTTCAACAACATCTTTCGGTGTAGTCCATAATTTAAATATATCTTTATATTGCTCTAATGGATGTCCCGATATATATATCCCTATCACCTCTTTTTCGTAAGAAAGTTTCTGTAATAGTGGCCATTCTTCCTTCTGAATAATTTCATTACGAATATTGGTGTTGAGAGTGGCAATCGGAACATCCCCAAAAAGACTTATTTGTCCTGTGGACCGTTCTTTACTGGCGCGTTGTCCTTCTGTCATAGCTGCATTTATAGATTCAAAAAGACTTTGTCGGGTTACCCCAAATGAATCCATAGCCCCTGCCTTAATCAAATTTTCAAGCACTCGTTTATTAATTTGCCGCGGATTAAGTCGGCAACAGAAATCAAAAATATCTTTATAACTACCATTTGCTTCTCGTTCGTTTACAATTAATTCGCAAACACCCATACCTACATTTTTTATAACACCCAATCCAAAGCGGATAGTTTTGCCCTCTATTGAAAAGACTACATCACTTTTATTTACATCCGGCGGCAATACAGAAATGCCCATCCGATTACATTCATTGATATACAGAGAGATTTTTTCAAGATTATCCACTTCTTTGGTTAACAAGGCACACATATATTCTTCGGGATAATTCGCTTTTAAATAGGCTGTTTGATAAGCCAAAAGTGCGTATGCAACACTATGAGATTTATTAAAGCCGTAATTGGCAAAATCCTCAATATTGGCAAAGATTTGTTCCGCGGTTTGTTTGTCAATCCCATTTTTTATACATCCTTCAATAAATGGCAATCTTCTCGCTTCTACAATGTCCATTTTCTTTTTTGCCATACCCTGACGCAACATGTCCGATTCGGGTAATGAGAACCCCGCACATCGCTGGGCTATTTGCATGACTTGCTCCTGATATATAGGTATTCCGTATGTTTCTTTCACCACGGGTTCCAACATCGGATGCCAGTATTGTATTTTTTCCGGATTAAATTTATTTTCAATAAATGTGCCAATATACTTCATGGGCCCGGGACGAAATAGTGCTACCAGAGCACCAATTTCATCTAAGGATTGCACCTTTAATCGAATTGCAAGATTTCGCATCCCTTCACTTTCTAATTGGAACACGCCCAATGTACTTCCATCTTGAAGCATCTTAAATGTTTTCTTATCATCTAAAGAAATTTTATTAATATCTAAATCAATGCCTTTGTGTTTTTTTATCAATTTTAATGTGTTATGAATGACACTCAGCGTTTTTAATCCTAAGAAGTCCATTTTCAATAGACCTAATTCCTCTACACACTCTTTTTCTGCTTGTGTTGAGATAAACTCCGAATTTTTTTCTTTATAAGTAGCAATATAATTAACAATCGGTTTGTCGCAGATAACAACCCCT
>AWNW01000076.1 GCA_000493945.1 Candidatus Hydrogenedens terephthalaticus JGI OTU-1
ATGTTCTGGTATGGTTCCGATGCAGGTTGGGGATACTGGGACTATTGCCGAACCTCTTTGCAGACTTTCTGGATAAAATATCAGGGGACTTATTCTTTCTTACTTACATTAGGGGTTGCCATAAGCACTTTGGTTATATTACTTACCCCATGGGCTAAATCTCATAAAATGTGAAAGTTAGATATAATAACGAGGACAATCGTGGACCTTTTTTGTGTATTATTTTGAAAAATAATTATACCTTGTTTTATCTTAATAGTATTGTCCTTCGTTATAATATGAAATATTAGTTGTATTTAAATGTGAAAGATGAGAGTTATTTATGAGTAAGAAAGTATTTATCTCCCGTGGAATGGTTCAGGCAATATTTGTATTAGTCCTTATTGTAGCTATAGGGATAGCGGTTGCATTTTTATTTGCCCCGCAGAAACCCGAAGCCCCTCCACGGTCAAATATTGCTTATGAGAATAAACCTGCGGAGCGTACGGATAGAAAACCCGCAAAGCAATATGATGAAACCCTTCCTGATATATCTACTCCTCCCCCTGAGGCACAACCTAAAGTTCCCACACCACAAGAGCCTTCTGGGACACAAGAAACTGCAACACCACCTGTAATTGAGAGGAAAATATTTTATTGTTCTGTGAAAGTAATAGATGGGCAAAACAATCAGCCTTTACCGGGAGCCAAGGTTATATTAGCATCAACATCGGTAAGAAGATACAGACCTTCATTGGGGGGTTTTTCAGTAACATCCGGGAGGACTACTGTCGAGCCTTATCAGATACGAGGACCTTTTGGCACGAATGAAGAAGGTATTGCTGTGATTACACTTTTTGATGTTGATATAGAACAGTTTAAGAAAGAAAATCTTCGTGTTATTGCTAAATATGGGGATTATATTCAGGGGGAAGAACCTTTACCGGAACTTCAAGAAGAAGAAGCGAATGAGATTACAATAAAACTATACAAAGGGGGAACCATTGAAGGAAGAGTTGTTGAGGAAGGTTCAGGTAAAGGTGCCAGTGGAGTTAAAATTATTATTGATGAAGGGCTAAACCCTTTTAAGGAACAGGGGAAAACCACTCCATCAATACCTGCTGTAAGTGATGAAGATGGAAATTTTAAGTTAGAAGGACTTATCCCGGGCACTTACGGGATATTGATCTCTATAGAGGGTACGCCTTATTTACCTAACAAAAAAGAATTTCCCTATAAAAAAGTTACAATTGTATCTCCACAGGATGTTCAAAGAGGTGTAAATTTTAAAGTATTACCTGCGGGAATGATTTGGGGATATATATTAAACATGTCGGGCGAACCTGTTTCCGGTGCAGAAGTTTTATTAACTACCTCTCAAAGCATATTCTCACAGGCAGTAAGTGCATTACTAACGCAAGAAGCCCCTATATCCACAACTTCTGACAGTAATGGCTATTATGAAATGGGCGGTGTTCCTTTAAATCAGGAATGGCGTTTGTATGTAACCGGGGTAGGAGGATATACGCCCCAATTGAGCGATGTATTTGCATTAACTCCATCGTATCGGGTAGTTCGTGTGGATGTTAATGTGTTTGACGGGACATCTGTTTCAGGATTTGTGCGAGATACCGCAGGGAATCCTATATCTCGAGCAGATATTATATGCATGCCCGAATACAGTGCTATCTTTTCACCACTTGACCAGCCCACAACTTTTAAGAATGTAACTACACAGGAAGATGGTTCTTATTATATTTCTGGACTTCCACAAGGAAGTTATCAAATTTTAGCATGGAAATCGGGATACAAAGTTCCCATGTCAGGGTATAAATTTGCCAGCGATGGATATTCGAAAGTGACAGGTATTAACATTACTTTAGAACCTGTTGAAGCAGGAGAATTGTCTGTTTACGGAAAGGTAACAAATCCGCAGGGACAGCCTATAAGTGGTGCAGATGTCCGATTGGAAGGAATTACCACAGCAGGTTTTCAGTCTGTAGAAGAATCAACAAAGACGGATAGTGCGGGAATGTATAGGATTGATGGGATAAGTATCGGATATTATGAATTGCGTGTTTCATATCCCGGGTATGTAACCCGAACATTGTATAGTGTTCGGTTTAATCAGCCTACCGATGTTATTTTGCAGACCTTCGGTGTGATTCGTGGGCAGGTTTTGGTAAAAGAAACGAATGCCCCTCTGGAAAAGCCTTTTACGATTGAAGCGAAACCGGCACCATTTGGAGCAGAGGAAACAGGTGATATTACCTTTGCACAATACACGACAGAGACCACAGAATCTTCATTTACTAACCCGGAAGGTAGATTTGAACTCCAATTGGGTCCCGGTGCTTTTATATTGACGGCAAGTTCGGACGAATATGTAGATGGCAAAGCAGAAGCAATGGTTCGCGAAGGGGAAACGGTAGAAGTAAAGATATATGTATCCAAACAGGGTGCGGTTGTTGCGGGAAAAGTAAATATTCGTGGCGGAGGTAATCCTCAGGGAGCAAGAGTATTCTTAATTCAATCCGAATCCGAAACAGAAGCCATGACCCGAGCCCTTTTCGCTGAAGAATCCTCCGGAGGAAAGATGCAGATTGTTGGTGAAGATGGTATGTTCCGCTTTGAATCCGTATCGGAGGGAAATTATGTGGTTATAGCCCAACATGAAGGTTATGCTATGGGCAATAGTGGTTTGATTTCTTTGAGTGCAGGACAACGCATGGAAAATATTACAATAACTTTGGGTTCGGGCGGTGGATTGGAAGGCCATGTATATATAGATGGAAAACTGGCTCCCAATGCCATGGTGATTATTTTAGGTCCAGGGGGAACAAAAACGACCAATACCGATGCTAATGGTTATTATTATTTTGACGGGCTAACCGGTGGCGTGTATCAATTAGTTGCATCACCAGTTGGCTCTGGAGATGCAGATGATATTAACATGAGTGGCTTGTTTGAGACAAGGGGTGTTCCTGTTGAAGTTAAAGAGGGACAGACAACCCGCTTCGACTTCGGTAAAATGGGCGGTGTGCGAATTGAAGGACGGTGTAACCCATCACCGCCTATTGGTGGTATCGCTTTACTTCGGCCTCCATCCGGGCGACCTTTTGCCTTTGGACAGGTGGTAAATATGGATGAACTGGTCGGAAGTATGAGTGCGATGGTGAACCCCTTAGGTGGAAATTTTGTTTTCGAAGATGTCCCAACAGGGGAATGGCAGTTAGATATTTATTATGTCCAGTTTGGTCGTGGGGTTCGGTATGTGTATAGTACAGTCATTTCCGTAAAAGGAGAAGAGCCTGTAATGAATATTGACTGTATGGTTCGGGTATAATACAGAAAAAATGAGGTGTTAAACAGTGGCTTTTATAGAGGTTGAAAATCTGACCGTCTCTTATGGCGAAACGGTTGCCATTAACGACATATCTTTCCAATTAGAACCGGGTGTTATTGGTCTCATCGGTCCAAACGGAGCAGGGAAAACCACACTCATACGCACTTTTTTAGGTTTTATTCGTCCTGTGCAAGGGAGGATTACAATTTCTGGTTTTTCACTGCCGAAAGAAATATTAAAAGTTCGTGCTATTGTAGGACACATGCCCGAACGGGAAGTAGTCAGTCCGAAAGTAACGGCGGTTAGTTTTTTAGTATATTGTGGCAGGTTGGTAGGAATGTCTTATGTTGATGCTTTAGAGCGGTCTCACGAAGTATTAAATTATGTGGGATTGCAAGAAGCACGGTACCGCCCTATGCAAACTTATTCAACAGGAATGTTGCAACGGGTAAAATTGGCACAAGCCATTCTGCATGACCCTAAAATTTTAATTTTGGACGAGCCTACCAATGGATTAGACCCGGATGGTAGATTGGAAATGCTTCAACTGATAAGAGAGATTTCCGAACAACGAGGTGTTACAACCATTTTATCTACACATTTATTACCCGATGTTCAAAATCTGTGTTCACAAATTGTTGTGTTAAAAAAGGGAAAACTGGTTTATTGTGGAGACCTTCAATCCTTGATTGATAGTAAAGTAAATCACTATGAAGTCTCTGTTCAACCACCTATGGAAACTTTTAAGGAAGAGTTGAAAAAAACAGGGATAAAGTTTCAGGAGTTGCCCCAGGAAGTCTTATCCCTCCATTTACCGGAAAGTATTCAACAACAGGAAATATTCCGTTGTGCCCAGCGAGCAGGAACAATAATTCGTTCCTTTGTGCCTGCGGGTGGAAGTCTGGCGGAATTATTTCAGTCAAAACTTGATAAGGAAGAGGTAAGTTAACGCATGCCTGTATATTCATTTACTTACAGACCCTTTGAGGGGAAGTATCTTCGTCATTTCCGCTGGTGGATTGTATTCCTTGAAGAGGTGCGATTATGGAATCGCTCGCGTATCTTCCAGATATTATTCCTGTTGGGAATGTTGCAACCGCTGGCTCGTTTTCTTCAAATTCTTTCCTACAATTCCGCAATGCAGGACCCCAATCATCCTCTGGCTCCCCTTATTCGTTCTGTAACCTGGCTGAAAGTTAATGAAGAACTCTATTACAATCTTATCCGTTTGCAGGCACCTATTGTTTTGCTCCTTTTGCTTTATGTTGGAGCCGGAACCGTATGCACCGATAGGAAAAATCGTCTCTGGGACATATACTTTTCCAAGCCTATCCACTGGTATGATTATTTGGTAGGAAAATTATTATCTGTAATATTCTGTGGACTTTCTTTGACCTTTGTCCCTGCTGTGATACTTATGTTTACGGATTATGTTACAAAAAAATCGTCAACTTGGACAGGTTTATTTTCTTATCTCCCGGTTATGGGAGATAGTCTTATGTTCTCTTTGGTATTGGTTGTCCCTTCTGCATTAGCCATCGTTGCTGCATCCAGTATTTTCCCCACAGAGAACATAACCGTAATAAGTGTAATAACTATTCTAATAGCCAATACGACACTGGCAGGGCTTCTATCCAACTTTATGCGAGATGGAAATTATATGCAGATTTCGTTTCCAGTAGCCATATATTTCATGGGACAAAAAATTTTTAATGTAGACCGTAATATCTTTTTCCGAACGGCAGATGTAAGCGGCTTTAATATGTTTTTATATATATTCTTTGTTTCGATGTTGTGTTTACTGATATGTATTTTCCAGGTTCGGAAAGCGGAAAGGGGTTAATTCATGGATATACAAATTGAGACGCGGGAATTATCCAAATGGTTTGGTGAGGTGGTAGCTTTAAATAATGTTTCCGTTCAGATTCCTTCCGGTGTTATCGGTTTATTAGGACCGAATGGTGCAGGTAAATCTACATTCATTAAATTGGCGTTGGGTTTGTATCGTCCCAGTCGGGGAGAGATTCGTATTTTGGGTGAAAAGCCACGCAATAATTTTCACACACTACAGAAAGTAGGCTATTGTCCGGAAATGGACCACTTCGTGGAAGAGGTGAGTGGTTATGAATTTTTGTACTGGTTAGCACGATATTCCGGCTACAAGCCCAAAGTTGCAAAGAAACAAGTGGAGCGTGCCGTAGAACGGGTAAGTATGACAGAGCGTATGTATGATCCTATTGCCACTTATAGCAAAGGAATGAGACAGCGTATAAAAATTGCTCAGGCACTCTTACATGACCCCGAAATTTTGTTTTTAGATGAACCCATGAATGGGCTTGACCCCACTGCTCGTGAAGAATTGTTTGAGTTAGTTATTTCTCTTGGGAATGAAGGGAAAACGGTTATTTTCTCAAGCCATGTGTTACATGAAGTTGAACGCGTTACGGATACTGTAATTTTGATTTATAATGGAAGAGTCCTTGCCTTCGGAAAAATTCGAGAGATACGCGACCTCATCAAAAATCATCCTCGCACAATTGTTATCGAGACATTAGAACCGAAGAAGGTTTACCAGATATTAAGTGTAGATGAGAATATCACTACGGTAAATTTTGACACACAATCCTTAACGGTGCATACATTAGACCCCATGCAAACATTTAAATATATCAATGAAGTGTTTTTGGATGAAAAAGTGCCGATATATAGTTTTCGCTGTGCGGATGAAGATTTACAATCTGTTTTCCAATACTTAATTTCAACTCATATCCCGCGAGGATTATAAAACAAATGGCGATATTGCGAATTAAAAACATAGGTAGTCTTTTTTTAGATATAAAAACATCCTTTCTCCATTCCTTGACCATTACACTGCGACGCGATCGCTTTTTATTAATGGCTGTAATATGTGTTCTTCCAGTGGTTATCCCCATCTTTGTAGCGTTATTTTCCCGAGCCATGTTTCGTGAAAGCGGTCTGGAAATCTTTATCCGTCTTTCGGAGCAAGTATATGTTCATACACTTACCCCGTTGCTGGCTCTATTTATCGGTTTGATTGGTATTCGCGAAGAGGTAGATTCCTTAACTATTGTATATCTACTTACGAGACCTGTATCCAAATTTGCGTGGATAATCGGTAGATTTCTTGCTTATATGCTTATTTCTACCTTTTTATTGGGGGTAGGACTTTTCTCTACATTTTTTGCCTGTGTTGTTTTAGGAAGTATTTATGTAGATTTCATTGGTATAAGTATGTTATTGCAATACTTAGGTGTGGGAATTATGGGTTTGATGGGTTATGGTGCTATTAGTTTAATGTTGGGTTGTGCAACAAATTACCCGATCATTATTGGTGTTATATTATTCTTCGGTTGGGAAAAAATTGCAAATGTTATTCCCGGCATAGCAGATTTCTGGACGATACAAAAGTATTTAGATTCTATGTTCCCTGCCCTTGCTTCTCAACGATATAACCGTGCGGTAATGACAGTTATAGGTAGTTTTCAGAAAGAACTATTTTTTGTTAGTCCACAACGGGCTTTCATAACCCTTATCGTGCTAACGATTATCTTCCTCGTGTTGGCGATATGGTTTGTCCTATGGCGTGAATTTACAAAAGACCGTGTTGTGGGTACTCGATAAAATTTGGTTTAGGGGATACTTGTCAATACTTCCTGAGCATGTCCTTCCGGTTTTACTTTTCTCCAGATTTTAATAATTTTTCCATCGGGACCAATTAGAAATGTGGAACGGATAATGCCGTATGTAATTTTTCCATACATATTTTTTTCACCCCAGGCACCGTATTTTTCAGCGATTTTGTGTCCTTCATCGGCAAGTAAATGGAAACTGAGATTATACTTGTCTGCAAAAGAGCAATGAGATTCTAAGGAATCAGGGCTGACCCCCAAAACGACAGCATTCTTTTTCTCAAATTCCGATGAGAAGTCACGAAATCCTTGCGCTTCTATTGTGCAACCCGGTGTGTCATCTTTTGGATAAAAATACAACACGACATATTTTCCACGAAGATCTGATAGTTGAATTTTTTCTCCACGATGACTTTTTAATGAGAATTTTGGGGCAGAATCACCTTCTTTTATAGTATGGACTTTGGTGTCACTCATAATATTTTCTCCTTACATTTGACTATGTATTTAACAAGGTCTGGTGATAAATAATTCCTGAATTTATTTTCAATACAGAATATGGTAATATACATTGTGAGTAAATATAAAAGTTTATATTTTAAAAAAGGTGTAGTTTATGTCTAAATGGCAACCGATTCAAATTGTAGAAAAGATTTCTACGCTACCTACCCTACCGACCACAGTTTCGGCAGTACTTAAGGAAATGGCGGATCCGGATAGTTCGGCTATCGGACTTGCTAAGTTAATTAGTTCTGACCAGAGTTTAGCAGGGGGAATTCTTCGCGTGGTAAACTCCGCTTATTACAATTTCCCTCGAAAGATAGGTAGTCTTACGGATGCTATTGTGTTATTAGGTTATAAGGGCATCCGTAGCATTGTTCTGTCTGTAACAGCCTTTCGTTTCTTTTCCAATTCTTCTGATTACCTCGATAGAAAAAAATTATGGAATCATGCCCTCGCATGTGCCATTATTTCAGACTTACTAAATCGGAAATTAAATATAGCAGAGAATAATGCTTTTGAGGCAGGGTTACTTCATGATATTGGCAAAGTTGTTTTTGATTATCTTGACCCGGAATTGTTCCGTGGAGCGATAAAAGAGGCAAAGCGGAAGGAACTCCCTTTAGTATCTGTAGAACCATCACATTTTGGGACAGACCATTCGGAAGTGGGAACCTTGTTGGCAAATCATTGGAATTTACCGGAAAACATTGTTCAGGCAATTCGGTATCATCATCAACCCGAAAAATCCGCTTCGGAATTTTTACCCGGGACTTGTTTGGTGTCTCTATCCAATGCGATTACATATTCGTTGGAAATGGGTGATTCTGTCAGCGAGTCTATACCTGAATTACCTCCCATAGTATTTGAAACATTAAAGATAGCAGAAACATTTATAGAAGATTCCCGTGAAGAGATAAGCCAAAGCGTAAAGATAGGTTTGGAAGCATTTTCTTCTATTAACTGATGGGTAACCCAATAGAAAAATATCCCGTTACTTTGGTATAATAAATACAAGATATTAAAAGATTGTTCAATTGGAAATATTTGAGATCTCTGAATAAATGTTTTATTTTTTAATTATTGTAATACAGAGGGAGATAAGAGGGAAAATGAAACGAAAGAGGGAGGGAGATGTATTAATAATATAGGTAGGCAATAGCGAGATAATAAACTTTAATAAGAGGAGCGTATACTATGCAAGGACAAGAGCAACAGATGAGTTTTGCGGAGTATGAATTATCCTTACAGAGATCAACTCCCAAGGGGAAATTTTTAGAACAGATGGAGCGGATTATCCCAT
>AWNW01000077.1 GCA_000493945.1 Candidatus Hydrogenedens terephthalaticus JGI OTU-1
AATTACATCTATTTTTCACAAAAATCTATTACTATTTTGGAGGAGTTTTCCATGAAAAAGAATGAGATAACGCGAAGAATGTTTCTTACTGTTACTACCTGCACAGCAATGGGCAGTGTTTTCGCACAGAACAAACCCAATACCGCAAAAGTTGTTCCCCGCAAACTTTCACCGAATGAAAAATTAAATTTGGCGGGTATTGGTATAGGTGGTAAAGGAAGAGAAGATATTCTTTCTTGTTCGCGTGAAAATATTGTTGCCTTATGTGATGTTGACCTTGACTATGCCAGTGAAACTATTAAAAAAGCACCTCAGGCAAAGGTCTATCAGGACTTCCGAAAGATGTTTGACGAAATGGGTAAAGATATTGATGCTGTTACCATTTCAACCCCTGATCATTCGCATGCAACGATTGCATATACCGCTATGAAATTGGGAAAACATGTTTATGTCCAAAAACCCATGACCCATACCATCGCCGAAGCAAAGCTTCTCCGTAAAACAGCACAAGAAATGAAAGTTGCCACACAAATGGGAAATCAAGGGCATTCCGGTATAGGTGCACGAGAGGTATGCGAAATGATATGGACAGGTGCTATTGGACAAGTGAAAGAAGCACATATCTGGACAGACCGTCCTCGCGATGGTTGGGGACAGGGCACACCCAATCCCTTGCCTGAACAACCGATTCCACCTTCGATGGATTGGAATTTATGGATAGGTCCAGCCCCCATGCGTCCCTATAATCGTGGGTATGCACCGCATAACTGGCGAGGATGGATAGATTTTGGTTGTGGTGCCCTCGGAGATATGGGATGCCATATCATGGACCCCGCATTCTGGGCTCTTAAATTAGATAAAGCCAAAGAGGTTACTATTGAAATAGTTCAAATCGAGGGATATAATACACAGACCTATCCTATTAAATCCGTTGTGAAATATCATTTCTCTGAACGGGAGGATATGGGACCTGTAGATGTTTACTGGTATGACAAAGGAAATAAACCGCAAAAACCTGCTGATATTCCTGCACAAGAAACAATCGGGGATGGCGATAATGGTTCTTTATTTATCGGGACAAATGGATACCTTACTGCGGGTGAATATGGAGGGAAAGCAAGGCTATTACCTGAATCACGCATGAATGACTATAAAAAGCCCGAACCTATCATTCCGCGTATTAGTGGGTCAAACCATTATCGTAATTGGCTTGAAGCATGCAAAGGTGGAGAACCTGCCTGCTCGAATTTTGATTATGCAGCACCGCTTACAGAGGTTGTGCTTTTAGGCTGTATTGCTCAAAGACTAAATCGGAAAATCACCTATAATATGGCAGAAGGAAAATTTGTTGGTGATGATGAAGCCAATGCTATGTTAACGAAACCTTATAGAGAAGGGTGGGCTCTTCCAGCCTAACAATCCCCGGGGATGGGGATTTTTCCTATAAATTCTGCCGTATATTTGAGAAACCTCAAATATACGGCTCTTTTATTATTCGGGTGATTGTGTTTTTATATTCGATTGGGTAAATAATACAAGAACACACCCCAAAAGTAATATAGATGTTCCTATCCACTGAATTATGGATAAATGCTCATTTTTCCATAATAACAAAGCAAAGAAATGGGTAATCAAGGGGTTTAATGTGAGTAAGGTATTGCAAAAGGCGGAACCTAAATGCCATTGGGCATAGTGGAAAGAGGAATGGGCTACCGCGATTGGGAGAAGCCCCGAAAACAGGGCTATAAGATGTATGGAAACACTTGCATGTATTGCTTTCTCAGGAGAGCCCAGAAAGTAACCTAAAAGTAATAATCCTATTGTAGTATATATCGAAATAACACCGAACATAGGAATGGGATGAAGTTCCCGTTCTACTGTGTATTTACCATATACGCAATAAATACCCCATAAGAAAGCGGATAAAAATAAGGCTAAAACAGCACGGTATAGGTATGGAAATTCATCAATTGCTGAAGGTTTGTATATCAATAAAGCAGAACCAAGAATTCCCAAAATAGACCCGATAATAAATCGAGGATTTTTGATTAACGAGCGTTCTTCTGCAAAAACAAGGAATGAAAAAAAAGCAACAATAGGTATTTGTATCTTTGCTAAAATCTGTCCCAAACTTGCAGTAGAGTAATATATTCCTATCGTCCATGCAGACTGCATAACAACATTGGTGATAGATAGAATGAATGTAGGGAAAGGTTTTAAAAAAGCCTTTTTGAAGGCGTCTCTATAAAATAGAAGGCAATAAGGCACGAGAAAAAGAACGGCTCCGCTATACCTTATCCCTGCCTGCGTAAAAGGGTCGTAGGCATCCTGAAGGTATCGGATAAATATCGGTGAAAAAGACCAACCGAGTATGGCTAATGAAAGTGCTATCCCTGCTCTATTCTTCTGAGACATAGAGACTCCCTATTACCTAAAAATTATGCCCCCTATTTTACTTTTATGTATATCACTAATCAAATTTATATTTTTGCTACATAATCTGCAATCGCATCGCCAATTTTGGTTGTTGACCAACCCGATTCTTTAATTTCCTTTGCGGATAAACCGGGGAGTGCTTTGGATTCGAAAAACTTTATAACTGCTTGCTCGAGTATCTCCGCTCCTTTATTCTCACCAATGTGGTCTAATAACATCTGACCGGCTAATATACAGGCAATGGGATTAATAATATTCATTCCTGTATATTTAGGAGCACTCCCTCCTATCGGCTCGAACATGGACACACCCTCTGGATTAATATTTCCACCCGCAGCGACACCCATACCCCCCTGTATCATGGCACCCAAATCGGTAATAATATCACCGAACATATTGTCGGTAACGATTACATCAAACCATTCCGGATTTTTTACCATCCACATAGTCGTTGCATCTACATGAGCATAATCGCGGGTAATGTCAGGGTATTCTTTTGCTCCCATCTCATGGAATGCTCGTTCCCACAAATCGAAAACGAATGTCAACACATTGGTTTTTCCAACCAGCGTTAATTTCTTATCTTTATTCCGTTTTCGTGTCAATTCAAATGCATATTTTAAACAACGGTCAACTTCAAAACGCGTATACACACTTTCTTGAATGGCTACTTCGTGGGGTGTTCCTTTCTTTTGAAATCCGCCGCATCCTGTATATAGTCCCCCCGTATTCTCACGAACGACAACAAAGTCAATTTCTTTCGGACCTTTGTCTTTAATAGGTGTATAAACATTGGGATATAACTTTACAGGACGAAGATTAATATATTGGTCTAACTCAAAACGCAGACGAAGTAAAATTCCTTTTTCCAGAATACCCGGCTTCACATCCGGATGTCCTATGGCTCCTAAATAAATAGCATCAAACTTTTTTAATTCATCTACTGCGGTGTCAGGCAGAACTTCTCCCGTTTTTAAATAGCGGTCACCACCAAAATCATATTCTACCGTATCTATCGAAAACCCTAACTTCTGCGCTACAGCATTTAATACTTTTACACCTTCCCTTAATACTTCAGGACCTGTTCCATCACCAGGTAATAAAGCAATACGATAAGTCGCCATAAAACAATCTCCCTTATGTTAAGATTTTAATAACAAAACTCAATAAATTCAATGATTGTAAAAATTTTAAGCACCTATTATAGCAAAAATAATATCGGAAAAACACCTCCTTAGATTGGACTATAAATTTTAATGTGATATTGCCAGTACTATCTAAGCGGTAAAAAGAATTAACCACAGAGGACACAAAGGAAATTAAACTCAAAGGACACAGAGGAGGTAAGGGCGAGAAACCTTTCGCCCCTACATAAAAACAATTCAACAGGATCCACATGCCATGAATGCACGAATGTATGAAGAAAGAATATCCGAGGCAGGGCGGTTCAGATTCACTGTTTAAATAATATTTTTTGATTGTTTGCTCATGGTGGTTCGTTTTTATTCAAAGGTTTTATATTGAAAATATTTTTGTTGTGAATAAACATTTTTATTTTGTATATGTTAAAATATAAAAAATAAGATTTGTTATTTGCAAAGGGAAGCACAATGGAAGATACCCCCAAAAAAACAGAGGAAACAACTGATATACAAAAAGATTACTTTCCAATTCCTATTTCTCTATTGCAAATAGATAAGATAGTAAATTTTGATTTATATCTGCGAACAAACGCAAATAAGCAGCCTTTACTTTATCGGTCAAAAAGTTTACCTATCTCTGAAAATGATATAGCTCGATTAAAGGAAAAGAGTATTGAAATATTATATGTCCATTCTGAAAATAAAAGGGAATATAAACGCTATCTTGAAACAAATTTAAGGGATATTCTCTCGGATAAAAATGTTCCCGTTCAGAAACGGACAGAGGTTCTTTACACAGTTACAACGCAGGCTGTCAAAGAAATGTTAGATGACCCTCGTAGCGGTGAACTTTTGCCTCGCTCCCGTAATTTAGTTGAAAATACTTTAGATTTTATATTTCATGAACCCACTGCCTTCCAATGTATGCTAAAAGTCACGAATTTTGATTATTACACACATACCCATTCCGTTAATGTAGGGATTTTCAGCGTATTTCTTGCAAAAGAAATTAATTTTTCCGAGGATGAATTGCTCCGCTTTGGTATGGCTTCTTTATTGCATGATATTGGTAAATGTCGAGTAGACCCTAAGATTGTAAATTTTCCTGGGAAATTATCCGAAGAGCAGTTCGAACAGATGAAAAAACATCCGGAATATGGTTATGAAATTTTAACGAAGGAACAAGGATTAAAAGACGAATTACAATTGGATGTAGTCCTACATCATCATGAAAAATTAACCGGGAATGGCTACCCCCATAAATTAAAAGGGGATGAAATTAGTATTTATGCACGGGTATCTGCAATAGCTGACATTTTTGATGCACTAACTACTCGACGGAGTTATAAAAACGCCTTCTCTTCATTTGATGCATTAAAACTCATGAAAGAAAAAATGAGTGATGAATTAGACCAGCAAATATTTAAAAAATTTATCCTCTTAATGAGTGAAAAGAAACAAACATAAAATTCACTACACATACATTGATAACTTAAAAATTTCTCATAAAAGAATAAGGACAGGCTTTTTTGAACCTGTCCTACAAATTTTGTAGTAGATATAGACTATCCATTGTTGTTAGACATTACTTCTTAAATCTTGAACGAACATCTCCGGCAACACGTGTTGAAATGCCTAAGGAACGGCAAGTTGCAATAAGTTCTGCCAGTACATCGCCATACCCAATAACGATGTGATTGGACATGTGCGATGCCATGAGTTGGTCACGGTCGTAACCCGGAATATGGACATTGGCAATAGGCCATTGAGGTGTTGTTTTATTCAGTCTATCCTGCAATTCTTCCTTCGGCACTTCAACGACTTCACCCAATCCACAATCCATACCTAATTTTCCACCTGCTTCATAGGCGCGTGCCCATGTAATAACTCCGGGTTTAGACACACCGGAGCAAGTCCCACCGCCTAACGGGAAATACATCGGTGGTTGGCGATATACCTTTGTATTTTTCCATCCGCCGAAGTGGGCAGGAGGAGCACCTCCAGAAATTAAAAATACCCACAGGAATTTCCCTTCAAAATCTCTACCCCAGCGGACATCATGCAAAGTAGTTTCAGGGGGCATCTTTTTACGGGAGTAAATCTCATATAACAATAATTGTGGAATACCTGCACCCATATCCCCTTCATTAAAATGAACTATGGGTTGTCCATCACGAATAATCTTCTTTGTTTCAGGGTCTCTTACCGGTGGACGGTCTGAGTTATTCAACATTCCTTCGACCAAATCTGAAGCGGGACAGCAACGCACCAATCCATATTGATATGGAATACCTATGGCGCTTAAACCATATCGAGCTACCATACGCACAGCAGAACTATACATTTTCATCTGTGAAAGCACCTGGTCATATACTAAATCGGTAAATTTGTTCGTTCCCCAATCGAACCATGTTCCTTTCTTCACCAGCCAATCCAGATGTTTTTGTGCCTCTTCATCACTTACAAGGTTCATTTCTGCTAATAAATCGGATTGGTTTAAATATTCAATCGGTAGACCGACAGCACCCAACTTTGCCGGGTCCATAACAGCATTGAGCATCCCCATACAACCCGGGTCAAACTGTCCCATAATACGCCGATTTCTCAAAATATCTTCGGCTAATTTCTTCCCAAATTGTTCAGCAGATGCAGGCAGATTTAATTTTTCTGCATCGGTAAGATGACTTAAGTCATGCACAACCTTACCGGTATCTAACCATTCCTTCAGTTTTTTCATAAATATCGGGTCATCTGAAAATGTCTCGCTCCATAAACGCGAATGAGCCACATTTAAGCGGTCTAAAGTTGCTGAATGATTGAGTAAAGCGACCAGACCAGGCCATGTGCCATCGAAATTTGCCAGTAGAAGCACAGGTCCTCGATGTGTTTGTAAAGGACCTGAAACATGGTGAGAATATGCCCAGATATTCAAAACCACAATTACAGGAGCATCCGATTCAATTTGAGAAAAAACCTGAACACCCTCACATTGTTTTGTAATAAAGCCGTGTTTCTTTTTGGCATCATATTTGGGCAATACTTTAGTATTGTATCCTAATTTCTTCAACGCCTTTTGTAGCAAATCCAATGTCTTTTCCTGCATAGGCCAACCGACACGACATGCGGTGTCTCGAAAATCCCCATTGTTTACAAGATACACAATCTTATTTTTAGATGTAGCCATATCTTTACTCCTTATGTTTTCTTTGTTTACAACATAAACATCATATTATCACGATTTAAAAACAACTTCAAAAAATTTCATCAGCGTATAGGAACTTCTTTGTTCTTTTTCGAAGATTCATATAGAGCATCAATTATTTTCTGAATCTGTAATGATTGCTCCGGTTGCACAATAACCGTTTTGTCTTGCTCAATGCACTCTGTAAAATGCCGTATCTCTTTGCGGTGTCCATCCTCTTGAGATAGCCAATCCCATGTGTAACGCGTGAGTGAGGAATGGTCTGCAGAATAAATACCGGGCGGATGTGTTGTTAACCCTGCTTTATCACCTAATACGGTTACATTATAAACCTCTTCCGGTATATTTGCCGCCCAGGAAAAACTAATCTGCATGGTTATATCATTTTCGAAACGAACCAATCCCGTTGCATAATCCTCCACATCAAACTCCTTGACATTATATGGCACACCCCAATCCGCATTGAATAGGTCGGGACGGTCGCCAAACATACGATAAACCTTTGCAGAAGCAGATATAGGTTTTGGACACCCCATCAGCCAAAAACACAAGTCCATCATGTGAACACCTATATCTATTAAAGGTCCTCCACGAGATTCTTTGGCGATATGAAATTTACCCCAACCCGGTATTCCCCGTTTGCGAAGCCATTTTGCCTCTGCGGTATAAACCCTTCCCAATACCCCCTTATCTACCATCTCTTTTAACTTTTCTGCTCCTGCCTCAAATCGCATGTGTTGAGCCACCATCAATTTTCTTCTGTTCTTCTTTGCAGTCTCTACCATCTTTTTTGCTTCTGCAGTATTCATCGCTATGGGCTTTTCAACCAATACATGGGCTCCCGCATTAAGAGCGGCTAAAGTCATCGGGGCATGCAGTCGGTTCTGTGTGCAAATATCAATAATGTCAAACCTCTCTTTCTTTAACATATCCACATAATCGGTAAAAA
>AWNW01000078.1 GCA_000493945.1 Candidatus Hydrogenedens terephthalaticus JGI OTU-1
TGGAATTTAAGCTCAAAAAGGCTAACCTTGAAGCATCACCGCAAAAAATTCAAGAAGTCTTGAATTCTATGAATTTTGCGGAAGTTAAGATAGAAAAAAGTAAGTTTCTTATCAAAACCAAATTTGATAGTTTGGGTAATAAGATATTAAGGTTATTACATATAAAATCACCTAAAAATCTTACCCCAACTAGTGTCACGTCACATTTCATACGTCGGATAGAGACGTTTTAGTTTTATCCGAGCTTTACTTGTTGTAAATTGCCAATTGATTTTTGCATTCAGGTTATTCCGATGATTCTGCCAGGCCTCAGTCTCTCTTCTGATTACTGAAATATTATCAATTCTTCTGTTTAGACATTGTCCAGTAAGAACATTAAGTTCTATTTCTGCCATATTCAGCCAGCTTCCATGTTTCGGCGTATATACAAACTCAAACCTGTCCCATAATGCTTTTGCTTCTTCAGGCGAAAAGGTCTCGTACAAAGATCCTGGTTTATGTGTGCTAAAATTATCCATTACCAGGGTAATCTTCTCTGCGTTTTTGTATGTTTGTGCAATTTCCTTTACAAAAAACGCCCAATCACGCTTGGTTTTTCTTCCGGTAATCTTGACCAATCGTTTGCCAGCCAAAGGCTCACTCATAAGGAAGATATTGCACACTCCGCCTCGCTCATATTCATAGTCATATCTAACCGGATAACCCGGGATGGCGGCTATCATCTGGCGTGTCTCTTTTATTAACTGTTTAGGTGATTCATCCATACAAACTACCGGGGAGTTAGTATCATACGGACGCTTATATACCTCAAGGACTTTTTCCATATGGGCAACAAAATTGCCATTTTGCTTAGGGGGAATCACCCACTGCTGCTTTCTCCATGGCTTAATTTCGTTTTTTTTAACACGCGACGAATCGTTTCATGTGAAATGCTTTCTACATAATTTAGCTCAACCGCTTTGTCTGCCAGCAAGCGCAAGGACCATCTGGCAAAACCGGATGGGGGTTCACTACAACTTAAGGCTACCAGATGAGCCTCAAAGTCTCCGTCAGCCTTCTTAGTATAAATACGCTGCCCCTTGTGACCATTCAACGCTGTCTCAATGCTCTCTTCAACAAAACGTTTCTTTACACGATCAATTTTTCTCAAGCTGATATTTAACACGGTTGCAATCTCTTCGTTTTTCAATCTACTCTTCTGAAATTTGCCCTCATCACAATTCAGAAGAATCAAGGCATTTAAGACCTTCTGTGAGCGGTGGCTTCCCTTGGATGTAATAGACATTAACTCTTCCCGTTCTTCTCTTGATAGTGTTACTTTGTACTTCTTCATGGTATCCTCCAATAGTTTTATTGAAGGATAGTATATACCAATCAAAGCGACATTGCAAGTATGACGTGACACTAGTGAACTTTCTTTGTAGAATTAAAAAATGTAGTCTAAGAATGCGCATTTTCATTTTTATATTTGTTGATAAATAAGGGTTTTTGGAAGATTAACTGTCAAAGTCGGGTGAACAGTGATTTTAGGAATAGGTAGAGGGTAGCGTTTTAAGAATAAGCTAAACTTATTCCAGTCAAAGCTCCTCTTCTGACTCCTCCTATTCATCCACTTAAACAGTAGTTTAACCACTTCTGTCCTGAAACCTACTAAGGCTTTAGTATTATCCGTTATTCCGTAATAGCGGTAATACCCGAGTAATTTAATAGTAAGCTTCTGCATTATGATTTTAGTTTTCGTATTCCTATTAACTTTCAACCATTCTTTACAGCGTTTAAGGCTTGCCGTGAACTTCTTTCTTGAGGTCTTCCTCTTTACCCGAAACTTGCCCTTCTTGCTTTTGCCAGCATAATGTGTAAAACCTAAGAAATCGAAAGTTAATGGCTTTGCTCTATCCCGGCTGTCTTTACCAAAAGGAATTATCTTGCTTTTATCTTCAGCCAATTCCAGATTAAACTCTTTTAGTCTTTCTGTTAAGTCCTGATAGAATCTATGGGCTTCTTCCGGATATTGAAAACAACAGATGAAATCATCGGCATAACGTATCAGATACGCTGAACCTTTACATCCTTCTCTTATTCTTTCTTTAAACCATAAATCCAGTACGTAATGTAAGTAGATATTAGCCAATAGAGGAGATATTATTCCTCCTTGAGGAGTTCCTTCTGAGGTAGGAAGAAGACTGCCTTCTTCCGTCACCCCTGCCTTTAAGAATTTTACTACCAGTCGGTTTATCTTGGGGTCGGCTATTCTAATCGATAGAAACTCCATTAACCTCCTATGGTCTAAGTGTTCGAAAAATCCCTTTATATCCACATCTAGTACAGTTGTTACCCCTTTCTTCTCTATGATGTAATTTAGTGCTTTTAAGGCTTTATGACACCCCAGATGAGGTCTGAACCCGTAAGAACAATTTAAGAAATCCTGTTCGTAGACGGCTTCCAGTATCTCCTTTAGGGTAAACTGTACCAGTTTGTCCTCGTAGGCCGGTATGCCTAGTGGCCTGGTCTTATTAGTACCTGTTTTGAAGATGTATCTTCTTAAGACTGGCTGAGGCCTGTAAGCGTTTCTTTTCATTCTGGTTACCAGGTCTTTGACATTCTCTTTTAGGTTCTCTTCGTATTTGTCTTTAGTTACCTTGTCTATACCGGGTACTTTGTTAGCCTTCATTTTCCTGTGAGCCTGGATGAGCGATTCTTCATTAATCAAGTGTACCAAAGATGTAAATTTTTCTTCCGGTCTTTCTTTAGCTATTTCTGCTATCCTTTCCAGTTTTGTTTGCATTCGTACTCCTCTCTGAGTGGGTAAATGTTTCCCTGTAAAAGGGCGATAATATGTTACAGCCTTCCCTCTGTAGGAGTTACCCTACTTCAACGGTACTATACTGTAATCCGACTCCCTACCTGCCATCTGGCTTCCTTGCTTTATTATCACTTGTTCTGCCATACTCACAGTATCCTCTGCAAGAACAGATAGGGTCTCCCCAGTTGCCGTATCATACCTGTGTGTAACATGCCAAGGTCATAGACCCCGGGGAAGCATTAATAATCTTACCAGAGCGATTATTAAACTATAGCTTTCTGTGTCAGTCACCACATCAGCCTTCCCAATTTTCTGGTTCTTACGGGGCTCAATCCCTTCAACGTGCGCTTTCGGCCTGCTACCTTGTTTGCCTACGCTTAAAGATAGTAGTTACCTACTATCCTCCAAAGCTAACTACTGGCGGTTGGTTAGACCTTACCAGACGGGATTCCCACCCGTTATATGATACGACCTTGCTAGGCCGCACAACCAATAAACCAATAAATTTTGTATCGAGTATATAGTAAAAAAATAAGGGGTAGACCTGATGTCTACCCCTTATTTTTTCTTCACGCGATACGCAATACGTGATACTCGATACTGTATTATTATTCTTTAGGAATAGTAAATCTCTGATAAGGATAGATCATGCTAGGATTTTTTATTATATCTCTGTTTGCTTCAAAAATTCTTATCCATTTTTCTCCTGTACTATAAAATCTTTCAGCAATATTCCAGAGTGAGTCTCCCTTCTCTACCTCATAATAATCTGGTATGTTCTTTTTTATTGCCTCTGCTAATTTAGCCTCTATTATACCCTTGCCTTCTTTTAATAAAGCTAATCTATCAGCATATTCTGCTTCTTTCTCTTTTCCTTCTTGAGCCATCTGTTCTTGTATTTCTTTAACAAGAACTTCATATCCTTTTATACTTTCAGATAATTCTACCATTATTTTATCTTTGTCGGAAATAACTTTTTCTGAATCTTCTTTTTGTTGTTTAAGGAGCGCGATGGTATTCTCTCTTTCTGAAAGAAGCTCTTGAGAAGTTTTTAATTGAGCCTCAAGTTTGCTTTTCTCTTCCGATAATAAGGATAATTTATTAGAATATTCTGTCCCTTTTTCTATTTCTTTTTCTTTTTCTTGTGCCATCTGATCGCTTATTTCCTTAACCTGATTTTCATATCCTTTTATATTTTCGGATAATTCTGCAATTGTTTTATCTTTTTCAACAATATTTTTCTCTGATTCTTCATTTTGCTGCTTGATAAGTACAATAGTATCTTCTTTTTCTGATAGAAGGTCCTGGTAAATTTTAAGTTGAGTCTCAAGTTTGCTTTTCTCTTCCGTTAATGCAGATAATTCTGCCACATAATTTTTTTCTCCTTCAATTTCTTGTTGAACCAACTTTTCTTTCACTTCATTAATTTGATTATTGCAATCCTCTAATTTACTGACAAGTTCCTCTTTCTCTTGATCTTTAGTTTGCGAGATCCCTTCCTGTTCAATCAATAAAGCTTCAAGCTTTCCTTTTTCCTCCATTAATTCTGATAATCTATCAGCATATTCTTTCTCTAAATCTTCCTCTCCTTTTGCTAAACTTGCTTCTAGTTCTTCAATCTGTTTTTCCTTTTCTTGTATATTTTCTTTCAGTTCGGAAATAACTTCATCTTTCGAAAGGGAAATCTGTTCAGATTCTTCTTTTTGCTTCTCAATGGTTTTAATTGTTTCTTCTTTTTCGGTTAACAAAGCTTCAAATTTTCCTTTTTCCTCCATTAATTCTGATAATTTATCAACATATTCTGTCGCTAAATCTTCCTCTCCTTTTGCTAAATTTGCTTCTAGTTCTTCAATCTGTTTTTCCTTTTCTTGTATATTTTCTTTCAGTTCTAAAACAAGTGTGTCATTACTTTCCAGTTTAAGATTTTTTTCTTCTACTTCTTTCTTTACTTGATTGGATTGATCATAAGTATAAATACCAAAACCGCCAACAATTAATAAAAGTACAATAAATAAAACAATTAAATTTTTTGACATTTTTACCTCCTTTACTTTAAATTTTTACTTATATTACTATAATTCGATAAAAATTTAAAAAATCCTCTTTTATAAATAAAAAATATTTATTTTTTTTCAATTATTTGTATTAACTTTAATTTTTTTACCTTAATCTATTCTTTATCGTAAAACTTGTATCTATATTTCCAAAAAGGTTAACTTAGTAGGAACGGTTTACAGGAATCCATAAGAGAGCTGCTGCCCCGAGAACCCCCGCATTTCCTCCTAACTCTCCAATAACAATTTTAAGAGATTTATAATTGGAATAAAATGCTCTCTTTTTTACTTCCTCTTTAAGAGGGATAAGAAGTTTATCACCTTCATTAGTTATTCCTCCCACCAGTACTACCATTTCAGGATTCAATATATTGGTGATATTGGCAATAGCTATTCCCAAATAAGATATGGCCTCTTTAACTATATCTTTAGTCAATTTATCCCCTTTGCGGGCAGTTTCAAAAATTGATTTTAATCTAATCGAGTCAAGCAACTCGTCATCACTATCAAAGTTTAAAAAATCACTCTTTATCCCCTCTTTTATTCTACTTTTTATTCTATTTTTAATCCCGGTAGCCGAAGAAAAAGCTTCCAAACACCCATAGTTGCCACAATTACAACGAGGACCATCTTTATTTACAGTCATATGTCCTAACTCTCCTGCACCACAATTATTACCATGATATATCTTTCCGTCAATAATTATTCCACCGCCAATCCCGGTTCCCAGGGTAAAGCATACTAAATTATTTATCCCTTGACCTGCTCCAAAACACCTTTCCCCCCAGGCAGCTGCATTAGCATCGTTTTCTAAAACAATTTTCATATTAAATTCATCTTCCAATATTTTCTTTAAAGGAATATCTCTCCATCCGGGAAGGTTAGGAGCAAAATTGATAATCCCTCTTTTAATATCGAGAGGACCAGGTGCTCCAATTCCTATTCCTATTATATCATCAGGAGTTATGGTAGATTGAGCAATATTCTTATGGATAGCCTCTATTATTCTTTTAACAGTAGCTTCTTTACCCTTTTCGGCCAAAGTTGGAACTTTTAAGCGGCTTACAATCTTCCCCTGGTAATTCACTATTGCACTCACAATATTTGTTCCACCCAAATCAACGCCAATAGAATATTTCTTTTCTAAATTTTTTTTATCTACCATCATATATATTGCCTTCCCATCATTGCCACATTTTTTCTTTGTATTCCTTAAAAGCTTTTACTTGCTGTTGAATTACTTCTTCTGACTGTTCCACATCTAAATCTTTTGTTTCAATAGCAAAACTAGCTAAGCGTCCCTGCCATAAAATTCTTAATATCTCTAAAATATCCTCTTTTCTATCTCTTTTCTGCTCATAATAGTTTATCCCATAATATACTATTTGAGCCCATAAATCTATAGGAAAATTAAAGTCTTCCACACCGGAACTATTGGATATTTTATTTAAAGAAAATATTATTTCTTCCGGTAAGAAAAAATTCTTTTCCTTTATTGTCTCTTTATATCCGGATTTAAAATCATTTATGTATCCTGAAATATCCATTACCACTTCTTTAGGTATCTTTACTTCTTTTATTCCGATTCTCTCTATGCTTTTATCCGCCACTTTTCTCTTAGAGAAATCTTTATAAAAAATGGTTAAGTCCAAAATACTTCCTGTTACCTGATTAAACATAGGAACTAATAGCACCTTAGGGTCTTTATAATCTTTGGTGGAATCATGACTCTTTATCCCTAGTTTTGCTTCTATTATCTTCATGTCTTCACAGGCAGCAACCGTAGTAATAAATATGTCTATTCCAAACTCAGCCGGGAAAAGAGGGTGAACTAAAGCTTTTTTCACCATTTTAGCAGATAAACCATATTCTCCACCAATTGGTTGTCTGATTGAAATTCCGTAAAGTGCTCTAGTCAGAGGATAAGCCAGATGATTGGTAACCACCGCATCATATTTATGTCTTACGTAAAAAGGGGCAACCAGGTCGTATCCGGTTAATATAGGCTGGATTAAGTGTTTTAACCATTCCGGGATTATACTGCTAAGATCGCCATCTACTAAAGCTACTGCCTCTGCTCCTACTTCTTCTGCCTTAATAAATATAGTTTTTACTCCATTCCCCTTTCCGATTTTCCCAATTTGATCCAGTACCATCTTCTCTGTTCTGGTTACAGTTTTATTAGCTCTCTCTTTGGTATGGTCTTTAGAAAAACCATCTGAAACTATAATTAAGCTTTTCTTCTCCGGAAAATAGTCATTCAGCCCCTGATCAACTACTTTAATTACTCCCTCAATGGTATCTTCAACATTCTTAGTACAAATACCTACTACTATATCTACTTTGTCTTTCATTACAAATCTTCCTCCTTCTTTTTACTATATATTAAATCTGCTTCTTCGAGTGATTCTAAAGAACCTATATCGAACCATTTACCCGAAAATGCAAATCCAAAAACTCTTTCTCTCTTGATTAACCACTTTATAAAAAATCCTATGGCATCCGGATTTTCTCCTGCATCTAAATAAGTTAAAATTCCTCTAATCCCTTCTTGGGATAATACATAACAGGCGGTGGAAACCAGGGTAG
>AWNW01000079.1 GCA_000493945.1 Candidatus Hydrogenedens terephthalaticus JGI OTU-1
TTGGGGATACCTTAGGGGATATTGCCATTCGTGAACAAGTAGCCTTTTTTGCATGCCCTGCCAATGCACATAAAGAAATAAAAGAATATGCAGATTACATCTCTCCTTACTCGGATATTTTAGGCGTATTAGACATCCTACAACATTACCCCTTTTCATCAGTCTGGGATTAGTTCACTTAATTGGCGAACATACCGCGGAACATAAAATATACAGCACCGACCAGGCAGAAAGATGCCCATACAAAATCCATACGAATTTGCTCTTTCATATATAAAACAGAAAAAATGGCGAACACAATCATGGTAATAACTTCTTGAAGTACCTTTAACTGACTTAAACTGAGAAATTGAAATCCGATACGATTGGCAGGAACTTGAAGGCAATATTCAAAAAATGCGATGAACCAACTGAATACTATTGCCATAAATAAAGGTTTATTTTTTAAATCTTTTAAATGTCCATACCACGCATAGGTCATAAACAAATTCGATAATATCAATAAAACAATCGGAGCAAAACGATACCACATATAAAAAAACACCTGATTTGTATTTTTAAACGGGATTAAATTTAGGGAGAGTAGTAATATAATAACACATTTTCGATTAAGATAAAAAGTTCTTAGAATTATCCAGATCCTCCGATCCTAATTTTCCAAGATATACCCTTCGTATCATACTGAAACGAGTGTTTCATTTCTCCATATAAAATTGAAACATTCGGCACTTTGTTTATTCACAGGACTGCCTAAACCCCGTAGTTTTATATACTTTTTGATCATCCTTACATGGCACGATGTTTGCTTAAATTAAAATGACAATTGAACAACAAAGAAAAACCTAAACCTTAACAAAAGGAGGTATGATCTATGAGAAGATGGTGGGACCCAATTCAAGAGTTAGAACAACTCAAACGCGAAATGGATGATTTATTCCGCACATTCAGCGAGGATGTGTGGGACATCCCTTCGTTCCGCTTCTCGTTCCTACCGGGCGTCTCCACACGCACCTATCCTCTCGTCAATCTTGCAGAGGATAAGGATAATGTCTATGTGGAGGCACTGGCTCCGGGTATTGACCCCGAAACGCTGGAAGTCTCCGTGCTTAATAATACCGTCCGTATTGCAGGGGAAAAACCTGCGATAAAGGATGTGAAACCGGAGGCATTCCATCGCAATGAACGCGGTGCTGGGAAATTCATCCGCACTTTATCGCTCCCTGTCGAAGTAGATGCCGATAAAGTAAAGGCAGAGTATAAGAACGGTATCCTTCTGTTAACTCTGCCCAAAGCCGAATCCGCAAAACCCAAGCAAATTTCAATAACTGTAAATTAATAACCCATAATAAAAAGGAGGTGTTGGCTATGAAAGAGAGCACAATTCCCGTCAGAACACAATCGAAACATGTCCCCGATACACGGGACAGTTCAAAAACACTCAGACCGCCTGTGGACATCTTTGAAACGGCAGAAGGATTAACTGTCATCGCCGATTTGCCCGGCGTACTAAAAGAAGATGTCCAGATTCAGGTGGAGAATGACATCCTGACCATCAAAGCAGTTGCTAAAAGCAATTTGAATATCGAGCCGACTTATCGGGAGTTTGAACTATATCCATATTTCCGTCAGTTCCAGTTAAGTGATAAGACGGATCAGGAGAAAATCAAGGCTGAAATGAAAAACGGTGTGTTGATTATCCACTTGCCAAAGAAAGAAGAAGCGAAACCGAAACAAATACCGATTACGGTGAGTTAAGAATAATGAGGGCAGGTTCAATATTGAATCTGCCCTATAAAAAATAAAAGGAGGTGAGGTTTATGCGTAACACATTAGTCCCTATCCAGATAAAGGAAAGGATAAATGATTTGCGTCAGACCTTTAATAATTGGTTTGACCGCTTCTTAACAACCCGTAAAGATACGGGAAATTGGCTCGCGCATGAACCTGTTTTCTTCGACTGGTTCAATACCACCACATTCCCGGCGGTAGATGTCGAAGAAAACGATGACGAAGTTATCGTTAATGCAGAAATGCCCGGCTTGTCTGAAAAGGATTTCCAGGTAGAACTTCAAGGGCAACGGCTTGTCCTGCGGGGTGAAAAGAAGTTCCAGCAGGAGAAGAAGGACCGCTCCTATTACTATGCGGAATGCCAATACGGCTCCTTCTCTCGTGTTATTCCTTTGCCCTGCGAAGTTATTGGAGAGAAAGCCGAGGCAAATTACAAGAACGGAGTCTTACAGATTCGTCTGCCCAAGAGCGAATCTGCGAAGGCACACCGTATTCAGATTAAAGTTGGATGATAGGCACACAGGCTCGTATTAATACCACACCGCATTACAACACAGACAAAGGCACAGGTAAACAACCTGTGCCTTTACTTTATTAAAACACATTTAAAAATTCATAGACCTTCTCTTTCTACAACAACCTACAAAAAATCTCTCTTTCGGGTTCTATTAAGAGATTTATTCGTCATGCACCATTGAAGTAAAATAAGTATGGATAAAAATTACTCAATCGAAGAAGGGATATATAAACATGGAATTTCGTATAGAGAAAGATGCGTTAGGTGAAGTGCAGGTTCCGCGCCATGCCTATTACGGTAGCCAGACCGTTCGTTCGTTACAATTCTTTTCCGTGGGCAAAGAAAAAATGCCTATGGAGATTGTCTATGCATTGGCACTTGTGAAAAAAGCCTGTGCAAGGGCTAACCGTGACCTCGGCTTACTTAAATCGGAATATTGTGAAATTATCACAACCGTGGTAGACGAAATTATCGCAGGGAAATGGGACGACCAATTCCCCCTGCATGTCTGGCAAACGGGAAGTGGCACCCAAACAAACATGAATGTGAATGAAGTCATATCCACGCGTGCTAATGAACTTTTAGGCTCACCCCATAGCACGAAAAAGCCCATACATCCCAATGACCATGTGAATATGTCCCAATCTTCAAACGATGTTTTCCCGACCGCGATGCATGTAGCCACCATATTGGAAATAAACAACCGCCTGATACCTGCCTTAGAAGAATTTTACCAATCACTTACGCAAAAATCGGAAGAATATAAAGATTTAATTAAAACGGGTAGAACACACATGATGGATGCAACGCCGATTACCTTAGGGCAGGAATTCTCCGGTTATGCACGGCAAATCGAACAAGCCATCAATCGTGTTCAATTATCTCTAAAAGATTTATACGAATTAGCATTGGGCGGAACTGCTGTTGGCACAGGCTTGAACGCTCCGACACATTTTGCTGAAAAAGCAGTTGCATACATTGCCGAATTAACCCAACAACCCTTCCGTCCCGCAGAAAATAAATTTGAAGCATTAGCGGGACATGATGCATTGGTTATGCTTTCTGGTGTATTAAAAACAATTGCTTGCTCGTGCATGAAAATTGCCAATGATATTCGACTTATGGGCAGTGGTCCTCGTTGTGGATTTGCCGAACTACTCCTGCCCGAAAATGAACCTGGCTCCTCCATCATGCCCGGCAAAGTCAATCCAACCCAGTGCGAAATGATGACGATGGTATGTGCCCAGGTGATAGGGAACGATGTAACTATTAACATTGCGGGTGCCTCAGGACAATTTGAACTCAATGTCTATAAACCTGTGATTGCATACAACATTTTACAATCCATACATCTCCTTTCCGATGCTTGCCAATCCTTTACTCGAAATTGTTTGAAAGGTATCCAACCCAACCGCGAAAAATTAGCATACTATCTTCAAAATTCATTGATGTTAGTAACGGCACTAAATCGGAAACTCGGCTATGAAGTTTCAGCACAAATCGCCCGCAATGCATACAAAAACGGCACAACCCTGAAAGAAGAAGCCCTGAAAACGGGCTTAATCACCGAACAAGAGTTTGACCAGATTGTTGACCCCAAAAAAATGATTTCCCCTTCTCAATAGCAAAGGCACTCCTACCTGTTTGCTATCTTCAGACAGAGAGACCAAATAATACAATTATGAAAAAATTGATAACGGCGTTTTTATTTTGATAATATATTAATTCCTATTGGGGTTGATAGGGGCGGTTAGCTCAGCTGGTCAGAGCATCTGCTTTACACGCAGGGGGTCGCAGGTTCGAGTCCTGCACCGCCCACCATTCCTTCGCAATCCCCCCAAATCATGTATCTTTTATATTTCCGATAAATATTATTTCAGCAACTAAGGTACATAGGTAACATATAGTTTATAAACTATGAAGAACACCAAAAATAGGAATGAAAAAGAAAAGGGGATATATTCTAACTTGATATACGCTACTCTTCCTCTTTATAGAATGGCTTTAATAGGTAGAAAATCATAACCACAAATTCCACACAAATAGACACGAATAAAAACGAATGGAAAAAATCCATCATGCATTATTCTATTCAATGTAGCTGAAGCATCTCCGCTTTCGTTTTCCAATTTCACACCTTTATAAAGAGCAATTATATTGTAGGGGCGGCCTTGCCAGGCAGGCATTTTTTATCATAACAAAATCCGCTTGCATGGCAGTGCCCCTGCAAAGAAAAATGTCTTGTAGGGGCGATTGGCTAATCGCCCTCATGTAGCTGAAGTGTCCTCGCTTCGGGTATTTTTAAGTGGATAAATTTTTCAACCACAAAGGGCACAAAGACTTTGCACAGAGTTCACAATGTAGAGGCGAAAAATCTTTCGCATCTACCTTCTCTGTGTCCTTTGCGTAAAATTTCCTTTGTGTCCTCTGTGGTTAATTCTTTTTACTAAAAATTACACGAACAAACACAAAATAAAGTAGCTGAAGCGCCTCCGCTTCTGGGATTTTTAGGTGGAAAATTTCTTTTACCACAGAGAACACAGAGACCTTACACAAAGTTCACAAAGCAGCAAAAACCCGAAGCCAGGAGGCTTCAGCTACAATTTTCTTGCTTTTTTAGTTTTCTATGGACACGACATACTGTACCCCTACGATTGAGAAGAAAGTATAAATCTATTACATATATCCTCTACAGTTTTTCGTATAATATTACATCTTTTGAACAAGAAATTAGAAGGGTGAAGAAATAGTGGAATTTGAGAAGCAAGTATTAGATTTGTTGCCTCCGCCGGGAACAAAAGTAGCGGTAGGGATGAGTGGTGGAGTGGATTCTTCTATGGCGGTTTGGCTATTGAAACAGCGGGGATGTGAGGTTATCGGTTTGACCATGTCCCTATGGAATAATCAGTTCCCGTTGCAGGATACCGGGGTAAAAGGATGTTTCGGTCCCGGTGAAGAGCAGGAAATTGAAATGGCACAATCCGTTGCAAAACAATTAGAAATCCCGTTTCATGTTATCCCATTAGCGGATGAATATAATAAAGCCGTGTTGGAATATTTCCGTCAGGAATATCTCGGCGGTCGAACGCCCAATCCCTGTGTTCGTTGCAATCGCACTATAAAATTTGGATTTCTGATAGAACGAGCAGAAAAAGCAGGCATCCCCTTTGACTATTTTGCAACAGGTCATTATGCCCGTATCCATTTTGACCCTGTGCAAAATCGCTATTTATTGCTTCGCGGTATTGATTTGGAAAAAGACCAGAGTTATTTCCTTGCTATGTTGCAACAGGAGCAATTGAAAAAGATTGTATTTCCGTTAGGGAACTTGACCAAATCGCAAATTCGCCATTTAGCACGAAGTGCAGGTTTCCCGCAACTCGCCGAACAAAGTGAAAGCCAGGATTTTTTAGAGAGCAATAAATACGATGTTCTGTTCCGAGAAGAGGAGGTTAAGGGAGGGGATATTGTGGACGAGAATGGACATATTTTAGGGAAACACCACGGGATTATTCATTACACTATCGGACAACGCAAGGGTTTGGGTATCGGCGGGGCTGGTGAGCCGTATTATGTTATCGGATTAGACCCCATAAACAACCGCGTCATCGTAGGGCGAAAACCTGCCCTTCTGAAACAAGCCATGAAAGTTATAGATTGCAATTGGGTCTCTATTCCCGACGCACCTGATATGCCTATGAAAATCCACTGTAAAATACGACTCCGACATGAACCCGCATCAGCACAATTAGAAAAAGCCGACGAACACGGAAAAATGGTTCGCGTTACCTTCGATGAACCTCAATCAGCAATTACCCCGGGGCAAACCGCCGTTTTTTATGATAACGATATAGTTTTAGGTGCCGGCACCATCGACTCCGCCGAGAAATAAACCGCGGTAATGATTAATCCCTACGGTTTCATTCGTGGTTATTGGATAAAAAATTTCATTTAGGTATTTGTATGATATAATCCACATATTAGATGGGAAGATAGATATAGGAGAAAACAGAATAGGGAAGTAATAAAGAATACGGATGATGAAGAGAAGGCTTGCTTTTGGCGGACTAAATCTTTCTCAAAATCAAATCCTTTTATTTTCCCTCTATATATTCTTTAAGTTTTTTCCCTTTTGGGGTTAAACGATATTTTTGTTTGCTGCTTGTGGGCTTATCGGGGATCAAAAATTCTATATATCCTTTTTCTATAGATGGCTTTAAATAGTTATATAAAAAACTTGGACGATGATGAATTTTTATCGATTTCATTAATTCTGTTGTTGAATAGTATTTATCTTTCATTGTTTTAACAAGAATAGCAATTTGCTCGGTAACTTGCTCGGTAACTTGTTCGCTGACTTGTTCGCTAACTTGTTCGGTAACTTGTTCGGTGACTTGCGGGGTAACTTGCTCGGCGACTTGCTCGGTATAGTCCGGATCTATTGGGAATGTAATACGAGTAAAGTTTTCGGAAAATTCGAAATATTCTTTTCCATAATACTGTAAAATGCGTGGTATGCCGGAACCTAACTGTTCTACTTATTTTATCGGAATAATCAAGCCACAAAAAATAAGTGAGATCTCTGAATAAATGTTTTATTTTTTAATTATTGTAATACAGAGGGAGATAAGAGGGAAAATGAAACGAAAGAGGGAGGGAGATGTATTAATAATATAGGTAGGCAATAGCGAGATAATAAACTTTAATAAGAGGAGCGTATACTATGCAAGGACAAGAGCAACAGATGAGTTTTGCGGAGTATGAATTATCCTTACAGAGATCAACTCCCAAGGGGAAATTTTTAGAACAGATGGAGCGGATTATCCCATGGGAAGAGATAGAGCGGAAGTGTATTGAGGTAGGGGTGTATAAGCCGAACCGGG
>AWNW01000080.1 GCA_000493945.1 Candidatus Hydrogenedens terephthalaticus JGI OTU-1
CGCTTCCAGTTTATTAGATGTGAATAAAAAGTTAGTAAATTCATTGTTTTTGTCAAAATACCCTGATTCTTTATCTGTGCAATTCTTATTACAGGATTTAGTAAACCGTAGTATCAATACAGTTATTTCCAGATATAAAAATAGTGACCCTAAAATACTTGTGCAGACATATATAGATAATCCAAACCAATTAGACCTACTAAGAGGTGTGGTCGAATCAGGGGTAACCGCTGACAATCTAAATCTACTCCGCGGGATTGCAAAAATAAGGAGTGTGCTTCTCTCCATGAATCTCTACGATATAAATGAACAAACTATCCAGAAATGGGCTGAAATGCTCAAGGAAGAAGAAGACTCTAATACTCGATATACTCTTATTACTTTTCTAAAGTGTGGAATGATACAGAATGAAAATTCCCGGGAAATAGTTAAAACCGCTCTTCTAAATGCCAGTTTGAAAAAAGAAATCACCCCGGATGTGCTATATGCAAAGTTTACTTTGTTAGACCTTGCTACGGAAAATTATTGGGTGAAAGAAGCGGAGAAATGTTTGTCTGACATTTTGCAATTAGATGTTTTGCCCCCTCTACCCGGATTAACGAGTGTATATGAAAAACAATTAAACTTAATTGACAAAGGAATAAAATTTTTCGTTAAACTGGGATATTACGATATTGCAAAAAGAGCGTTGGAAATCCAATCAGGAAAATTTTTACAAACAAACTATAATCTGGGAATAAAAGCGAATCTCACAAAATTAGAAAATTATCCTTTCGAGTATAGTTTAGAAGTAATTAGCACTACTACTCCTTATATACGAACAGGAACATTAAGTGGAGATATTTTTAATGACCCGATAAATCAGGAACTTCGTCGGAAGTATTACGATGAAATTATTCATAAAACACCGGATACAAAAATAAAAAATTATCTTACCAATCATGACATAACCCAACCCATTAAATACAACATTGACTACGGTGCAGTTAACAATAATACTATCCAAACAATGATAAATGAAATAACAGCACAACAAGCAAGACAGTAAAATAAGGAGGATATGCTATGAATAAAGAATTAAGGAGTTACTTTTCTAAATTTATCTATCTATCTATCATTATTACTATAGTCCTTTTAGTTTCAGGCTGTCCCTGTAAAGAATGTGATGTGCACTATCCATTGACAACAAGTGTAAATTGCGGTTTAAACTGTGAAGATACTCCAGGATATGTAGTCGTGACTCAAGGTGGTGATACTTTTGTTAAAGGTGAAGTAGTAGAAGTAAAATATGTAAATATTGATCCAAATTATGAATTTGCATATTGGTCGGCATACCCTCCGGATATTTTGTTAACAAATTTATCTTTAGATATTGGATATGTTCAAATAAAAGATGGTCCACAACATGTAACTGCCCATGTTGGAAAGAAAAAAGTTAATCTTACGGTTGAATGTGATATAAATCCTTTTTTACTATGGGGCAATAGATTAAATGTTCCTGGAAACGCAAAAAATATACAAACCACAATAATAAATGGAGAACCTATTCCCTGGCGTTATGAAGTTGAATACGATAGAGGGGATATAGCCAATGTATCTGTTTTGCCTGCATCAAACTTCATTATTGATTGGCATGGTTCTTCTGTTTGCATAGGTCGTAGATATATGGAAAATCCTGTCCAATTATTAATGGTAGATGACATATATATTAAGCCAGTAGCGATTCCTGTGGAAAATTACAATTGGGATTACCACGAAATGTTATTAAGTATATATGGAGGAGACGGTATTTATTTCAACTCAGGATGCCCTAACCTATGTTCTTATCTTAACCCAGATGACTCTTGTAATTTGGGCTTTTATTTAAATAACTATGCCCGCTCTTATGGAAAATTTACTTTTGCTGTTGTCCCCGGTGATGACAAAACTCTTGCTCTATGGTATTGTACCAGTGATAACCTTTTTGCTACTTCTATCATTGCCTCTGCTAACTTTAGATATACTCAAAATCAAAACCACAGTGCCACTGCCCTTTTGGTTAATAAAGTATACTTAAACCTTCCCATTCCTCAAGGTGAGATATATTTTGATCATCAGAATTGTCAACGAATTGATGAAGGAGGAACAGCATATATAATAGAACCTGGTATTATTTATCCTCCGACAGACATTGGACCTTCCCAGGGTTGGAACCCTGTTCCATATACACCACAATGTAATATCTTATCTCCTATCGAAACTTTTTCCCCATGTTCTGAATGTAATAGAGTAGTATTGCATGCATCACCTTGCCAAGGAGCAGTGTTCAATTATTGGGAGGTATCTGCAGATGGTCAAGTATGGAAAAAGGTTGAATCGTATAATGATAATTTAACTTTATTCATGAATATTCATGGACCCTTTGATCCCGTAAATGAACCGAATAATATTCATATTCCTGCGGGTTGCACTCAGTTTTTTGTTCGACCTGTTTTTCGTTTGTATTGCGGATATGGTTATGAGTGTGTTGGTTGTATGGATGCTCCCGATGGTAGAGATATAGTTATAGATATGTATAATAATCCAGATGTTACGAATAATAATCAAATGTATACCGAGAATATACCAACCTGCTGTGATTTCGTAACAAACGATCCCAATAGTCCTTTATGCTATACAAAGGAAGCATTATTACCCTTTAACAAACTCGAATGCGATCATGGAAATCTCCCTTATCCTCATACCGGCTGGGCTATAGAAAAAGGTGTTGCAGATTGCTATGCGGCTGTAAACCAAGCATACGATCAACAATACGGTGGAACAGTCAATGTAACAAGTGTTTACCGTTGTCCTAAAAATAACACGGCTGCGAATGGTGCCAGAACAAGCAAACATCTTTCCGGTAAAGCCTTTGACTATGACCAACTAAGTTCGTTAGGAAACTGGAGAGTAGGAAAAATTGCTTACGAAATAAATAAAAATTATGAAATTTTGTTATACACAAATGATGGTAGAAAAAGTATTCAACAGTATGTTAACCCTGAAACCGGCCAATTACCGGACTTTCCTCCATCAAATATTGAAATATATCATGGACATGTCGGAACTTAGGAATTCAACATTTTATGGAGAATAAATATGATAAAGTATCTTCTGGCGTTTCACAAGAAAATATTAATCTATTTGATGTTACTTCACTTAACACTTTTATTATTTCCCCATGGAAGTATTGATGCAGAGACTATAGGAGATGAAAAAGTAGATTGGGAGAGGTACTATAGTTTAACGAAAGCAAACAAATTACCTTTATTGAGTGATAATGAAGAGGAGGAAATATTAAATAAAGTTAATGAAATTTTGAGGGAGAAAAAATCCTTACTCTTAGCAATGGAATACATAATAAGTAGATTGGGAACAGGAGATTCGATATACTTGGGATATGGAAACCAAAGAATAAAGGACAAATTAGTTGAGTTGTTTAAGATAAGAGTTCAGTGTAAATTAAAAAAAGAGATAAGTGATAATTTTATAGAAAAAACTAAGAAAAGAGAAGATATAAGTGAGCATGAAAAACAAAGGATAATAGAAGAATGGTCAAGAACTTGTAAAGAGAAATCAAAAAGATATTTAGATTATTTAATCTCAAAGGATGGAGATTTATGTACAGAGTGTTATCTACATGATAAAGAGGAGGAGAAAATATTGTCCCCTCCATCTGATATGGAAAGAAATGCGTACTCCGAGTTTCTTGAAGGTTATTACGTTAAAATCGAAAGTTTTTATTCAATAGCAATTAGCACTTTCTCAGAGGGGATTTATGATTATATCTGGGAAACACCCCAGGGTGGAGTTATGTTGGCTTATATCCGAGCCTATTATATCGCCAAGGTATGTCCGGAAAAGTTTTTAGAAGATATTTCAACTGGTTATATAGATAGTAACTTTGCATGGATTCACCGACAAAAAGGTGGATATCTTACTTTTGAAGATTCATTTAAAGTCTTTAATTTAATAATCAAGTACAATAAAGAATTTTTAGACAAGAATGAAAAAATGATCAAATCTGTCATATCAAAGAACTTTAAGTCCCTCCTAGGATATATGGAAGGATTAAAGATATATGAGCAGATAGGTAAAAAAGAAGATATAGAAACATTGAAAAAATGGCTCGAAGAAATACCAAAAGATTCTCCGAGGCAAGAAGTAATTAACCAAGATTTATATAAGGAGAAAAATACGGTATATAAAAAAACATTAGAAGAATTCCAACTGAAAGTAAACGCATTAATAGACCGTTTATCCAAGGAATAAATAAACCGATTGGTAGAGACAGGATGTATATTTATGTTTCTCCTAAGGGTAACATAAGAAAGATGAATCGTAATATTTTAAGAGATAATAATGAGTGGAATACAATAAATGAGAAAGTTTCAGGTATAGTAATAAAAGAAACATACAAAAAACTCTGTGTTTACCGTTGTCCTAAAAATAACACGGCTGCGGGAGGTGTCAGAACAAGCAAACATCTTTCCGGTAAAGCAATGGATTTAGATATGGGTGGTGATGATTGGAATTCTTATAGATTAAATTGGCGAGTAGGTAGGTGTGCTTTTCTGGCAGGGTGTTGCAGTCAAGTAAAAGTATATAATGGAATTACGTATGTATCTTTTACTCAAGATATGGCTAATAGTGAGACAAATTCTAACGGACAATATTGGTGGGAATTATTCCCATTTAAACATATTCATATAGAGGTTAATTAGATAAAAATTAATTATCAGAAAGGGAAAAAATTATGTTATACCGAAATAGAGGGTTGTTTGTATATATTTTTGTTGTGTTCAATTTATTCTTTCTCTATTTTCCGACCCAAAGTTACTCCTTCGACCCCGAGAATGTGGCTGATTGTGTGAATGTGTACAAGAAATTATTATCTGCTAATAAATTACCCTTATTAGATAGTGAAAAAGAAGAAGAGATAATAGAGAAATCAAACGAAATATTCAAAACTAAGAAGTAGTGGTATTTATCTGCAAAGTATTTGTATGAAGAGGTAACAAATCCAGACCAAGGTTATCTGGTGTATGGGAATCAGAAGATAAAGGACAGATTGGTTCAACTATTAAAGATGAAAATTCAATGCAGGTTAAAGGATCTATTATACAAAGAGGAAAAAAGAGAACAAATTAAAGCCTCTCTTGAATATTTAATTTCGCAAGATGGAGATTTATGTCCTGATTGCTATATTCACGATGAGGAACATGAAAAGATAATAAAGGATATTATTGAAAAATATGAAGAGAACAATGGATATGAACCAGACCCCGATGATTACAAAATCAATTTTTTCGATCGCTTTTATAATCTCTCTTTATTTAGCCTCTCAACGGATTTATATGATTATATCTGGGTAGCAAACAGCTATCGGTTTCTAAGTTTAGAAATGGGTATGGAATATGTAGTATTGGCAACAATATACGGAGAAAAATTTCTGGATGACATATCAAAAGGGAAAATAACCTATTATCATATACAAAGGCTGAATGGAAATACTTATCCTTCCTATAAACTACCAAAAGTACTAACAACAATTTTGGAAGTAAACCCTGAGTTAGTGGGAAGAAAAAAAGAATTAATAAAAGAAATAATGTTAAATTTCGCTTTGGAGCATAGTAACTGGTACAAATCAAGAATAGAAGAGGGAATTAAAAAAAGAAAAGAAGTAAAAGAGGGGGAGAGCATTGAACCAATTTTTATGCTTAACGAATGTGACCTAAAAGAGAGAGAAGGAACTCTTTTTTGGTTTGAGCAGTTAGGAACAAAAGACGATATTGATGGTATAAAAAAATTGACATTTGACCTGCCATTAGATTATCCAATACGAGAAGATAAAAAGGAAATTGACGAAAAGTACAAGGAAGAATATTTACAGAAGGTAAAGGTATTTCAGAGGCGGGTAAATACATTGATTGAGCGTTTATCCAGACAATAAATATATTGAGTCGTAAGAGGGCAAGGTATTAAGTGGTATTGATTAAAATAGAAAATGATGGTTATATGATATAAGCACCTAATTTTTGTATAAAAGTATATTTTTTGTTTTGTTGTTTTGGTAGTATATAAAGCAGAGGGGTAGTTTTACATTATATCCCTTTATTAAGTATTAAGAGTGTTATTTAAGAATTTTATTTTTGAAGGTTTGTTGTGTTAAAGCGTGCGTTAAAGATGAGTTTTTGGGTTTGGTATGATTATATGGGGACATGGTTTGTTTTTAATTTGTGTTTTATTTGTCCGATGATATTTTTATCAATACCTTTGTGGTCTTTTGATGGTGAATTTTTTTCTTTGTCGGGGATTTTTTTGTTTTTGTTGATGGGTGCTTATTTTTT
>AWNW01000081.1 GCA_000493945.1 Candidatus Hydrogenedens terephthalaticus JGI OTU-1
TCACATGTAAATGCAATTTCGAAATCATTAGTATTTTCCATTTCTAAACCCACATCAGGGGAATTCTCTAATATTGCATATACTTTACTGTCTAAGGGTATGAGATGAAAATATTCATGTCCTTTGCACCACACAGAATGAAANTGTTCTACTCTTCCTTTTATATCTTTCACTGTTGCCTGAATGGTATTTTGATCTTGTGTGTGTTCGCAGGGAAAAGATAAAAAAGCACATGCATGTAAAAAACAGAAAAAATATAAAGATAACATCATTCCACCTCCGATTTTATATTAAGTATAGAATTTTATTGCACTGTATCTCCACTTTCTATACATTTATTACATATATATCTGGCACATAAATCTATTCTATGTGTCCTATAGTTTTTTATTTAATTTACCTATTGGGGGGCAAGAATGATTATCGTGGTGATATTCTCTTATTATTAGTTTTCGATTGTTGAATGGAATTGAAAAAGTAAAAAACAGGGACAAATGGGTATTTGTCCCTGTTGGGTAGTGAGTTTTTATTTGGGTATAAATTTTAAAATGCTTCGGCAAATGCGTCTGATGGTTCTGGAGGCTCTTCTTCTATTTTAGGAACTTCACGCTTTTTGATGAACGGTCCTGTTACCATGTCTTTATATCCCATACCGGGACCAACCATCGGGAAAACAAGAGCCTTTTTATCAACGACTACCTCAAGGAAAGCAGGTCCATTATTAAATTTGACAAATTCTTCGAGTGTCTTATGAAGTTCTTCACGATGGGTAACTCGCTTTGAGAATTTGAAGCCGTCTGCTTCGGCAGATTTGACGAAATCCTTTTTATGGAGAGATTTGTCAGAACCTGAAAAGCGTCCTTCGAAGTATAGGGTTTGCCATTGGACAACCATGCCGTCACCGTGATTGTTTAGTAATAATATTTTAACGGGTATATTGTAATTTGTACAGGTTTCCATTTCACCAAAGTTCATTCGTAAACTTCCATCTCCATCAATATCAATGACAATTTTATTCGGTTTTGCCAATTGGGCACCTATTGCAGCGGGTAGTCCAAATCCCATAGTTCCCATACTCCCTGAGGTGATATAGGTTCGAGGATGTTTGATATGGAGGTACTGTGCTGCAAACATTTGATGTTGCCCAACGCCTGTGGTAAAAATGGCTTCCCCTTTTACAATGTCATTCAACGCCTCTATGACTTCTGCAGGCTGGATTTTCTGAGCATTGCGGTCATAGTTTAACGGATATTCTTTTTTCAATTGCTGGACATGTTTTAACCATGCTTCATGTTTCAAGGTTAAATTTTTCCCATATTGCATGAGCGATTTTAATGCTTTGCCTGCATCGCCTACATGCGACCAGACCACCGGTTTGACCTTACCTATTTCTGCTGCATCAATATCAATGTGTAGAATTTTTGCGTTTGGAGCAAATTCGCTGGCTAATCCTGCTACACGGTCGTCAAATCGTGTTCCAACTGCGATGAGCAGGTCGCAATCCATAACTGCATAATTAGCATAGGCGGTTCCATGCATCCCTAACATGTGCAGACAGAGTGGATCATGAGTATCCATAGCCCCGATACCCATCACTGTGGTTACAATCGGGATACGGAACATCTTGACGAATTCTCGGAGTATATGTGATGAATTACTGGATATAATTCCTCCACCGACATAGAGCAGAGGGCGTTTTGATGCTTTCAATAGAGCAAAGAATTCTTTCGCCTCATCGGGTGTAATCTCGTTTTCATTAATTTTTTGCATACGGCTTTGGTACCCGTGAAGAGGGAGCAAACCTTTTCCCTTAAAAATGCATTCGTAATTTTGAACATCTTTGGGAACATCAATGACCACGGGACCGGGTCTGCCCGTTCGTGCAATATAAAAGGCGGTTCTAACAATCTCTTCTAATTCTTCCGGGTTTTCCACTAAAAATACATGTTTAGCACAAGAAGACATTAAATTAAATACGGGTGCTTCTTGAAAGGCATCTGTACCAACTGCAGAACGAGCCACCTGACCGCTAATCATGACCAGCGGGATAGAGTCCGCCATAGCATCTCGTATCGGTGTAGTAGCATTGGTGGCACCGGGACCGGAAGTAACTAATAACACACCCACTTCACCGGAAGCCCGTGCATAACCAGAAGCCATAAAACCGGCTCCTTGTTCATTTGCCGGTACAATCAACTGTATGGGATGTTCTTTATGGGTGCGGTTCCAGCGAAAAACCGCATCATAAGTTGGCAATATAGCACCACCACTATAACCGAAAATTACCTTTACCCCTTCATCAGCAAGCACCTGTAGTATTATTTCGGCTCCCTTCATTTTTGCACCTGCTAATTCGTGTTTTTTTGTAACCATTGTAAAACTCCTTCTTTGTATGGTTAATGATTTATAACAATTAAAAGTTATTTTTTATTTGAAAACTGTGGATAATTTAAAGTCAAAGCGCCGCAGAACAGGAATGTCTGCGGCGCTGAAGTTTTCAATCTCCGCACTTTTTTATGGAAATCTTATTCAGCAGGCGGAGGTTCTTCCGCTGGCGCCGCAGATTCCGGCGCCTCACCTACACCTACCTCTGGGTTCTCCTCAGGAACGGATTTCTTCTCTTCTTCGGAGGATTTTCCCTCTGTATGAATTAATTCTTCGGCTACTTCTTCAATAGATTTTCCTTTTTGAAGAAGTTCTGTTGGCAAGACATCTTTTAACATAGAACCGACATCTACAGGCTCACCGGCGGTATGCGTTTGCATGATTTCCCCTTCAAGGTCTTTTTGGTATTCGCGAATACTTAATCCGACCTTACGCTCCACCGGACTTATACTAATAATTTTAGCCATGACTCTTTGTCCAATATGGAGGAAATCTTCGGCACGGTGAACTTTTTCTAAGGACATTTCACTTAAATGAATAAGTCCTTCAATTCCATTGTCCAGTTTGCCAAAAGCACCGAAACTGACTAATTTTGTTATTTCTACTTCAACATGTTTACCTATAGGCATTTCTTCGACCAGTTCCTGCCATGGGTCAGGTTCTAATTGCTTTAACCCAACACTGATTTTTTCCATTTCAGGGTCAATGCTCAATATTTTAACTTCTATTTCCTGGTCTTTGGTTAACACTTCCGCCGGATTGGTAATCTTCTTTATCCACGAAATATCACCTACATGCAGAAGTCCGTCAATACCTTCTTCAATTTCAATAAATGCACCGTAGTCCATTAAAGCACGAACACGACCTTTTACCACAGAACCTTCGGGATATTTCTCTGCCATAAGTTTCCATGGATTGGGTTGTGTTTGTTTCAATCCTAAGGATATTTTTTGTTCTTCGGGATCTACATGAAGCACCATGACATGGACTTCATCTCCGATATTCAATATTTCAGATGGGTGTCTGACCCTGCGTGTCCAACTCATCTCACTGATGTGGATCATTCCTTCAAGTCCATCATCCATCTGAACGAAGGCACCATAATCCGCAAGACTAATTACAGTACCTGTAACGATAGAACCTACAGGATATTTTTCTTGAGCTGTTAACCACGGATTGGGTGTCTTTTGTTTCAAACCGAGACTTACCCGATGTGTCTCAGGGTCATAAGTAAGGACCATCACATCAATTTTTTGTCCAATCTTTAATACCTGATGTGGATTTTTCGGTCTTCCCCATGTCATATCAGAGACATGAAGTAGTCCATCTAAGCCACCCAAATCAATGAAAGCGCCAAAGTCTGTGATGTTTTTCACTTCACCTTGAACAATAGCACCTACCTTAATGGTTTCTAACAATTGTTTGCGTTCTTCTTCTCGGCGTTCTTCTAAAAGTTTGCGATGACTGACCACCACATTACGCCGTTTGGGATTAAGGCTAAGAATCCGTAATTCTAATCGTTTTCCAACAAAGTCATCGAGGTCAGCAATGGGTCTTGTGCTAACCTGACTTCCCGGCATAAATGCATCAACGCCGATATCTACTTTTAGACCGCCTTTGACCTTTCGAATAACGGTTCCCTCAATCACACCCTCTTCTTCAAACACCTTCTGGACATATTCCCAGTTCTTGATACGGTCTGCCTTTGTTTTCGATAACACGGGCATTCCTTCTTCATTTTCTGGGACTTCGATGTAGAAGTCGAACGAGGCTCCTTCCTTCAATTCGGAACGGTCGGGAAAATCTGTTATTCTAACGACACCTTCACTTTTGTAACCGATATCCACCAGAACTCGGTCATCCAATATGGATACTACCTGCCCTTTTACTACCTCACCTTCTTGAAACCGTAACATTCCTTCCTGGAGAAATTGGTCCACATCAGGCTCTGTCAAAAAAGAATTTAATTCTTCCTTTAATGACTGCGACAACGCCTGTGTTGCCATTTCATCCACTTTTGCGTTAAGTTCTGAATACTTATAACCCATGACTTAAAAAACTCCTTTCGGAAAAAAATATCCTGTTAAAAAACAGGTGATAAATTATACTATTTTTATTTGTTAAAACTCAAATATTGTAAACAATAGTTTGCTGTTTAAAATGGATGGATTTTTGTCTCACTTTTGGTATATATTTTTGAGGGAACTTCTTTATATTAGAAGTGTTATATTAGTAAAAGAAAGTTTTCTACATTAAAATTTTGCATAAAAGGGAATGGAAATGAACAAGAACTTATTATTGAAAATTATCAATCCAATCTTACTGCTATTGCTTATTAGCCAGGCATGTTCGGGCTTTTTTCATCACTCACTTTCTCACAAGATGTTTGAAATTATTCATGAGGGAGGAGGAATTTTTTTAGTTGTAATATCCTTTTTACATCTTGTCCTTAACTGGGGTTGGGTTCGCGCTAACTTTCTGAAGATAAAACAGTAGAAAATCCGAAGGATCTTTTTCTGAATATTTTTTACAGTACGCGTTCAAGGTAGATTTGGCGTAATAATTCGGCTTTTTGACGGACACCTTTTTGTAGAATTTCGTTAGCACGGGGGCAGTTTGGGTTTTTACGCAGTGCTGTTTGTGCAGATTCAAGTTCACGGTCAATTATGGACACGGAACGCAATTGGCGGGAAAAATAGCCTGTGTTATTTCTAAATACAGGAGATAGGGCAGACCCTAACAATTCAATCTCGTGCCACACATCTTTTTCTTGCTTATTTTCAACAGGTGCCTGAATTTTTGGAGACGCCATCTGGACAGGAACATTCTTTTTGCCTGCTGAATTATCAAATAAGGAAGGATTATAGGAAATCCCAAAAAGGATGTATCCAACCATTAGCCAGATGGATACGCAAGTTACAACCAATACCCGTGAATGTTTTTTTACGGGTAATGTATTTTGTTCCATTTTTTTCTTTTGTTCGCGAGCCCTTTTCAAAATTTCTAAGGTTAATTCTTTGGGCGGGTCAATTTTAGGAGTAGCATTTAAGAACCGTAATGAAGAACAAATGGCTTCTACTTCCGCGGAACATTGAGGGCATTGTGTCAAATGTCGGGCTATTCCGGAAAAAATAGGTCCCCTTCCATCTACTAAAGCCTCAGCGTAAGTAATTAATTGTGTTCTTGTTGGATGTTTTAACAGCATAATAATCTTCGTCTGTTTTTCTTCATATCTAAAATCATTTCATTGACACTATGTATAATCCGAAACCTGCGCCCAAAGTTTCGTAAAAAACTACTGCTCACTCAAATATTCACGAAAATGTTCTAAATAAGGTCTCAGTGCTCTTTCCGCACGAAGGACCCGTGTTTTTGCAGTTCCTAATGGCACATCCAAAATATTTGCAATTTCCTCATAAGGCAATTCCAGGAAACGGCGCAAAACAAAGGCTTCCCTTTGCCGTTCCGGGATTTTTTTCAAGGCTTTATTAATTGCTTCAGAGATTTCTGTGCATTTTGTATCCCGCCACACATCCAGATGTGGGTCT
>AWNW01000082.1 GCA_000493945.1 Candidatus Hydrogenedens terephthalaticus JGI OTU-1
TGGTTGAATGATGTTGAGGCTTATGCCGGGTTGGCGGCAGTGGATGTCTATTTAGGGGCTACTCAGCCTTCCGAAAGTCAAGGGATGGAATATGGAGGAGCTCATGTCATCGAAGATTTAATTTCTGGAAAAAAGATTAAATTAAGGGCTATATCCCAGGGGACAGATTGCTATCCACGGCGGGAAATAGAAAGTTATATAACTAAAGAAAGTATAAATCAAGCAGTTTTATTTAATCCTCGAAATGGTTATCAAAACTATAATGTGGCAGTTAGTACTTCTGATAGAAAAATATATACTTATATGGGGATCTTGCTTCCCAATATAGGAAATGCAAATTATTGTACCAGTGGCCAATTGAGCCCTTTGCTTAATGACCCTCAATTTAGAACTATCGGTATCGGAACTCGCATCTTTTTAGGGGGAACACAAGGTTATATAGCTTGGGAAGGAACACAATTTTATCCTCAAACGCTAAAAGACGAAGAAGGTAGAGTCATCTATAAAGGAGGAACTTTAGCAGTAATTGGAGATTTAAAAGAGATGAGCACAGATTATATTCGTGCGGCAATCTTTAAAGGGTATGGAGTGACATTGGTGGTAGGTATTGGAATACCAATTCCTATTTTAAATAGTGAAATAATGAAAAGTGTGTCTGTAAAAGATGAAGATATATGGACTGAGATAATTGATTATAGTTTTCCTCATTTAAAAAAGCCTTCTTTGGGAAGAGTAAATTATAAACAATTACGAGAAGGGAAAATTACTGTTCAAGGAAAAGATGTTTTTACTTCCCCTCTTTCCAGTTATGCTAAAGCTCGAGAAATAGCTCAAAAATTAAAGGAAGAGATACTGAAGGGAGAATTTTTATTGCAGGAGCCTATTCAAAAATTCCCGCAGGAAAGTAAGTTTAAACCCTTATTGGAAATTCACTAAAAGGGGTTCGATTCATCGAGCCGGCAATAATTTAGAATATCATTGCGAGGAACGTTAGTGACGAAGCAATCCCAGTGCCGAGATTGCCACGCTCCGATAAACCGGAGCTCGCAATGACAAAAATGCCCTACTTTAAAAGCAATACTTTGTACGAAAAAAGTTTTGAGTTTCGAACTAACGACTATTCACTATCGACTAATTTATAATTAAAAGGAATGATTTAAATGTTAAGTAAGAAAGTAATTTTTACATTTTCTCCTCAAAATGTTGAGAGACCCGTAACCTATCAGCTGATAAAAGATTATAACTTGTGGGTAAATATTTTACAGGCAAAATTTGAACCAAGTTTAGGGGGGAAATTAGTTTTAGAACTCAAGGGAGAGGATAAGCAGATAAAAGAAGGCTTAAACTTTGTCAGGCAGATAGGTGTAGGGATTGAGCTATTAGAGCAAGAGGTATTATGGGATGAGAAGAAATGTATTGATTGCGGGGCTTGTATCTCTATTTGTCCGACCGGTGTGTTATCTTTAGACAAAGAAACTTTTAAGTTAAAGTTTGATTACGAAAAGTGTATTGTTTGTGGTAATTGTGTAGAGGCTTGTCCTTTACAAGCAATTAAAGTCATTTTTTAAAAAGAATTAAAGTAAGCGAGAAGAAAAGCAATGATTTTTCCTCAAACTAATAAAATAGAATATAAAGAAAGGAAATATCGAAATTTAATTGAAGAAAAGGATTTAATTTCTTTTCAAATAAAGGAAGAAGAAAGCGATCTATTTATAAGGACAAATCAAGAATTAAGTTTCTATACCCGACAGATGATTTTACACTTTAGAAGACAAATAGAGAGCTATATCGAAAGCCACCCCATATTCAAAAGCACTCTTTTGCCCTATTCCCAGGATAAAAAGGCTCCCGAGATAATCAAGTCTATGATTCACACAACAGCATTGTGTGGAGTTGGACCTATGGCTTCAGTGGCAGGAGCAATAGCTGAATTCGTAGGGAAAGAACTTTTAAATTATTCTTCTGAAGTAATAGTGGAAAATGGTGGGGATATTTTTGTTAAGAGTAACAAGGTGAGAAAAGTGAGTATATTTGCAGGGAGTTCTCCTTTTAGCCAGAGAATTATTTTAAAGATAGAGGCAAAAGAGAATTATACAGGGATTTGCACATCTTCTGGTATGGTGGGTCCTTCTTTAAGTTTTGGGAAGGCTGATGCGGTTACTGTAATTTCTGATTCTGTTTTGCTTGCTGATGCGGCTGCTACGGCAGTAGGTAATATAGTTAAAACGCAAAAAGATGTAGAGCAAGGATTGATTTATGCCCAAAAGATAAAAGGGGTAAAGGGTGTAGTAATAATAAAAGATGATAAGATGGGTCTATGGGGAGATATTAATTTTACCGTGGTAAAATAGAATGAGAAATATGGGATGAAGAATTAGTTAATTAGAGAATAGGCCAATCAGTTAATTTATCTTTATCTTAATTGGTCAATTGGTAAATTGGTCAATTGGTTAATTTAAAAACTAAACATTTTTTATCGAAGGAGGAAATAAAATATTATGCTTACAAATAAAAAAGTTGCTATAATTGGAGTGGGAAAAATGGGGGAAACCCTTCTTAATGGTATGATCAAAAATAATTTAGTGAAGAAAGAAAATATAGTCGGCAGTACTGCCCAGGAAGCACATGCCCAAGAGATAAATAAAAAATATAGCATTCAAACCTATATTAATAATAAAGAAATGATTTTAGGGAAAGATATAATTATACTTGCGATTAAGCCCCAGATGATGAAGAAAATACTTTCTGATATCAAAAATGTGATCTCAGAAAAGCAATTAGTTATATCTATTGCTGCGGCTACCAGTACTCAATTCATAGAGGAATGTTTGGAAAAGAATATCCCGGTAGTCAGGGCGATGCCCAATACACCTGCCTTAATTAATGAAGGCATGACGGTTCTTTGTCCGGGAAAGTATATTGATGAAAATCACATTCAGATGGCTATAGATATCTTTGGAGCAATAGGGTTAGTGGAGGTTATTCACCGGGAAGAATTAATGGATGTAGTTACAGCCTTGTCAGGCAGTGGGCCGGCATATGCCTATATAATTATCGAGTCTTTAACTGAAGGAGGAGTAAGAATGGGTCTGCCTCGTGAATTGGCTAAAAAATTAACCGCTCAAACCTTACTGGGAGCATCAAAGATGGTATTAAAAACAGGAATGCATCCCGCTTTGTTGAAGGATGCGGTAACTACTCCTGCGGGAGTTACAGTAGATGGATTGATGGAATTAGAAGATGGAGGAATAAGAGTAACTCTTATTAAAGCAGTTAGCCGGGCAACAGAAAAATCTAAGGAAATTTCTCGGTAAAAAGGTATTTAGGAAACTGTCAGTATGAATATTGTAATTTAAATTATAAATTTTATTAAGCGAGGAGGAAATAATGGGAAAAACAATTGTTGAGAAGATACTTTCAGCTCATACAGATACGGAAAATTTTAAGATAGGAGATATAATTAAAGCTCGGGTTGATTTTACTTTTGCCAATGATATCACTGCTCCCATAGCTCTAAAATATTTTAAAGAAAGTGGTGCCAGGCAAGTATTTGACAAAAAGAGGGTCGGTTTAATCCCCGATCATTTTGCTCCCAATAAAGATATAAAGTCTGCCGAACAGTGTAAGTTATTAAAAGAATTTGCTCAGGAATATGAAATAGAGCATTATTTTGAAATAGGAAAGATGGGGATAGAACATGCCCTTCTGCCGGAAAAGGGATTAGTTCTTCCTGGAGAAGTGATAGTGGGAGCAGATTCTCATACGGATACTTCCGGAGCATTGGGTGCTTTTGCTATCGGGGTGGGTAGTACCGATTTTGCTGCTGTTATAGCTCTTGGTGAGATCTGGCTTAAAGTGCCACCCACTATTAAATTTATCTATTCCGGAAAATTAAATAAATGGGTCAGCGGAAAAGACCTGATTCTGTACACTATTTCCAAGATTGGGGTAGACGGAGCAAATTATAAGGTGATGGAATTTAGCGGGGAAGTAATTAAAGGTCTTTCTATGGATAATCGCTTTACTATATGTAACATGGCTATTGAAGCAGGAGCAAAAACCGGCATTATTGAACCGGATGAGATTACTTTGAAATATTTAAAAGGGCGGGCCAAAAGACCTTATCAAATTTACAAAAGTGATATAGATGCCCATTATGAAAAGATTATAGAGATTGATGTTAGTAAAATTGAGCCCCAGGTGGCTTTCCCTCATCTACCGGAGAATGCTAAACCGATTAGTAAAGCAAAAGGGATTAAAATTGATCAGTCAATTATCGGTTCCTGTACCAACGGCAGAATAGAGGATTTGCGTATAGCTGCTGAAATCCTAAAAGGAAAGCAGGTTCATCTTGAAGTCAGATTAATTATTATCCCGGCTACTCAAGATGTTTATCTGCAAGCCCTTCGAGAAGGATTAATTGACATATTTATTTCTTCCGGAGCCGCAGTCAGTACTCCTACTTGTGGTCCTTGTCTAGGTGGTTATATGGGTATCTTGGCCAAAGGAGAAAGAGCCATCTCTACCACCAACCGGAATTTTGTAGGGAGGATGGGACACCCCGAAAGCGAAGTATACTTGGCCAGTCCTGCCCTTGCTGCCGCTTCTGCCATTTTAGGCAGAATAGCTGGCCCTGAGGAGGTGAAATAGAATGATCATTAAAGGTAAAGTTTGGAAATTTAAAGACAACATCGATACTGATGTAATTATCCCTGCTCGTTATCTTAATACCTCTGATCCCAAAGAATTAGCCTTACACTGCATGGAGGATTATGATTCTGAATTTGTTAAAAAGATGAATCAGGGAGATATTATAGTAGCGGGTAGAAACTTTGGCTGTGGGAGCTCTCGTGAACATGCCCCTATTGCCCTAAAAGCAGCAGGAATATCTTGTATTATCGCCCCATCTTTTGGCCGAATCTTTTTTAGAAACGCCATAAATATTGGTCTTCTTATCTTTGAATCCGAAGAAGCGGCAGAACAATGTTCCCAGGGAGACATATTAGAAATAGATAGCACGCAAGGGATAATAAAAAATCTGACCAAATATAAGATTTACAAGACCAACCTTCTGCCTGAATTTATTCAAAAAGTAATTTCTCTGGGTGGTTTAAGAAAATATGTTAAAGAAGAATTAAAAAGGAGAGAAAAGAATGTATAATATAGCTTTAATTCCCGGTGATGGAATAGGACCAGAGATAATTAGAGAAGGCAAAAAGGTAATAGATACTGCTTCTTATAGGTATGGAATAAAAATTAATTGGACCGAATATCCCTTTGGAGCCGAACATTATCTTAAAACCGGGGAGTTGCTTCCCGATTCAGCCTTAAAAGAAATGGAAGCTATGGATGCTGTCTATCTTGGAGCTGTCGGTGATCCCCGAGTAAAACCTGGTATTTTAGAAAATGAAATATTGCTTAAGGCCAGATTTTATTTTGATCAGTATATCAATTTACGTCCCATTAAGTTGTATAAAGGGGTCCCCTGCCCTTTAAAAGATAAGAAACCGGAAGATATTAATTTTTATGTGGTGAGAGAAAATACCGAAGATTTCTATGTAGGAATTGGGGGACGATTTAAAGGAGTAGAGCAAGAAGATAATTTAGAAGTCGTTGCTCCTAATTCAGCCCCCATATTAGTAATTGTTGCTCTTTGAGGAATAGATAAGTTCTTTAGGCCCTCGCCAATATACTCAA
>AWNW01000083.1 GCA_000493945.1 Candidatus Hydrogenedens terephthalaticus JGI OTU-1
AATTATATCATAGTTTTTTAAATATATAAAAGAATTTATAAAAATAGAAAATATTTTATCTTTTTGATTGGCTTCTTTATATTTTATTCTACATTATTTTAAAAAATCCTTCTTTTTAATTAATTTTTTTTAAAATAATTTTTTTCGACAAAGTAAAATTACTTTTTTCTATCTTTTCTTTCTCTTTCTTAACTCGATACTATAATTTAATCGTATAGGAATTTCCTTTTTCCGTAATCCCTAATTCGTATCTCGTATCTTGTGGTTTTAATTGGTGAATTGGTCAATAGGTCAATAGGTCAATTATTTTATCTTGTATTTAATACTAACGACTATTTACTATCCACTAACGACTAATTTATTTTGAATCTATTCCCTGTATTTTTCTTTTTTTTCTTCTTCTTCACGCGATACTCGATACGCAATACGCGATACGAATAATGATTTGACTTTTTTATAATTTATATATATACTTGGTGTTAATAACTACTATTAATATTAACTAATAGTTATTTAATAAAGATCATGAGGAGGGATAATTCTATGAAATTACAAACACTAAATGAAATGCTAAGAAACAGTGTCAATCTATACGGTGATAGAACTGCTTTTAAAGTAAAAAAAGAGGGAAAATTTACCCCAATTACTTATCAAGAATTTTATAAAAAGGTAGAAATTTTTGGTACAGGATTGCTTAGTATTGGAATAGAAAAATTCGACCATGTAGGACTGGTCAGTGATAATCGCTTTGAATGGATAATTGCCGATATGGCAATTATAGGCCTAAGAGCGGCAGATGTCCCCTGCAGCGGAAGCAGTTCACCTCAAGATATCTATTTTAAACTCAACCACTCAGATTCTACTGCTGTCATCCTGGAAGGAGAAACGCAATTTTCCAATTTTTATAAAATCGCCAAAGACTTGCCAAAGATAAAAAACATCATCCTCTATGACAGAGTTAAGGTATTCTCTGAAAAAGAAGATACCCCGGAATGGGCTATTCCCATTAATTTTGAAGAACACGAAGAAATAAGCAAAAAATTTAAATCTGAAATAGAATTATCCATGAAAAATAAAAATAAACATATCTTCTTATCATCTGAAGCTAAAAAATTCCTAGAAAAATATCTGGAAAGAAATTCAGAAAATCTCCTAAAAGAGACTTGCTCTAAAGATACAGCCGATTCCGTTAAAAACAGTCTTGCAAATAGAGCAGTGGTAATAGACGGACAATACAATAAAACTCATTCTCATAAAATTTATTCCTTTGAAAAAATAAATAAAATCGGTGAAGGTTTATTAGCCCAGGGAAATGTTTCCTTTTCAGAGATAGCCGAAAGTGGCCAGCCTGATGACCTGACAACTATAATCTATACCTCAGGAACCACTTCTGATCCTAAAGGGGTTATGCTTACTAATTCTAATTTTATGCATAATGCCATAAACGCTCCCATAGCCATTACCATAAATAAAGATGATAATTTTTTATCAGTTCTTCCTTCCTGGCATGCCTATGAACGGATAGTAGAATATTGTGCTCTATGCGTAGGTGCCTCAACTGCCTATAGTAAACCTTTTAAACAGGTCCTTCTACCAGACCTTAAAACAGAAAAACCTACTGTTATGTGCAGTGTCCCCCGTATTTGGGAAAGTGTACACAAAGGTGTATTAGATAATGTTAAAAAAAGCAGTAACCTACAACAACTCATCTTTAATTGGGCTATCAAAATAGGAGAAGAATATAAAGAAGCTGAAGGAATTCTTCATGGTACCTGGCCTTTGTTTGATCGTCCTGAGTACACTGCCGAAGAATTGACTCAAGCCAAAAGAACAGCCAAAAGATTGGGCTGGAAATATCGGCTAGCCGACAAGATAGTCTTTAAAAAGATTAGAAAATTAACCGGTGGTAGGTTTAGATTTGCTATTAGTGGAGGAGGAGCACTTAATGAATCTATGGATAAATTTTTTAATGCCATCGGGTTAATTATCACCGAAGGTTACGGATTAACTGAAACCTCTCCAATACTTGCTGGCAGAACTAAAAAGGATAATATTATGTTTACCGTAGGCCCTCCTATCCCAAAAGTAGAAATAAAGATTGTAAATAAAGATGATTATAATAAAGAATTACCTAATGGTAAAGTAGGCATTGTGCTGGTTAAAGGTCCTATGGTAATGAAGGGCTACTACAAAAACGAAGAAAAAACCAGGGAAGTTATTAAAAATGGCTGGCTTAATACCGGAGATTTGGGCAAAAAGACTTATAACGGAAAATACCTTAAAATTATGGGCAGAATAAAAGACACCATAGTCTTAGGGGGAGGAGAGAATATTGAACCTCTACCCCTGGAAGATAAATTAAAAGAAAGCAACTATATAAATATGGTTATTATAGTAGGGCAAGATAAATCTCGTCTAGGAGCACTAATTATTCCTGACTTTGAGTCTCTAAAAAGTTATGCTAATAAAGAAGGCATTAAATACAAAGATACTAATGAATTAATCAATAACTCCAAAATAATATCTTTGTATCAAGGGGAACAAAAAAGGCTAATCTCCAAAGAACACGGATTTATGCCTTATGAAACAGTAATGGGAATAGCTTTACTACTTCATGAATTTACTGTAGAAGCCGGAGAAATGACTGAAACCTTAAAGATGAAGAGATTTGAGATACATAAGAAATATAAAGAAGAGATAGACAGGATATGTGGATAAATTAATTGGCCGATTCGCCAATTAACCAATTGACCAATTAAATTAGTTAGCCAGTTAACCGGTTTGCCAGTTTGCCGGTTAAATCAGATAATATTAAATAGTAATTCGTATTTCGTATTGCGGGAAGAGAATCAGTTAAACTAATTATATTACAAATAAGATCTTAATCATTTTGTAAATTATAAAAATTAAATATTTAAATTATAATTAGGGGGATAAAATTATGTCTTTGCAAACACTGAATGAAATGTTAAAAAACAGTGTTAATTTATATGGAGAAAGAATCGCCTTCAAAGTAAAAAAAGACGAAAAATTTGAGCCGGTCACTTACAAAGAATTTTATAATAAAGTAGAAATATTTGGAACAGGGCTACATAGTATCGGAGTAAAAAAATTCGACCATGTTGGTCTGGTAAGTGAAAATCGTTTTGAATGGATTATATCTAATTTGGCAATTATCGGTTTACGTGCTGTTGATGTCCCATGCAGTGGAGCCAGCTCACTTCACGACATCCGCTTTAAACTTGATCATTCAGACTCTATAGCTGCTATCCTGGAAGAAGAAAAACAGTTTGCAGAATTTTATAGTATTGCCAGTGATCTTCCTAAAATAAAAAATATTATCTTAATAGACAAAATCAAACTGTTTTCAAATGAAGAAGATGCTCCGGAATGGACTAACCCGATTCAATTTAAAGAGGGAGAAAAAATAAGCAAAAAATTCCTTGCTGCCATCCATTATATGATAAGAAATCAACGCAAAGTATTTTTCCTATCAGAAAAAGCTAAAACCTTTTTAAAAAAATATTTAGAGGATAATATTAATGAGATTATAGAATTTACAAAATCTAAAGATGATGCAGATTTCATCCAAAACAGCTTATTAAAAAGAACTGTAGTTATAGAAAAAAATTATAATGAAATACATTCTCCTGCAATCTTTTCTTTTAATAAAATAAACCAAATCGGTGAGGATTTATTGGCTAAAGGAGATACCAGGTTTTTAGAAATATCTAAAACTGCCCTACCAGAAGAACTGGTTACTATAATTTATACCTCAGGAACTACCGCTGATCCCAAAGGGGTTATGCTTACTAATTCTAATTTTATGCATCAAATAAGAGTCACTCCTCCAGCACAAGAACTGAATCAAGAAGACGGGTGGTTATCAGTTTTGCCCTCCTGGCATATTCTTGAACGAACAGCGGAATATCTCGTTCTTTCTACAGGCGCTTTGACTGCATATAGTAAACCTTTCAAACAAGTTCTTTTGCCGGATTTAATTACCATAAAACCAACCGTTATTGTCAGTGTTCCCCGAATATGGGAAAGCGTTTATAAAGGAATTATAGATAATGTAAAAAAAGGAAGTAATATTCAGAAAGCTATATTTAATTGGGCTATTAGTATGGGAGAAAAATATAAAAAGGCAGAAGGGATTTTGAATAATACTATACCCTTATTTAATCGAGCTGAATATACTCCTGAAGAATTAGAGCAGGCCAGAAGAACGGTTAAAAGATTAGGTTGGAAATATAGGCTTGCCGATAAGATAGTCTTTAAAAAAATTAGAAAGATAATCGGGGGAGAATTAAGATTTGCCATTAGTGGTGGAGGAGCGCTTCTTGAAAATGTAGATATATTCTTTGCTACAGTTGGAATTATAGTCTGTGAGGGATATGGCTTGACTGAAACTGCTCCAAGTTTAACTGCAAGAAATTCTAAAAATTGGGCTTTATCTACAATAGGCACAGCTCTTCCAGAAGTTGAAATAAAGATTGTGGATAAAGATAATCTTGAAAAGGAATTACCAAATGGCGAAGTAGGTATTCTGCTGGTTAAAGGTCCTATGGTAATGAAAGGCTATTACAAAAATGAGGAAAAGACTAAAGAAGTGATTAAAGATGGTTGGTTTAATACCGGAGATTTGGGTAAAAAAACTTATAATGGAAAATATCTCCAACTAGTAGGAAGAATAAAAGACACCATTGTCTTAAGAGGGGGAGAGAATATTGAACCTCATCCTTTAGAAGATAGATTAAAAGAAAGCGATTATATTAATATGATAATTGTGGTCGGCCAGGACAAGTCCCGTCTAGGTATATTAATTGTCCCTGATTTTGATGTTTTGGCAGTATATGCGGAAAAAGGAAAGATTCAATATAAAAATAATGAAGAATTAATAAAAAAACCTGAAATCATTGCTTTGTTTCAGAGAGAACAAAAAAGGCTAATCTCTAAAGAACACGGATTTAAATCTTATGAAACAGTTATGGGGATATGTTTGCTTCCCAATGAATTTACCATAGAAGCCGGAGAGATGACTGAAACCTTGAAGATGAAGAGATTTGAAATACACAAGAAATATAAAGAAGAGATAGATAGGATTTGTGGATAAAATAATTGACCAATTTGCCAATTGACCGATTGACCGATTAAAACACAAAATGCAAGATGAATTAATTGTCGAGTAGATGAGCTTCTCTAAACTTTAGGAACAAGTTTGTATTCCCTGTTTGCTTCCCGTTTCCTAAATGGAAGTGTCACAATATCTGTTCCCTGGCAAATTGAAAGCTCACCCCTCACAGAACCGTGCTTGCACTATTAATGCACACGGCTCTTCATATTATCTTAACATAAATAACTAAAGTTAGGAGACAAATCATAAATATGAACAGTGATTTTAGGAATAGGTAGAGGGTAGCGTTTTAAGAATAAGCTAAACTTATTCCAGTCAAAGCTCCTCTTCTGACTCCTCCTATTCATCCACTTAAACAGTAGTTTAACCACTTCTGTCCTGAAACCTACTAAGGCTTTAGTATTATCCGTTATTCCGTAATAGCGGTAATACCCGAGTAATTTAATAGTAAGCTTCTGCATTATGATTTTAGTTTTCGTATTCCTATTAACTTTCAACCATTCTTTACAGCGTTTAAGGCTTGCCGTGAACTTCTTTCT
>AWNW01000084.1 GCA_000493945.1 Candidatus Hydrogenedens terephthalaticus JGI OTU-1
GGGCTGCCGCCCCCGGTTTCTTCGATATTTTATTTAGCAGGAAATTGGAATACTCCGAATTGCCGGATGTAGGGGAACCCTTAACTTTACCGGGTCCAATGTCTGTAGGAGAATTTCTGGAAGCCATTCATTTAGCAACAAACTGGAACATTATTGTTTCTGATGGTGCCAAAGATTTACAGATGAACTTCTGGATTGTAGATAAAAAACCAAAAGAGGCATTGGAAGTATTAAAGTTTTATGATATTTTCTATGAATTTGATGAAAAGACAAATTTTATGCGTGTTTTTACAAAGGAAGAGTGGTTAATTAAAACATTCGGGGATTTGAAACCGCATGAATTCAAAATTAAAAATGCAGATATATCTTATATGGAAGCCATTATATCTTCTCTTTTGTCCGGTATAGGGAAGATGATAACCGATACACGAACTGGCGTCATCTATGTGTGGGATATTGAAGACAATATTAAACAAATGGAAAAGACAGTTAAAGAATTAGATGTCCCGCTGGAGAAGAAGGTTTTTTCAATAAAGCATGCAGATGTGTCCGATGTAGAATCCGTTTTAACTTCTATGTTAACTCCGAATGGAAGTCTTCTGGTGGATACGCGGAGTGGAAATATCTTTGTCTGGGATTCTCCTACATCATTAGGGAAAATGGAGGAGGTAGTCGCTCGTCTGGATGTTCCTATGGAGACAAGAAGTTTTTCTATCCAATATGTGGATGTTGAGAATATAGCAGATGCTCTTGGGGAAATGATTTCACAGAGGGGTGTTGTGCAAGTTGACCCACGGACCAATGTTATTATTGTGACGGATTTGCCCTCACGCTTGGACCGTATTGGTGAGTTTGTAAAAACATTAGATATACGGCTTGAAACACGCACCTGGGTAATTAAGTATGCAGATATTGACTTTATCGCAGACCAATTAGAAAATCTTGTTCCTTCGGATATGGGACAGGTTGTAGTAGATGATATGACACATCAGATAACTGTAACTGCTTTACCCAGTCGAATTGCAGAAATTGATGAATTAATCAAGACATGGGATATTAAACGGAAACAGGTATTGATAGAAGCATTTATTGTGGAAATGGATACAGAGTTGGAACGCTCTTTAGGTATCAATTGGTCTTACTACGGCACTTCAGGCAATGTGCCGATTGTTATCCATGGAGGGTCGGGTGTAAAAGATATTGCATCTCCCTCTGGAAGTGGGGAATCCATGAGTGTCGGACAACTGCCTTCGTTAGTTCCGCGTTTTGGTCCTTTGACTGTGGACAGTGGTGGAAACATTACGCGCCCCCAACTTCAGACACTTCAGAATAAGCCTGTTGTTGACCATTTTCTCGGGAATAATCTATCCGTAGCCTTAAATTATCTTGACCGCCAAAACAAGGCGACTATCCTTTCTTCACCACGAGTAGTGGTTCAGGATGGAGAAGAAGCCATTTTTGAAAACGCTACACGAGTCCCGTATATCTCAGGAACCGCAGGAGGATATTCTCCGTATACTTATTCATACCGCCAAACTACAGATGGTACCACTACGGGTAATCAATATAACCCGTATTATAGTTATCCTTATTATGGTGGTTATTATGGTGGATACAATCGGGTAGAATTTATTGATGTGGGAACAATCCTATCTGTGGTTCCTCGTATTACAGAAGATAATAGTATTCTTTTAGATATTAGCGCTGAAGATAGTTCCTATAAAGATAAAGAAATTAAGGCATACGACCAGACATCTACGGTGCCTGAGAAGACTATACGGCATGCGGAAACGCAACTTCGGGTGCAAAGCGGTGAAACGGTAGTTTTAGGAGGATTACGAAGAAGTCGGAGTTCGCACTTAGTTACAAAGACGCCATTGTTAGGAGACATTCCACTTTTAGGTAAGTTGTTCCGAAATCCATCACGGGCAGCAAGAAATGATAATTTGCTTATTTTTATAACCACAACAGTTGTTGATGAATATACCCATCCGGAAGCAGAAATGCTTACCCGTGCTGAAGACAAAATTTCAGAGGATGTTCGTTATGAAGCCCGCAATCTCTGGGGTAAACTTCATGAACAGGCATATCCCGACCGTAAATCTGAAATACGCGTTTCAGTAGGAAACAATGGGGCACTGTTTATGGGTGGGCAAAAAGTTAATCTGTCTGAATTGCCTCAATTACTCGAAAAAGAAAAAGGTAAAGGGAAGAAAAAAGTATTATTGAGGAAATCACTCCGCACACCTGAGAATATTATTAATGATGTAAAAGGAGTGATTGAAAAATGTGGTTTAACAATCGAATACGACTATATTAATGAGCCTATTGTCGCATTGCCCGATGAGCGTCCAGAAAGGAATAACACTCCTATACAGGCGGTTGAGCCTTCGGAAGAAACACAAGACAATTCAAAATAAAGTAGTTTTTATATAGTAATATTTTTTCAGAGATATACAATAGGGTGTTGCCTTAAACAGTAAAATGAATACCTATAAGCCATAGGCAACAGATTTATATTTTTTTTCTAATCATAGAAGCATGGTATGCCATACTCTTACTTCGTTTTAAGGTCTTTGTGGTAAAAGAATTAACCACAGAGAACACAAAGGATGTTTTACACAAAGAACACAGAGGATGTTTATATGAAAATTAGGCAAATTTTACTTTGTGAACTCTGTAAAATCTTTGTGCTCTTTGTGGTAAAAAGATTTCCCCATTAAAAAATCTCAGAAGTAAGAACGATTTAGATACATTGTTTGAAAATAACAACGCATGATGATTTTTCCCATTTGTTTTTATTCGTGTAATTCGTGGTTAAAATTTTTTACCAATTTAAATCCAGTCCACAAAGAGGAAAAGTAGTATATGTTAAGTTGTGAGATATTCTCTTTCTTCTTCATTTATATTCTTGGTGTTCTTCATAGTTTAAAAATTATATGTTACTTATGTACTATAGTTGTTCAAGAAAAATAATTATGGATGAAAGTAATGGAACCAGAAAATAAAGGAATTGACAAAAAATTATTTGATTATCTGTATCAATCCATCGAAACTACCCCCTATTATAATTTGTTGGGAATTCATCTGAACTCAATATCAAAGGGAGAAGTAGTAATGTCCGCAATACCGGAGGCAAAACATGCCAATCCCATGGGATTTATTCATGGGGGATTGGTGATGTCGTTGTTAGATGCGGTTATGGGCAATGCGGTGCGAAGTTTAGGTATCAAATCTGTGACTGTAGATATATCTATCTCATTTCCAAGAGGTGGTGAATTTGATAAAACTTTACATGCAGAAGGTAAAGTAGTTCATGCGGGGAAACAGGTATTATTTGCAGAGGGGAAGGTTTTTTCTGGGGAAAATATAATTGGATATGGAAAAGGCACTTTCTACAAAATCGGGAAGATAGAACTATAATACACAACGGGTAGGAGTTTTGTTGAAGTATTAGATTTCCGTTATAGATAGTTCTGATATACAGAAATGTTTACAAAAAATAGGTAGGAAAATGCGGATAAATTCTTCATGGGTTGGGCAAGGTATATCTCTTTTTAATTCGTTTTTCAACGAGGTAACTTTTTTATCGGTTATTCCACAAGGGATAATCCATTGAAAAGGGGTTAAGTCAAGATTTATGTTAATGCTAAACCCATGCCATGTAATACTATTTTTTACCCCAATTCCAATAGCCGCAATTTTTCTATCTTCCACCCAAACTCCCGTAAGAGACTTTATTGTTTGTGTGGGAATACGGTAGCAAGCAAGGGTATCCATTATTGTCTCTTCTAATTTTCGAATATATTGATGAACAGACATGGCACGGGATGCAAGATTGAGTATAGGATAACCTACTAATTGCCCGGGTCCATGATAGGTTATATCCCCTCCGCGGTCTGTGTGTATAAAACCGATGCCCCGCTGTTGGCAAAGTTCTGGCGAGATAAGGAGATGTTCCTGCTGAAATTGTCGTCCTGCGGTAAAAACAGGGGTATGTTCAAGAAGAATAAGGTATTCTTCCGCCATACCGTTTTGTAATTTATCTCTTCGTTCTATTTGTTGCTGGTAAATGGTGTCGTAATTTTGTGGATTTTTGTAAATAAGAACTTCGAACATGGAACGGATGTTGCCTTATACAGATTTTGGAGGGATTTCATTTGGAAAATCTACAGCAGGCTCCAAAGGAATACCTATTTCGAACATAGCACCTCTGGGTTGTCGGTTATGGCAATTTACCCAACCCCGATGCCCCATAACAATTCGCTGAACAATAGATAGTCCCAGTCCTGTCCCCCCTTTCTTCTTTGTAACAAAAGGTTTAAAAAGTTCGTGTTTTTTTATCTTTTCAGGAAGTCCCGGACCTTCATCTTCTATACGGATAATGATGCATTCTCCATCCGAATCAACAGAAACTCGTACCCATTTTTTGTCCTGTTCAATTTGCACCTCGATAGCATTGCGAATTAGATTGGCAATAGCCGTGGATAATTTGTCCGCATCAGCAAATATAAATTGGAGATTTTTAGGGATTTTTTCTATTTCTATAATTGCTGAATGTTTCTCTATAATGTGTGAGCAAATATTAATTGCTTTTTCGATGACGAAGTCAGTGGTTTGCTTTTGAATATATACTTCTTGTGGTTTGGCAAAACTAAGAAATTGATTTACCAGAAGATTTAACTGTTCCGCTTCCTTTAAAATAAGATGGAGATTTTTTGTAAGTTCTGGCTTATCTGCTGTTTTTTGGATTAAGAACTCTGTCATGCCTGAAATGACGCCCAAAGGATTACGAAACTCATGGACAATACTTGCAGTTAGTGTTCCGATTTGGGCTAATTGCTTGTTAACTTCCGCTTCGTGTTGTAATTTTTTTATCTGTGTCAGGTCTGTAAATAAAAAGACAGCTCCGAGAATCTTCTCGCCCTCTTTAATTAAGGAACTGGTTAAACCTAATATGTTTTCACCTTCAATATCTAATGTTATTTTCCTCCGTGAAATAGACTCTTTCTTATCAAGTAGTTCCTTATAAATCTCTACAAAGGGAGTTAATGTCTTAATATTGTAAATACTTTCGCCGGGATGTAATATGTGAGGCTTAAGTTTCAAATGTTTCAAAGCAGATGGATTGACAAGCAGGATATTTCCTTCGTCATTGATTACCAGAACACCACTTTCCAGATTTTGTATTACACTATGGGCTATGTAGTCAATAGAGTTATTCATAAATATATTCTCAATAATTATATTAGAGTATAATTTTTTAGGTTTTCAGTTCAATCTTTTCTAATGTTTCGGTGAGTAGCACAAAATCGTTCCATGTTAATGTCTCAGCACGGCGCGATGGGTCAATACCCGTAGTTTG
>AWNW01000085.1 GCA_000493945.1 Candidatus Hydrogenedens terephthalaticus JGI OTU-1
ACAGATGGTACAAATGGGACAGATGGTACAAATGGGACAGATGGTACAAATGGGACAGATGGTACAAATGGGACAGATGGTACAAATGGGACAGAGGGGACGGATGGGACGGAGGGGACAGATGGGACAGAGGGGACAGATGGGACAAACGAGGGTTAGGGGTATTCGTGTTAAGTTGAATTAAAGAATTAGTTGCTACGAAAAGCACTAATTACTACGAATAGAATCGAAGGGAATAAGTCGTTATACATTCGTGCATTCGTGGTAGCCTTGCCAGTCAGTCAGCCTTGCCAGGCGGGCAACCTTGCCAGGTAGGCGGGTTTTAAATCATTCAGACCTTATCTACATAGCCAGTTCCTCCGATAAAAACAGATAAAAATTGCCCCTAATGTAGCACAGACATTGCTGTCTGTGTTTTTCTTCCCTTGCCCCTACGGATATATCTATAAAAACCTTAATGGTGTGAAAGCAAAATATGTTTCGCCCTTCCCTCCTCCGTGCTCTTTGTGTATTCTTCCCTCCGTGTCCTCTGTGGTTAATTCCTCTTACCACAAAGAGCACAAAGACCTTGCACAGAGTTCACAAAGTGAAGACAACCCGAAGCCGAGAGGCTTCATCTACTTTTAAACTATGAGATGGTTTTAAAAATCTGTTGTGACTATGAAAATAATGTAACTACTTTGTCTATTGTGCCTTTTACAATCGAAACGAGACTTAATTGCCAAAAAACAACATGGGCGGACTTTCAAGCCCGCCCATGTCTTATTTACTCAAAACAATATTAACATATTTGTTTCACAATCACGGGCCGGGGCAATAGCCATCTTCGCCTACTCCTGGACATGGATGATAACCACCCATGTTGAAGAATTGGATGACTCGCAGTAATTCACTTAATGATATGCTCCAATCCGGTGGATTATAGTCGGAAGCATGCGGCTGACAACTCTGGTCGCCGGGTCCAGGTGCATAGCCATCTTCTCCAGTTGCATCGCAATGATATGCTCCAAAATTAAAGAACTGGATTACACGCAACAATTCCGATAGACTTATTTGTCCATCTCCGTTCTGATCTGCATTATGCGGAGGTAATTCCCCTCCTTCTCCTTCACCTTCCAGGATACCTTCAACTGCACCTTCCCCTTCGGGTGTTCCTTCACCTTCTATAATTCCTTCGCCCTCAGGTGTTCCTTCCGGTGTTCCCTCGGGCGTTCCTTCAACACTTCCTTCTCCTTCTGCCATTCCTTCGCCTTCGGGTGTTCCTTCCGGTATACCTTCGACCGCACCTTCGCCTTCTGCTGTGCCTTCTGGATTACCTTCGATAACACCCTCACCTTCGGGTATGCCTTCACCTTCGACTACACCTTCCGTTGTGCCTTCTATTGAACCTTCAACTGCTCCTTCGCCTTCCGGAGTTCCTTCGACTGTACCTTCACCTTCGGGGGTTCCTTCAGGTATCCCTTCGGATGTTCCTTCACCTTCTACAATTCCTTCTCCCTCAGGTGCACCTTCCAGTACCCCTTCAATTGTTCCTTCGCCTTCGGGTGTTCCTTCAACAGCACCTTCGCCTTCCGATGTACCTTCTTGACACGGTCCTGTGGATATAACTATATCCACAGAACTTCCCGGCGATATTTGTGCTCCCCCTAATGGAGATTGACTAATTACATTACCTGCAGGAACTGTGTCACTGCATTCTTGACTTACTGTTCCCACAACTAATCCCGCTCCTGTTATCGCACTTTCCGCCTCCGCCTGTGTCATTCCAACTACATTTGGAACGGTGACGGGACACGGTCCCGTGGATACGACCAAATCCACCGCACTGCCCGGCGGCACCTGCTCTCCACCGACTGGGCTCTGGCTGATTACATTACCCGCGGGCACTGTATCACTGCACTGCTCGCTTACTGTGCCTACTGTCAGCCCTGCTCCTGTTATCGCACTTTCCGCCTCCGCCTGCGTCATACCGACGACATTTGGAACGGTAACTGGACACGGTCCCGTGGATACGACTAAATTCACAGAACTACCCGGCGGTACATGAGATCCACCGGATGGTGTCTGACTGATGACATTCCCCGCAGGCACCGTATTACTGCATTGTTCGGTCACTTCCCCTGTAATTAAACAAGAATTTTGTATGGATGTTTCTGCTTCAGTCCTTGACAAACCCAAAACATCGGGAACGGTAGTAATATAAAGATAAGGATTAGGTAATGCCCTTAACCAGGGATAACTACATTCCCTTATATCCCATGTATTTATAAAGTCCCACCCGACATAAGTGACTTCCTGTTTCATCTCTACAGTTGTTTTACCCGTACCGCCTCCATAGGATATACTCATACCAGATGTTTGCTTGTCCCAATAACTACTCGTTACGGTACCAGAATCTCGGCTTCCTATCAAACCGCCTTTATTACTACCACTACCTCCAACTGAACCCGTTGAATAGGTATTGGTAACACTACCTCCATTCAAGTAGCCTATCAAACCGCCTATATAATTATTCGAACCTATTACCGAACCCACAGCATAACTATCACTCACCGTGCCATAATCATTATAACCCACAAGTCCACCTACAAAATAAGGACCAGACACCGAACCCGTACTATAACTATCACTCACCGTGCCTAAATTGTCACCCACAAGTCCGCCTACATAATAAGACCCAGCTACCGAACCCGTACTATAACTATCACTCACCGTGCCATTATCATTATATCCCGCAAGTCCGCCTACATAATCATCCCCAGACACCGAACCCGTAATATAACTATTACTCACCGTGCCATTATCATTACGACCCACAAGTCCACCTACAAAATCATCTCCAGACACCGAACCCGTAGCATAACTACCACTCACTGTGCCTGAATTCATACCAACAAGTCCGCCTACATAATTACTGCCAGACACTATCGCATCCTCTACTCCTAAATCCCTGACTTCACCATATAATCTACCAAACAAACCAACATAATCCTCTGTGGTCCGATTTATATGCAAATTATCTATCTTATGTCCATTTCCATAAAACTTACCCGTAAAAACACTTATCTGCTTAAATCCCTTACCCCCATCCCAACCCACCGTCTCTTCCGCATCTATATCATTTACTAAATGATATATCCCATCCCACGGATAATCTAAATCTCGTCCTATCTTGTTCAACTCCGCTAAAGTGCTGATGTCTTTTTCCACTGGTGTTCTAAACTGCGGTTCACCTAAATCCCTTAACCATGGATAGGTACTGCTCTCAGTTATATCCCATATATTCGTAAAATTCCAGCCACTGAAAGTATCTTGCTGTTTCATCTCTGCAGTCGTTTTACCCGTACCACCTCCAGGGGATGTACTCATACCTGATGTCTCCGTGTCCCAATAACTACTCATTATGTTGGGTGTTCCCGTTGCATACCCGATCAACCCGCCTTTGTTGTCACCACTATCTCCAATTAATCCCGTTGAATAGGTATTGATAATACTACCACTATATAAACGACCTATTAATCCCCCTATATAATTACTTGAACCACTAACCGAACCCATCGCATAACTATTACTCACCGTGCCATCAAAATTGTCACCCACAAGTCCGCCAACACGCAATTCCCCAAACACCGAACAAGTGCTATAACTCTGACTCACCGTGCCTGAATTATAGCCCATAAATCCGCCGACATAATAAGACCCAGTCACCGAACCCGTACTATAACAGCCACTCACCGTGCCATAATCATTATATCCCATAAGTCCGCCGACAAAATCATCCCCAGCCACCGAACCCGTACTATAACTGACATTCACCGTGTTATAATTATACCCTACAAGTCCCCCTACACAGTCATCTCCAGATACCGAACCTGTACTATAACAGCCAATCACCATGCCTGAATTATATCCCACAAGTCCCCCAACATAACTTCCACTCCCAGTCACCGAACCCGTACTATAACAGCCACTCACCGTGCCTAAATTCTCTCCCACAAGTCCACCAACAGAATAAGACCCATACACCATCGCATTCTCTAAACCTATATTCTTCACTTCACTACCGAGATAGCTAATATAGCCAAATAAACCGACAAAACTTGTTGATAGACGGTTAATATATAACCCCGTTATCTTATATCCTTTCCCGTCAAATTTACCAGTAAAACTGCTATTCGTGCCTATCGGTACAAAGCCGGCTCCATTATTCCAGTTTATTGTATCACTGGCGTCTATGTTCTGCATCAACTCATACTCACCGTCCAAAGGATATCCCGGGTCGTTCCCTATCTTTTGTAAGTCTTCTATATTACCTATCAAAATTACTGCCCCGTAGCTACCGGAATTCAGAAATAAAACTGTTAGAACAAGAAGAAAAACATAACTCATTACTATTCTTCTCATCCGCCATCTATCCCGACTCTGAATAAGTCCAGAACCTAAAACTTTGGTTTCTTTCTCATTTGAACAATTACTTTTGCACATCGCATTTTTTATCATGGCTACTTTCCTTTAATTTAATATTTTTGTTGTTAAAAATTATTAAATTTTCCTTTCTCCCTTGATGGAAAAAGGAACCTGCACTATGACTATTTTGCAAACCTGAAAGAACTATAAATAACCTTTCTTTTCTTTTCACCACAGGCGTCTTTCTTGAAGTGTTCCCTAATATCTTTTCCCCTTTAAAAAACTTTCCCCTTAATCGTGCAAATTACAAACAGTAGTTTTCTTCAAATGAAAAAAATATCAAGAACATGCTTCAATATTTAATTTTTATTAAACTTTTTTAGATTTCTTTCATTATGATTGTTCATATCTCTATTAAAATTATACCTTTTCCTCATAAAAAAGTCAATTTATTTTTGAAAAAAATTTAAAGATCTATAAAAAAAGAAAAGGGACATCTTTGAACGCTATAGTTTATCTTTTTGTCTTTTGGGACAGATGAGACGAATGAGACGGATGGGATGAATGCGACAGATGGGACGGATGGGACGAATGGGACGAATGCGACAGATGGGACGGATGGGACGGATGGGACGAATAGGACTTACGGGACTTATGAGACATTGGTTTTTTTGTGTTAAGTTGGGTTAAAAAATGGGTTGCTACGAATAGCACGAATTGCTGTAAATAACGACGAAAAGAGAAAATTCGTTCCTCATTCGTGCTTATGTGGCATAGGACATATTTTTAATTCCTATCCTTCTACATAATAAGATACATCTGTTAAAGGGGAAAGGAAATATAAATCTTTTACCTATGTCCTATAGTTCTTCAAATAATGTTTACATACCCTTGAACTGGGGTGTTCGTTT
>AWNW01000086.1 GCA_000493945.1 Candidatus Hydrogenedens terephthalaticus JGI OTU-1
TTATGCCCGCTTGATAGGCAGGTCAAAACGATTGGGTATTTTAACTATTGGAGGTGGCGTCCCTCGCAATTGGGCTCAGCAAGTCGGTCCTTATTACGATATAACATCCGTTCGTTTAGATGTAGAAATTCCGCAACCTCGTTTTCAATACGGCGTTCGTATTTGTCCAGAGCCTGTGCATTGGGGTGGATTATCCGGCTGCACTTATTCCGAAGGTGTCAGTTGGGGTAAGTTTGTGCCGATTGAAGAAGGAGGAAGATACGCAGAGGTTCTGGCGGATGCCACCATAATCTTACCTTTCCTGATGAAATGTGTATTTGAAGAATTAGATAAGGCTTCTTAAAGGAAATATAAAATGAGCCGAAAAATAAAATTTATGAATGAGAAAGAAAATTTTCTGGCTTTACCCATCGAACATTCTCATCCCGATACCGCAAAGGTTATTATTCTGCCGGTTCCTTTTGAAAAAACATCCACTTTTGGAAAAGGCTCAAAGAGAGGACCCGAAGCAATAATCAATGCGTCGCATGAGGTTGAATTGTTCGATACCGTTTTGGGATTTGAACCGTTTCAGACCTGCGGAGGCATTGCAACCTTAATGCCATTGAAAATTAAAGGATATTCAGGTGAAAAATTAGCAAAAGCACTGGAAACAGAGGTTAACTATTGGTTGGAACAGGGTAAGTTTGTTATTACCATAGGAGGTGAACATTCGAGTATTGTAGGTGCGGTATATGCTTATATTAAGAAGTATGAACCGCTTACAATAATTCAACTGGATGCCCATAGCGATTTGCGGAGTTCTTATCTGAATGAAAAATGGAACCATGCTTGTGCTATGGCGCGAATTTTGGACTGTCATGATGGAAAGTTAATTCAGATTGGAATACGAAGCGAAGCACCAGAGGAACCTGCCATTATTAAAACATTAGGAAATCGAGTATCTACTTTTTATGCCCATACAATACATAAGGAAGGAGAGAAGATATTTGCAAAGATTTTAAGTGAATTGTCTGAATATGTGTATATAACTTTTGATTGCGATGCCTTTGATCCGAGTATTATTCCATCAACAGGGACACCCGAGCCGGGAGGTTTAAGCTGGGAATGGGTTAATCATTTCTTTGAGATACTTTCCCGCAACAAAAAAATTATAGGATTTGATGTCAGTGAATTAAGTCCTATCCCAAATTTGCATTATCCTCAATTTACGATTGCAAAAATGATATACCGTCTTATTGGATATACTTTTTCACAGGCTAAATAAATATAAGATTCTTAATTTTGTATCGTTCCTGATAGTCGTTTTCTCAAATTGTCATAGAACACAAGAATTACGAGAAGTGTTCCAACGAATACCTGTTGCCAATAAGTATTGATGTTCTCAATATTACAGAAATTTCGGAGGACCATAATAATCAAAGCCCCAGCCAGTGCGGAGATGGCTCCACCTTCACCGCCCATAAGGCTTGCCCCACCAATCACACATGCAGCAATAGCATCTAATTCATAAGTTTCAGCGGCTTTCGGGTCAGCAACACTGGTTCGGGAAGCAAGAACAAGCCCCGCTAATCCTGCCATAGCACCACAAAGAACATAAGCAATGGTGCGAACCAATTCCACACGAATACCCGAGAGCCTTGTTGCGGTTATGTTCCCACCAATAGCATATAAGGCTCTGCCAAATCGTGTCATGGTGAGGATAAAAGCAAAAATCAAAGCCAATCCGCCAGTAATAGAAACAGGTATCCACCAGTATAATGTTCCGCCAAGCCATGAAAAGTTTGGAGGTAAACCAAAAATAGTTTGTGCTCCACTAATGACCAGTGTAACACCGCGTGCAGCCATCATCATACCCAATGTGGCAATAAAGGGTGGAATTTTCCCACGCGTAATAAGCAAACCGTTTATTAAACCAGCAAAGGCACCACAACCAATCCCAATTACCATACCGATAGAGATAACAAAATATCCCGGATACTGTGCTTGGTGTAAATATTTCATCACCAGACAAGCACTCATGCTTGCAAACGCGGCAACGCTACCTATGGATAAATCAATTCCCGCTGTTAAAATAACCAGCAGTTCGCCCACACAAAGGATACCGATGACCGAAGTGCGATATGCCACACTAATCAGGTTTTCATATTTACGAAAATCCGGTGAAATAACAGCGAGGATAATACACAGAATGGCAAAAATAATTAAAGGGGATTGACGCGATATAGTTCTTTTGACACGGCTAAATTCTTTGGACATATAAGTAACTTCTCCTTACAAAAGATTAACTGCTATGATAATATATATCCCAACCTAAATATTTTTCCCATGCCTCATAAACGCTCTGGGCTACTTTATCTAATGTTACAGCAACATGATGTTCAAAACCGTTTACACAGATAAAATGGAGTAGTGATTGAAGATTTAAAATTTTGGCTACTCCATATCCACCGAAAGATTTTACACGGTCATTGGTGAAAACTCCTTCACCCACATAGCCCTGTATTTCGCCTAAATCTTCACGCGTTCCCATGCGTGCAAAAGTCATAGGTGCAGGTATAATTTGTCCCGTTACGGTGCCGTAGGTATTGTCTTTCCCAACGGAACTTGCTATTATCGCCTGATAATCCATTTGCGGTTTTTTGAAGAAGGACTTGGGCAAATTTGAGCAATGAAACATAACACAACCATCGGGGTCATCCTTATAATTATTATTCCAATCCAATAAGGCACTGGGTCGTTGCGATGCTAAGGATAATGAATACATAGAAACGGCACCACACACATCTACTTCACAGGCACTGGGGATCAATCTTTCACTTAACATACTCATACATGTACAGGGAACAACCCCGAAGTAGGTCTCTAACGCTGTCCAGCATTGTATCGCAGTAGCATTTAGTTCCTTTTCTTTAATCCATCGTTCCGTGACAAGTGCAAATCGTGCCATGCGTTCTATGGCACTGGCAGGAACACTTTTTACATCAATATATTCCGATATTTTTTTGCATTCATCTTTTAATGCTTTATCATTAGTTGAAATTTTTTCTGCCTGTCCTAATATTTCAGATAGGTCAATAGTTTCTACAGTAATTCCGTAATTTTCAAGCAATTTTTCGCTATATCGCACAGTATTAAACGCCGAAGGCCTTGCTCCCATAGAACCAATACGGGCATTTTTCAATCCACGGATAACACGACAGGTGCCTGCAAAAGATTGCAGGTCAAGTAAAAATTCTTTGGAGCCTAAGGATTCTGTGTGAAAGGTTGTTAGCGTAAAAGGAATACGGTATTGGTTTAAATTGGAACAAACACTAATTTTTCCACAAAACGAATCTCTCCGTCGGTTAATACCCATAGCGTTGGTGTCATCGGGTTCTGCCTGAACTAATACCGGCACCTGAAGATTTGCCAGACGAAGTGTATCTGCAACGGCTCGTTCATCACCGAAGTTAGGTAATGTTACAATAATTCCATCAATTTCATCGCGATTTTTCCGAAACAAATCGGCACATTTTTTAGCATCTTCCCATGTTTCTACAGCACCATATTTGGTATCTTCTTCATTAAGAATAACAATCCCGAAGCCTAATTTTTTCAGAAGTTTTTTTATTTCTCCATAGCCTTCTTTTGCAAGAATGTCTGGGAAAAAGCCTCTATTTCCCACGATAACTCCAAAGGTTACTTCTTTTTTCATTTTTCAATCCCTTTATTTAAATTTTTCTAAATAATATATTATATATTAAACAGGCATTATAAATTGGCTCAAATTACTTATCGTTTAATATAGCCTCTTATCTCGTATATTTTTCTATTTCGGATGAGGAGACTTCACGATACATATAACGAATTCGATTATAGCGAAAGTTATATTTAGAAGGTTCTCCGCCAATTTGGCAGGAATAAAAAAGATAGATAATATTTCTGTCTTTTTCTTTCATGACGAGGGCTTCAGGTACATGTGTTGCGGGTGTGTCCGGGTCAGGTTCTATATATCCCGTAATTTGCCAATCTATACCATTATGCGATACGGCTTCTGTAATTTTTCGTCCCTTCCATTCATGACTTCCATATCCACCGGGGTCTGCATACGCATAATATAAATTATCCACTTTCACCACATCAGGATTGGGAAATTCCCATATACAGGGGTTTTCGCCTATACGGATAAATTTCCAATCTTCCGCTTTTAAGAAGTCCCCCTGATTTTCCGCATAGCCCATAGCAGTTCCGTGGGGTGACCAGTAATCAAACCAGATTTTAAATTTGTTATCTTCATACATAATTGAAGGACGATGATAAGTTCCCCACAAAGTAACATCCCCTGCTTTGTCTTTTCCACCGAATTCACCAATATATTCTAAAATAGGTTTTTCGGAACGCTTCCAATGTATCCCGTCCTCCGATGTCGCTCCCATAACGCAGCAAAAACTACCATCGGTATCGTTGGGCGTATCCGCAGGAATACGGTCTTTATCGTGTCCCGTCGNACTGTATGCCATGTAATATGTTTTTCCTACTTTAATTACAGAAGGATCTCCATTATGCCATTCATCAAAGTAAGTGCCGGTGGTGCTAAACAAAGGTCTCCATAACTTCGGATTTCCCGTATTGTCCCATTTCCCATCACCCGCATACACTTCCCAGGGTCCTTCTAACTTTTTGGCTCGTGCCGTAAAGATAGCATCACAACCCTTAAAATCAGAAATATTCCGATTGCAATCTTCTACTGCCCAACCGAAGAACCATGCCCTGAACGGATATTCTGCATCCGTTTCATATAATACATGGAAATTATACATATTGCCGAACCCACTTAGTATATTTTTATAATTCTTCTGCCATAATTGAGAAATGTCCTTTACCTTTTCCTGAGCTAATGTTTGAGCATACATAAGTGAACAGAAGATAATTTCAAAGATTAATAAACAAATTACGATACCTGTTGTTCTTTGTCGCATAATAATTTCCTCCGAATATATTTATGTTTAGAATTATGTAAATAGAATACTTTTTTGGGATAATAATGTCAATTTGAAAAATTATCTATTATCAATTCGATAAATTTAAGTTGTTTTCCAACCATCAATTAGAAGGAGAATGTAGTATGTCAAAGAAGGTAAAAATAGGAGTTATTGGTTGTGGAGCCATTGCGGAAAGAGTTCATGTCCCCGATTATCATGCATGTCCGCAAGCAGAATTGGTGGCTTTTTGCGATGTGGAAAAGAAGAAAGCGGAAGCCCTGGCAAAACAATTTGCACCCCAAGCACGGGTTTATACCGATTAC
>AWNW01000087.1 GCA_000493945.1 Candidatus Hydrogenedens terephthalaticus JGI OTU-1
CGTTTTCCCATTCATGGGTGAAGATATATGCAGATTGTTTACATCAAAACTCTGCTGAGTTTGGATGGCATAATCAAGTAATTTAATCATATTAATAGGAGATTGTCCAGAGTTTCCTGCATAAACTTTTTCGGACATAAACCCCGATAATAGGCTTACCGTAATGACTACGATAGGTAATATTAGAGGGATATTGTTGCATAGAACAAATTTTTTAACAAACATAAGCATTATTCCCTGAGTTTTTTCCTTTAAATAGTTATATTTATTAAATGTAAAAAATACTCCATTTGGTTCACAGAATTTCCGTTGTTCACATTATACAAAAGATAAGTGCTGTATGTATTATTATTTGTCGGTTCTGTTAGGAAGATCTAACAAGTCCGATGGATATACCCTGTCCAATAAAAAATCGATAAACTTCTCTTTTTGATTTTTATCCTATATCCATATAGAATTAATAAAAAATATTTCTGCATAGTCTGAGGAGATATATTATGAGATATTGTAGTTTTGTTTTGCTTTTAATACTATTTATTTGCCAGTTTGCTTATTCTTTTCCAGAAGTGGTTTGTGTGAATCCCGAAATATCTATTCAGAAAGTATTTGGGACAGAAACACCGGGGGGAAAATATAAACATCCGGCATCTATTACAGAACTGGATAACGGAGATTTATATTTAGCGTATTATTGCGGGACGGGCGAGTATGAAGATGATACAAAAGTGTTTGGGTCAAGGATGCCAAAAGGTTCTGACCAGTGGCAGTCACCTGTAGTTATTGCAGATATTCCCTGGCTTGGAGAGGGTAATCCCGTAGTCTGGCAGGGACCGAATGGTATTGTCTGGTTATTTTATGTAGTGCGGTATGGGGAAACATGGTGCACTTCACGGATACATTATAAAATTTCAAGGGATGGTGCTAATACCTGGTCTGACTCCGCTTTGCTTACATTTGACCCCGGTATGATGGTGCGTTCCCAACCTCTATTATTAAGTGATAACAAATTTATCCTGCCTGCATATCACGAGAAAGGGGACAACCCGGAATTTACTGCACCCGAAACAAGTTCCGTATTTTTTATTCACGATTTGAAAACACGAACATGGACACAGAGCAATCATGTCCGCTCGCGTATTGGCAATTTACAGCCTTCTGTTGTTGCATTGAATGATACACATCTTTTAGCCTATTGTCGTCGTGGGGGAGGGTATGACCCTATACCGGATGGTTTTATTGTGCGGACAGAGTCGTTTGATGGTGGAAAAACATGGACAGATGGAGTAGATACGGAGTTTGTCAATCCAAACGCGGCGATTGACCTTATAAAATTAAAAAATGGACATCTTTTGCTATTTTTTAACGATAATCCCGGAGATAGAAATCCTCTATCCGTAGCAATTTCAATGGATGAAGGGAAAACATGGAAGATAAAAAGAGACCTTGTTCGGGGAAAAGATTCGTATGCTTACCCGTATGCTATACAATTGAAGGATGGTAGAATTGCATTGATATTTACCTCGCATGAACGGACACAAATAAATCTTGCTATTTTTACAGAAGAACAACTTATTAATTGGAATGAAAAAAGTAAAGGTAAGGAATAATTTATGATTACTACAACTTTGTTTTCCATACATTTTATCCTTTTCCATGCGGTTCTCTGGGTCAATGCTTGTGATTGGGGCGAAATAAAAGTTCCAGAGGATGGAAATTATACGGTTTGGGTCTGGTCAGAAAAAGGTAAATCAGGAGAGATTACTATTGATAGCCAAAAATTATCCTATTCTGCGCCTGAAAAGGAAAAGGATAAAAAAGATGCGACAAATCATATCTGGTTAAACTTAAAATTAGTATCCTTAAAAGGTAGACGAAATATACAGGTTCGGGGGGATGCTAATATATCTTCCATAGTTCTATCCAATCAGGCAGATTACAATCCTGAGTCATGGTGTAAATATGCACGGGTTTTGCAGGAACCAGAACGGGTATTCGATGCTCGTGTAGAGGTGATACGCAACACAAATACGGTCTTTGCTATGCCCCATTTTGAAAATTTGCAGGACTGGGAAGCATTTGCGGAACACCTCCGCAGAACTATATCTATTGCCTGTGGTATTTTCCCTGAGCGTGAGAAGTGCCCGTTAAACGCATATATATTTGATAAATTTCAGGGAGATGGATTTACTGTGGAAAAGGTGTATTTCGAGTCATTGCCCGGGTTCTATGTTACAGGCAATTTGTATCGTCCTATAAAAGAGGGTAAACATCCCGGGGTTTTGTGTCCACATGGACATTGGAAGGAGGGGCGATTGGAAAATAGTGATACCGGTTCTGTGCCGGGACGATGTATTACTATGGCTCGTATGGGTTTTGTTGTTTTTAGTTATGATATGGTGGGTTATAACGATTCCCAACAACTTCCTCATAACTGGGGTACTAATTTATTGAAATTATGGGGTATTCATCCATGTGCGGTTCAGTTGTGGAATAGTATTCGCGCATTGGATTTTTTGCAAACACTATCGGATGTTGACCCTGAACAAATTGCATGCACCGGCGCATCCGGCGGAGGAACACAAACATTCCTGCTGTCTTCTGTGGACAAGCGAGTTAAGGTTGCTGCACCGGTTAACATGATTTCTTGCTCCATGCAGGGAGGGTGTATTTGTGAAAATGCCCCATTAATTCGTAGGAATGCGTCGAATATGGAAATCGGAGCATTAATGGCGCCGAGACCTATGATACTTGTGTCTGCTACAGGTGATTGGACATGGGCGACTCCCCGGGTCGAATACCCTGCCATACGCAGCATCTATGAATTATATGGTAAAGAAACAAATTTAGAAAGCCAGCAGTTCGACGCAGGGCATAACTATAATAAAAATAGTCGTGAAGCAGTGTATCGGTTCTTTGGAAAGCAGTTTTTCCCACAGCAAAATTGGGAACAATTCTCGGAAGCAAATTTTGATGTTCCGCCAAAACAATCACTCCGTGTTTTTACAGATGAAAAAATTGAAGAATTGAAGAAGATAGGTTATGAGGAGATATTAAATAAATTTGTTTCAGAGAAAAAATCGTTGCGGGATAAGTATGTTGCAATAAAAGCAGAACAGATAAAAGAATTCCGTGAGAAAGATAAACATTCTCTTGCTATTGTAACCGGGGCAGAAGTGCCTGCTGTAAATGATACCTGCGGGACTTGTACTTCCATAAGTAGAGAAGCAACATTTGTATTGGAGCGTTGGATAATATCACGGACAAAAGTTCATGATCAGATACCTTTATTGCTTTATAGGTCTAATAAAGCGGAGACGCAGAAGGTTGTGCTGTTAATACATCATGAAGGCAAAGGATATTTTATAAACCCGAATGGATCACTTCATCCCGCAGTTCAAAATCTTATGCAAAAAGGATATGCAGTCGCATTGATAGACCTATTTTTAACGGGAGAACATCAATCACCGCAGGAAAAAGTTAAGCGAAAAGAAACCTCGAATTATCTGGATACATTCTTAAACACTCGACCTGCAGAACAGGTGCAGGATATTATCACATCGCTGGTTTGGTTGAGTTCCCGCAGAGATTTGCAAACACCGATTACATTAATCGGCATGGGAAATGCGGGCGTATTGGCATTATTTGCCGGGGCTATTTGCGATAAAGCAAACCCCATCTTTGCGGATATGAACGAACTTGACCTGAATGATGACAGTGTTTGGGAACAATATTTTTATATTCCATGTATTCGAAGTATTGGCGATATTCAGAATGCTTTATGGTGGATTTGCCCTGAACGAAACGGCTCTGTCTTCCGTGTAAATCCTAATATCTCTTTCTTTGCACCTGTAACTGTTCAAAAACAAGTCAAAGATTTAAATGACCTTGTAGCACTACTAAATTAAAATAAAGATTTTCACTCATGGATGATAACAATTTGAAAATAATTCATATTACAGACCTGCATTTTTTTCAATTTCCCAAAAATATTTTGAAGTTATTCAATAAGCGGATATTAGGATGTTTGAATTGGGAACTCAATCGTAAAAAAAGATTTGATTTTAGTGGGGCAGAACGATTTATAAATTTCTTGAGCCAATACAAAAATGTTGCGGTAATTGTGTCCGGAGATTTAACAGTAACTGCTCTTGAGGAGGAATTCCTTCTTGCTAAAAAATTTATAGATAATATTCGTAAAAAAGGTTTCCCAGTTTATGTTATCCCCGGGAATCATGACTACTATACCTTTGAAGCCGTCCGAAACAAAAGATACGAGACCGTATTTTCAGAATATTGCCCAACCGAAACCTATCCCACTATTGTTCATTTGCCTGACGGGACACCATTAATCCTTATTCATACGGTTCGACCCAATATCCTTTCTGCGCGTGGAGTGATAGACAAAGAACAATTACAACAACTGGAAAAAATTATTCTATCCCTTGAAAAACCAGCCATTGTTTGTGGGCATTATCCTGTTTTGCACCATACACCGGAGTATTACTCATCCTCTTCCCATAGATTAAAAAATTCAGAGATGCTCCATGAAATACTTATTAAAACTAAAGTTCCCATACTCTACATCGCAGGGCATGTTCATCATTACAGTTTGAATAAAGATGAGGCTCAGCCACTTGTTAACTACTTATGCTCCCCACCTCTATTCTATTCGCAACAGAGAAAAGGGGGGTTCTCTGAAATAACCATAAAGAACAACCAATTTGATATACAAATGAAAACACTTTATTAGTCCCTCTCTCTGCCTTTCATATAAGAAAAACATTTGAAACAAACGGACAAACATAAAGCGGTTACAAATTATCAAAAATATACACTTGGATTATGTGATAACTTGTAGGATATATGTAACAAATTTATATTTTCTTTCTTAATCGTAGGGGAACGGTATGCCGTGCTCCTACTTTGTGAAAAAAATTTAACCACAGAGGACACGAAGGAAATTTTACACAAAGGAC
>AWNW01000088.1 GCA_000493945.1 Candidatus Hydrogenedens terephthalaticus JGI OTU-1
AGCGTCTGCGGCGTATAAAACACAAAGACAATGCCAGTGGTCTGGGGTTGCAATCACAACGGCATCAACATCTTTATTGTCTATAATTTCACGGAAATCATGGTGCATGGTAAAATCAGAATACTTTTGTTTAACCATCTGGGCTCCGCGTTCGAGATTTTTACGATACAAATCACACAGAGCAATTGGCTGAATATCGTCTCTCTTCAAAACGAAACCAAGGTTAGACCGTCCCATACCTCCGGTGCCAATATGTCCCGTTCGAATTTTTTCATTAGCACCTAATATCTTGGAAGGAAGAATTGATTTGTAAACTTGTGCTTGTGAAGTACGGGTTAGTGCGGAACCTACCGCAAGTCCTGCAGTAATCTTTGCCGTCTTTTCGATAAAACTTCGACGACTTACTTCTTTATTTTGTTTCTCTTGCATATTAAGGAACTCCTTATCCAATGGATTTTTTGTTTTATTTGAAATTCAATTTTTTATGAAAATTGAGAACAAATGTAATTATTCAAAAAAATTGGTCACATTATACAAGATTATTAGTATAATATATAAAAGGAATATATTTCTAAAAGGAATTTACCTATGAAATACCTTATTCAAAAAATAATTATTATAATACCAATTATATTATTGATAATCTCTTCTTTCTCATGTCCGAAAAATCCTTCCAATATTCCTTCTGAGTCGGGCAATAGCCAATATATTCAAGAGAATTCAGATACGGAAGGTAATTCAGACGAAGGAGAAAATGAGGGTATTTTTGAAGGCGAAGTAAAATTTACAAGTGCCGGGGTCGTAAATAATCGCAATTGGGAATATGGTCCGACGCCTACAACGGATGTATCTGAAGGAAATGAAGAAGGAGGTGAGGATAATAAGAGGGAGTTGGTCGAGCCAGATGTATATCGGAGGGTTAACAATCTCCTTTTTGTATTAAATCAATATCGCGGGTTAACACTGGTAGATTTGGACAGCAAGTCAGTTATTTCTAATATCCCTATTTATGGTTATCCACGAGACTTATATATAGTTGATAATAGAGCCTATGTCTTAATTGGTTATACAATTACACATACTATCGAGGATGGGGTTTTAAAAAAGATTACGGGGTCACAATTGTACATCGTTGATATTGGCAATACAGAAAAACCTCGAATAATTTCTGCTCTAACACTACCCGGAGATTTTATTGATAGTCGAATGCTTGGGGATGTTTTATATGCTGTAACTTCAGATTACCAATACTCATATATTGAAGATACCCCAGAGGGAGGGACTGTCTCTTCAAGTAGCACATGGACAAAAGATTCAGGGAGCAAAAGTTGGATAACCAGTGTCAATATAAAACAAGAGGAAAATCCTACAATAACTGACCAGATTGAATTTCCGGGTTATGGGACTGTCATTCAAGCATCAACCTCTTCTATATATGTATGTGCTTCCGATTGGAATAACAATACCACACAAATAACTTATGTAGATATAACAAATCCATACGGGGAAATTAAATCATTTTATTTAGGGAATATCCCCGGATATGTAGCAGACCGTTTTAAGTTAGATGAATGGGATGGAAAATTACGAGTGGTTTCAAACACATGGTGGTCTGAACGACATACTTACCTAACAATTTTTGATGTTTCAAATCCTTCCCAAGGATTTCAGCAAATTTCTCAAATAACAATCCCTGATGCTCAGGGAGAAACACTTTATGCGACACGGTTTGCAGGACCATTAGCCTATTTGGTTACTTATTTGACAATAGATCCATTATTTGTTCTTGACTTAACAGACCCTTCAAAACCTCAGATTACAGGACAGTTAAAAGTGCCGGGCTGGTCTGTCCATATTGAGCCCATTGGAAATAATCAATTAATTGCTTTAGGTATTGATGACACAGAAAATCAACGCCGTGTTAAGGTAAGTTGGTTCGATGTATCTGACCCAAGCAATCCTGAAGAAAAGTCTGTTATCTCTTTAGGGGAAGGCTGGACATGGTCTTCTGCATTTAGTGATGTCAAATCATTTGCAATTTTAGGGAATCTTGTTGTTGTCCCATTTAGTGGATGGAATGGTTATGAATACAAAGAACAATTACAATTTATTTTATTAAACATGGAAAACCAGCAACTTATACCCCTTGGTTCTGTGGATATGAAAGGACAGGTATCGCGGACAATTAAATATAGCGACTTTTTCTATGCTATTACTTCTGAATACATTCACGAAATTCAATGTGATGGAGTAAATCCACCCATCGTAACAAATAATCACATTCTTCTTGCTGAAAATGTGGTTGATGTTGTTGAATTAAATGAAAGTGGTGTGGTTACAGAAATAACAAATCAAACGGAACAAAAAAATATAGAAATTCGTGTAACAAAAGATAATAATATTTTCGGTTCTGCTTCTATTAAAACAAATGGTTGGTTAATGGATACAATTAAAATATCCAGTAATTCTTTGGTTCTTGTTATAAATGAATGGTCACAAGAACCTTCTTATGAATCTAATTACAGGGTGGTCTTTGTAACAATAGATGAGAATTTTATTCCTTCGATACTTAATGATATTAAAATTCCTTTAATTCCATATTACTCTTATTGGGGATGGTGCAGAGGGTGTGATTACATGCCTATGCCAATACCTGAGGTACTTACTAATAATGTAGAATCCGTTTCTCCAAAAGATGTTATGTCTTCGGGTTCTCAAAAAGCCATTGCTCCCTATTATTGGTGGTATCCTACAACCGATAATAATCCTTCTATGGTTTGTGGGGATTATCTTGTTTTAAGAGGTTGGGGGAATTCTTATGAGTATACTATTGGTAGTCAAATTACCCCTTATGATGGTTTTGCAATTGTAAATCTTAATAACCCTGAAGATATCCATACTGTTGGACTGGGATATAATAATATCGTTTCCCTTTCAGAAGCCGCCGGAAAACTGTTTCTAACTTTACAAAAAAATGTTGATTCAGAAAATAATTCTTATCCTCTTGTAGCCTATTATTTGGGAGAAATTAATTTAAACTCTTTAGAAGAACCTAAATTTGTTAATGTTCCGGGAATATTACAAACCTCCAATAAGCAAGGGGATATACTTTTCTTAAAAGATTGGCAATATATTTCTACAAGTACTTATTATGATTACGAACAATGGATTAATAGTATTGAGTGGAAAAATGGAAAACCTGTTACAATAATTGATTCTTACAAATTATCAACTGCATGGGGAAATGTAAGAATTGATTTACCCTATCTTTTAACGCTGACAGGATACAGCAGTCTTGTTCTCGAAAAGGTAGATATTACTACAGAGGGTAAGTTTGTTAACCCATGCAAAACAGAAATTGGAAATGTNTGGGGAAATATTTTAGGAACAACTGTGAATCAGTCCTATCTTTCAATTGATGGGGCATCTGTATTACTAATGAATTTAGGTTATGGAGTAAATCCTTCTTTGAGTCATATTTACCCAATACCGAATTATCCTCAAAAATTCAGGATTGGTAATCTTGGCGTATATATTATATTGGGTTATTCTGGATACATATTCTTACCTTTTTAAAAATTATATTATAAACTTTAGATTTACTATGGCTTTTACATTATGGCCAAAAACGATAAAGTGTCCTAATTGTTTCTATGAAGGGAAAGCAGAAGTCGAAGGGACAGGATGTGGTTCCTGGTTACTTTTGTTAGTAATGTTAATAGTATCTTTTAATTTTACCCCGTTATTTATTGTTATCCCATTTATGTTCTTCTGGTTATTACTAAAACCCGCTAAACAGATATGCCCTCGCTGCAAATATCCTTACCCAATACTAAAATAAATAGAAATCTATACAAAGACATTAAGCTGGCATAGAATCTAAGGAAGTGGATTTTTCTTTCCCTTTTCTCCTGTTTTTATACTCATCCATTAATTTAGTAAATCTCTTGAAAAGATACCTACTATCGTGAGGACCCGGAGATGCTTCGGGATGGTATTGAACACTAAAAACGGGTAATTCTTTATGACATAATCCTGAGCAGGTCATATCATTCAGGTGAACATGAGAAATTTCGATCTTTTCCAAGTCTAACGATTTAGGGTCAACAGCGAAGCCATGATTTTGCGAGGTAATTTCTACTTTCCGTGTTTCCATGTGCATTACTGGCTGATTGGCACCCCGATGTCCAAATTTAAGTTTATAGGTTTTTCCACCAAGAGCATGTCCAATAATCTGATGTCCCAAACAAATTCCTAAAATAGGGATATTATTCTGGATAATTTTTTGCACGATAGGATAGATATAGGTCAATGCGGCAGGGTCTCCGGGACCATTGGATAAAACTACTCCATCTGGATTATATGCCAGGATTTGTTCTGCAGGTGTGGTGGACGGAACAACGACTACCGCACAATTATGGTCTCTTAACAATCGTAAAATATTATATTTTACACCAAAATCCATAACTACAACACGATATTGGGGGTTTTCAGGCAGTTCCCATTCATAAGGTTGAGATATAGTGGCTTCTTTAACAAAATCACTTCCAGCCATATCCGGAGCATTTTTTGCTTTTTGCAAAAGCGACTCAGGATTTAAATCAACTGTGCTGATAATTGCTTTCTGATTACCTTTTGTTCTTAATATTCGTGTAATTTTCCTTGTATCTACCTGGTCAATGGCTACAACATTATATTTTTTAAAAAATTCGGGGAGTGACATTGTAGCCCGCCAGGAACTGGGTATAGAACAACATTCTCGCATAACAAAACCGCGAGCAAAAACAGTTCTCGATTCAACATCCTCGGGATTACAGCCATAATTACCAATATGGGGATAAGTCATTGTAATAATCTGCCCCGCGTAGGAGGGGTCGGTAAGGATTTCTTGATAACCTGTCATACTGGTATTAAATACAAGTTCTCCGAAGG
>AWNW01000089.1 GCA_000493945.1 Candidatus Hydrogenedens terephthalaticus JGI OTU-1
ATGGTGAACAGGTGCGGGGTTTTGGGATTGTTCGTACAGCAAAGTTGTTTTATGGCGCTTTAGAATTATTGCCACCAGTGGCAGATTACACCATGTTAGCGTTAGCATTAAATGCTTCGGCATTATCACAGGGTTTATCTATTGAAGACCGTTTTAATATCAGTCGTGCATTAAGTGCCGTAGAAATTTTGCCTGAAGAATTAACAGAGATGAGTGCCCGTGATTTTCGTGCGACATCCATTCTAATGGATGACGACACTCCAGCCATTTTATTGTCATGGACGCCTCCTCCGGCAGATGCATATAGTCAGGTTACCCTGGTTAAGAAAGCAGGAAGTTATCCAACCAGCACTGTGGATGGGGATAAGATTTTTGAAGGTAAAGATTCGTATTTTCTGGATGTAAATGTTTCTTCGGGTATTGAGTATTTTTATTCGCTGTTTGTAGACATGGTCGAACTTCCACCTGTTGAAATGTATGATAGTGCTGTGGCAGGAGATTATGCTCCACAAGTATTGACACAGGAATTTAAATCATTAAGCCCGAGAGACCCTGTAGCAACAGAGATTATTTACAGTCAGATTTATTTTATCCCTACCGGAGCGCCTGTTAATGCTTTGGATGGAAACAAATATCTGGGAGGATACTATAATTACGATGCTATATTTATCCCTGAGGTATTTTCCTTCCCTGTGAAACGACAGGATACTACCGGGAGTTCGTATACGATTCCACTTTCAACCAATGGACTTGTTAGTTTTAATCTGACCGATGTGCAATTCCCATTCTTTGGCAAGAAGTATGGAACAATATATGTGGGAGCCAATGGATATATAACCTTTGCACCGGTGGCTTTAGAAAGCGCCAAGAATTTCCCAAGTCTTTCCAGCCATTTTGCAATTCCGCGCATTTCCTTCCTGTTCAGTGATCTTGCACCCGATTCTGCGGGAGAGGTATGGACAAGAAGATTGCCAGATCGATTTGTTGTTACATTTGAAAATGTCCCGAAAGATGCAGCAGAAGGTATTCCAAATCCATTATCCGGCGCCAGTCCGGGCTCGTCGGTTCAGGTAGAACTCTTCTTTAGTGGACATATTCGAATTACCTATCTACAATTAGACCCGAATTATTGTATTGTAGGATTATCCGATGGTAGAGGTGTTCCTGTGGATCCGGGACAATTACTCTCATCCACTATTCCTTATTCATTACAGCGATATACAGATTTTGCTCAACTTCCACTCGCTTCAACACGGTTAAGTTTTGACCCATCTCCTCTATATACCGTTTTCCCAAATCAGAATATTAGTTTTGAAGTAAAGACAAGGTTCACAGGAGGTAATGCTCCGCAGTTATACGCGACATGGTTGCGAGATGATGTTCCCCCGTTTGCCGACCTTAAAAATGGGAAAGGAAAATTTTCATGGCTACCGAAGCAAGAAGATACGGGGTCGTATTATTTGAGAGTGCTTGCACGATTGGGTGACCAATATGCGTATCAGGATATTCCCATCATTGTTAACCCGATAATCGTGAAACCGCAGGCGTTAAATCTGCGTATATCTTCGCAATCTCCTGCGGAAGATACTTCTGCGTCTCGTGTAGTTTCCGCAGGCAGGCCATTGGTTGCAAGTTATGACTATGTTCATCCCTTAATGGTTCAAAATCCAACACAATACGCAGAAGGGCTTAGCATTCTTTACTGGTTTCGTAATCATGAGATGATCCCTTCTCTTACCAATTATCTTACCGTTCCCCCGAATGTTTCGAAAGGTGGTGATATCTGGTATTTCCGTGTAATTCCTATATCCTTAGGAAATATCATTGGTGAGGAAGCCATTTCTCCTATTATTTATGTGGTGGGACAACCACAGGTTACCAGTATTTACCCAAATCGCGGAAAAACTACAGGAGGCGAACCTGTTCGCATTAGAGGTAATGGTTTTGTTGGGCTTATCAGTATAAAGTTCGGTGGAATTCCTGTGCCATCGTTCCGTCTTATCAGTGAGACAGAAATAGAGGTTACAACTCCTCAAAGTTTACCTGGTGTCGTTGATGTATATATTCAAACTGCAGGTGGAGCATCATCTTTATCACAGGCTTTTGAATTTTATGAGGAAACCACCCCGGAACCTGAACCGCCAAAAAGGCGTTTCATTATTTCCTGTGGCAATATTTCTTATGATAAAGGAAATATGTTCGGTGATGTATTATTCGTATCCCTTCTGTTGATAGGTCTCTATTACAAAAAATCAAAAAAGTTTTCAGCAAGATAATTTATAAGTAATATATTAAATCTATTTATTGTAGGTGGTTTATCTTTGAAAAGAGTATTTGCTACGGTTTTTTTTATCATGTTTCCTTTTTATCTTACGCTTTCCCCGAATCTTTTTTCTGAAGAAAACCCTAAGGGATACATTGCTTATCTCTTTGGTTCCGATGTTGATACCTTCCGTATCCATATTCTTGATTTAGGGACAAAAACAGAAAAGGAATTGACAGCGGGAACTCATCATGGATCTCCTGTCTGGTCGCCCGATGGAATGAAAATCGCCTTTTCTGCAAAAATGGACGGCGGTTTGTTTATCGTAATTTGGGACAGCACCACAGATGAATATACGATACTAAAACATCAATACTCCTGGAATGATAATCCTGCATGGTCTGCCGATAGTAAACGAATATCTTATATTTCATGTGAGAAAGGTTTGACCGACCAAAAAGTAGCCGTATATGAACTACAAAATGGGAAGGAAGAATTCTGGGGAGGGGAAAAAGTTCCATCGGTAATAAACCCGGTATGGTTTCCTAAATTAGATATTTTGAATGCTATGAGTGCGACTGTTTCGCAGGTTACCTATACAGAAGGATTTGATATAAACAAATTCTTTGAAGAAGGTTATAGCACAGGTGTGCTGATAGGTGTGGCGGTATTTCCATCTGCAGAAAAAAGATTGACTACCGAATTGGTTATTTTCAGCAAAACGCAAGCAACCCCGTTACCTAAAGAGTTAATGTTAGAATCGGCGAGGTTTGAGGAACTAAATCCGCAGGTATCGCCGAAAGGTTCCAGTTTGGTTTTTGAAACGAACGAATCCGGAGACCGTGAAGTCTACTATCTGGGAAGAAGAGGCATTTCTAATATTTCCAATCATCATTCAGCAGACTGGAATCCTGTGTGGTCGCCCAATGGGGAATGGGTTGCCTTCGAATCGTTCCGCCATGGACGGAGAGGTATTTATCGTGTCTTTCCGGAGACGGCTCGTGTTTTCCCACTTGTCGTTAGTGCCGATTATGATGCATGGAGTCCTACCTGGTCGCCGGATAGTCAATGGATATGTTTTGTATCCAATATTTCGGGTAAACCCCAATTGTATTTGAAAAATATAGAGGAAGATAAAATCCTGCCATTAATAGACAAATCTATTTGTGTTGCACCTTGTTGGAGACCGATAACGAAATGATGCCCCGATTGCATGAGAAAAAATATGTAATATTTCTGATAATAGGGATATTCTGCTGTTTCAGAAATGGATATGCACGGCTTGAAGATGGAACATTAGGTATCATCAAACTGCCGAACGAAGGTTGCCCGGTTATGCTGGCTCCGGGACAGACATTTAAAGTTACTACGGAACAAAAAGGCGATATTTTTCTGATTGACAACGAACAGCACATTATCCCTTTAAATGCTCAATGGAAAAAGAACAATCCAGAGATATACGAAGGTCTTGTTACATTAACAGATAAAGAGATAAAACAAGGTCCCTATGCAATACAAATTATTTCGGAGAAAAATGAAAAGGATATAAACCCCCGTTCTGTGTGGGTCCAGAATGAGTTTAAGGAGTATTACATATTTGCTCACATAAGCGATATCCATATTCGCAATGGCGACCCGCAGGATGAGAATGCCGTTACTTTTCAAAAGGTAATAGAAAAACTCAATCAAAGCGATGCCCATTTCATATTACTAACAGGCGATTTAACACATAATGCACTACCAGAACAATGGCAGATATTCCTTAAAATATTAAACCAAGCCCAAAAACCGACCTTCGTTTGTGCGGGAAACCATGACCGTGATGAAGATAATTATGAAAAAATGTTCTATACATCACTTTATGCTTTCCGCTACGGGAAAGATGGTTTTATCATATATGACACACGGGAATATCGAACCGCCGATAGTTGGGGAGAGCAGGACACCTTACTTTATCGCTATCGCAGAGAATTAAAATCCTGTCGCTGGACTTTCGGGATTACCCACCGATACGAATTTACTATGGGCATTCGTTCGCAGATGATACTTTTTGTAGACGACCCCATTGACTTTATTTTGTATGGTCATATCCATCGCGAAAATACAAAAGAAGAAGCGATAATTCCGTGGGGAAAGACACGCGTGTATGTCGTGCCTGCGGAAAAAGATGGTTACTATCGAATTTTCGATGTAGGTGAAGGCGGTCTATTCCCCCGTCCAATACAGAATATTAAAAGCAAATAAGCCCTGCCCTAATAATCAATTCCAAACTGAAACACTTGTTCCCATTTGTGGTTATATAAGAAGTTTTTATCATAAAAGCGTATTTAATAGTAAAGAAAATACACGCGTAGATGAAGCCTCCCGGCTTCGGGCTTTTTCTACTTTGTGAACTCTGTGTAAACTCTCTGTGTTCTCTGTGATAAGAAGAA
>AWNW01000090.1 GCA_000493945.1 Candidatus Hydrogenedens terephthalaticus JGI OTU-1
AAGATTATGAAAAATATTTGTTTTCATGGTATTATATAAATATTACTGATTGAATACATTTGAAAAAGTTTTTTCCTGCGGTGCTCGAGATGGACTGAGAAACGTGGTTCCTTAAAACTAATTTTAGGGAGTTCAAAGCCGAGAGCAAAATTCGAGTAGTCTACGACAGGCCTTCGTAGCAAAGGAAGTCGGATGGCTACCGTGAGAACACCCACTTATAAAAATTAGGTTCACAACGTTTCCAAAAAGTCCGACGACACACGCGGGATTTTTTTATAAAAAATTTTCAAAAAATTTTTGAAGTTTATTCTTGACAAATGATTTTCAATATGATATTATTAATAACAATAAATGATTTAGTAAATTATTAGTCTTGTTAAAGAAGGCTATTTTGATATAATGAATATAATGATTGACATTATTAAACATAATGATAAAAAATAAGGACATAAAAGGTGTTGTTATTTTCAAGACCTAAAAAAACAATCGGCATAGACTTGGGAGCACACTCTGTTAAGACATTACAAATGTCTAAACAAGGGAGAAAAATATACATAGAAGAAGCAGGCTATGCAGAGATAGATAGTGAAATGTCTATTGCAGATCCAATCAAAGCAAATACAGATGCTTTACTTGTAGCACTTACAGGATTAAATCCCAAACAAAGTTATATTGTCTCCGCATTACCTGGAAATACCGCCGTTGTTCGTTACCCTAAAATTGCATTAAAACCAAATGAAACATTAACAAGTGCTGTCCAGAGGGAATCTTCTCAACATATTCCATTTGATTTGAACGAAGTATTTCTATCCTGGGATGTAATAGCAAAAGAATCAGAAGAATCCAAAGTACAGATACTTCTTGTAGCAGCGAAAAATGATGCCATAAATAGTCGTCTTCGCATCTTCCAAGCATGTGATATTGCCTGTTCTGTATTTGATATTGATTCCATTGCGGTATATAACGCAATAGAACGGTGCCATTTACTACATCCGAAAGAGAGTGTGGCTATTTTCGATATTGGTTACTCTTCTTCCAGCATACATTTTGTCTGCGATATGAAATCTGTATTTATCCGAGACTTAATGTGGGGAGCAAAAGATATTCTTGATGCTATCGTAAAAGAAAGAAAATGTGATTACAAACAAGCGGAAAAAGACTTAATTTTAGCAAGCAAAGAAGCCAAATCTGAACATCCTGAAGCAGTTGAAATTGCCACACAAGAAGTAGCAGAAGCAGAAGAAGCAATTATAGCAGAGCCTGTTTCTCCTCTTGAGCCTTTAGATGAAGAACTTGATATTGATAGACCTCCTGTGGAAGTTGTAAGTTTTACGCCCAAAAGTATTCGTGAAATTATGGTTTCACCAATGAATCGGATGGTAAGTGAGGTACGACGGTCCTTTGACTTCTATGAACACCAACTCTATGAGAAACCCGTACAAAGGATTATTCTTTGCGGAGGTATATCTTGCTATCCTTTAATAGGTGAAACATTGGTAGAAGAATTCAATGTAGATACAGTTGAAGTTGCGGACTTAATGTCTCAGGAAGTTTTACTTTCTAATTCAAAATCATTAGAAATTTTTAAAGAGCACTCGGCAAAATTTACTGTTGCCTTTGGCTTAGCAGCACGAGGATTATCAGAAATATGATAAGAATTAATTTATTACCTGAACAATTTAGACCTGTAAAGAAATCAATACTTCCATACTTTTTAGCGATGGTGGTATTTGTTTTAGGTCTTCTTACCATCATTTTTTTCTACTTATCACTATACCAAAAAGTTATCCAAGTAGAAACACAAAAGAGTAAACTTCAAAAGGAATATGACTCCCCGACAGAATTAAGAAACGAAGATGGGGAATTTATAACCCTTTCAGGAGTTGTAAATGAATATCGTAAGTTAGATAGAAAAAAACAGGACTTAGAGAAAAGAGTCGCTGTTATCCAGGAAATTTTGAGTGACCGTATTATCTGGTCTGAGAATCTTTTCTCACTTGCTAATTTGACACCGGAAAATGTTTGGTATGATAGAATTCGTGTTACCTGGCAGACATTTCGAGAAAAAGTTATTAAAATTGATCAAAAAACAGGGAAACCGGTCATAGACCCTAAAACGAAAGAACCCCAATTTGAACAGAAAAGTGTAAAGAAGCCCATTCTCGAAATAACCGGCTATGTAATAAGTGGAGAACAGGGAGAACGGCAAATATCACCTCTTATTGAGAATACAACAGACCCTGAAAAAGCGTCCTACTTTGTGAAGCAATTTACTTTATTGAGACCTAAGATTGAAGATACAGAGTTTAATGGTTTTTCTGTTCGTAAATTCACATTAGAATATTTAATTGAAGCCAAACCGGGAGTTAAAAATGATTGATTTGTTTAGAGGAAAAATAACAATCAAAGATTGGGCAATCTTTGGATTGGTAGTAGCAGTTGTTGTTGCATTATTTATTGCTGCTTATCTGTTGCTTTTTGTCCCACAGCAAAATAAGATTGCACAAATACAAAGTGAAATTAATGATTTACAAAAAAAGATTTCCGATGCTAAAAAAACTGTAGAGAACTATGATAAATTACTGAATCAAGCAAAGAAAATGGACAATCTGGTAAAAATGTTCAATGAAAGATTGCCCGAAAAAAGAGAAGTTCCAAAACTTATGAAACAATTTGAAAGTATGGGAGATAGCCTTGGATTAAAAACCCAACTCACCCCCCTACCAACCACTGTGGATTCATCAAAAGAAGTAATCCCTTATCAGGTTGTGGCTAAAGGTTCTTTCCATCAAATTGTTGCCTTTATTAATTTATTGGAAAAAGACCAGCGTTACTTAAAAATCTCTGACCTTGATATAGGCCCTGAAAAAGCAGGGATTTGTGAAGCAAAATTTGTTCTTAGTACATTCCGATTTGTTGAACAAGAAGATACTGGAACCCAACAACAGAAGAAGTCATAATTATGGATAACAGAAGACAAATAATCATAGCAGGTGCATTACTCGTTATACTTATCGGTGTTCTCTTTTATCAGTTTGTTTTGGCAAAACCAAAACCACCGACACCTCCAACAACAACCAATACTCAAACCTCCACTCAAACCCCTGTAAGAACAGCAACACCAACGCAATTAACATCTACACCTGCAGGAGGAACATCCATTGCACCTACGATTGATACTTTAGAAAAAAATGTTGATGAAATCATTGAAAACTTGTTAACTGCCATTCAAATAGTTCAATTTAATTATCAAGAAATAGTCCCCCCACGAAACCCAATGACACCACTGGTTGGTGTAATACAGACAACAATGTTTGAAGTAGAAACTCCTGTTCCAAGCACAGAAGTAACTCCGGGACAGGTTTTAAGTAAAAAGATTTCGGCAATTATCTGGGACGAATATCAACCTTTAGCCATAATTGATAATAAACTTGTGGCAGAAGGGCATACTTTCCCAGACCGCATACAAGTATTTAAGATTGAACCGTCAAGAATCGTATTTAAACTCGAAGATACAATTTTCCCGGTAAGATTAAAGGAGCAATAAAATGCAAAAAAGGAAAAATGTCTGTTCCATTTTACATCAATCTGCTATGACAGCACCATGTAAAAAGGGGTATTTTGTTTCTGGTTTTCTGCTGTTCATTTCCATACTTTTTATCATTTGCTCATCATCCTCTGCAATTGATGATGTGACAAATTCTATATGGAAACAGCAGGAAAAGACATGGATTTTCCAAATCAACAACGATTCCAATATGTCATATCTCATATCGGAAAATAGAGAAAAGAACGAAATTAAACTCACATTAGGATGTTCTGAAGGGGGTTCTCTTTCTACAGAACAATTATTACAAGATAGCCCTGACTTTGTAAATATTACTTGTTCAAAATTAGATAAATCCGAAGTAGAATATACATTTTCCATCGGTTCTAATTATTCGTATGATGTTCAAAAAGGTGAAACGGGATTATCCATTATCTTCAATCCAGTAAAAAATCTCACCTCTGAAATTGATAAAGTCGCTATGGATATACAATCTCTAATAAATAATCCTCGTAGAATTGAGACCTCAAATATTGATGAAAAAATAAACTCTTTAGATAACACTATTTCTAAACTCAGAGTTGAAAATGAACTCAAATTAGCCAAACAAATAACCCCTGAATTAGTAATACAAGAACCAAAACAGGTTTTTGCTCAAGATACAACAGGGGCACAGTCTCTTTCGGTTGGAAATGTTGGTAACCCGGAACGAAAAATTGAAATTCGTGAAGCAGAACCTGTTGAACCCCCTTCCCCACCTTCTCCACCAGTTGTAGACAATACAGATACTCAATCTCAACCAGAAACTTCTCAAACTCCTTCCGAACAAGGTCAACCGACACCCGCAACCCCTGAAGAAGAGGTACAACCACCTATGCCTCGTGAAGTTACACCGGAACAGGCAATAGATGCTACTGCAGAAATAACAAGGGAATTGAGAGAACTTCAATCTACAAATGAAGAAACGGATAAACAATTAGTTCCTATAACTCCAGAAGAACCTAAATCTACAGAGAAAGCAGTTGAAGCAGAAAAACCGAAACAGGAAATCCCAGCAGAAGTAAAGATAAAACCCTCTCCTAAAGGTTTAGATACAATTACTGATTTTGAATGTGAACAGATGCC
>AWNW01000091.1 GCA_000493945.1 Candidatus Hydrogenedens terephthalaticus JGI OTU-1
AGTGTTCGATATTTTGAGTATTACCTCAAAGAGTTAGAATTTCGGTATAATCATCGGAGTGAAGATTTATATACACTCATTTTAACCTCCATCCTATTGGTGGATTGAAATAGATAATCACCTACAAATATATATGGATTTGGATGCTTTTGTGAAAATTAGGGGATAACTTTGGTAGTGTATTGGAGGAGAAAGTCTTTTAGTTTTTCTTTGAACTGTTGACTAATTGGTGCTGTGACATGGTCTTTATGAGGAATAATGATAAGTTGAGAACAGGGAAGGGTATTTTTGAGGTTTTCTGCACCCTTTCGTAAAGGATCTTTTTCTCCTATAATAAGGCAGATAGGTAAGGATATTTTTCTAATTTCCTCTTCCTGGACTTGAAGTTCAGACAAACCTTTTAATACACCAATTAATGCTTGAGGGTCATTGAAAAACCTTGTTAAAGTTTTGACCCAAATAGCATGTAAGATACCTGTTTTTCGACCTTCCTTATCTAAATGGGTACTGATAGGCTCAACACCCGAGTTGGTTTCTAATTTTTTTATCATTTTATCTATGGATAAAAAGAAATGGCTTTCTTCGGGTTTTTCCCAACCGGAACCAAGTGGAGAGAGAGTAAGCATTCGTTCTGGATAAAGAGTAGCCAGTTTAATGGCTATGAATCCACCAAGAGAATAACCGACGATATGGGCTTTCTCTATTTTCAAATTATTCATGATGTTTATAATATCTTTTGCCATTTTTATACCATATTCGTTAGGGCTGTGGGGTTTTTCACTAAGTCCATGCCCGCGGAGGTCGATGGAGATAACACGAAAGTCTTTTTTAAGATAGTCAATTACCCCTGTTTTTCGCCAATTTAGGTCTATGTTAACTGCAAATCCATGTATTAGAATAACCGGAGTGCCTTTCCCCTCATCTGTATAATGTATCATTGTTCCATCGGAATTAATAAAATGCCCTTTTGTTTGATGGGTTAATTGGTAATAAATTAGAATGAAAATGATAAGAGGAGTAGAAATAAGAAAAGAGATTAAAAAGGATATTAAAACTTTGCGTCTTTTTCTGGCTATTTTCTCAGACACAAATTTTCCCTTTCCTGATGTAGTATAAAAAAGAACCTGGTGCAGTTTTTAAGATATATTGCATTTAGCCATTATACTAAAAGGGATTTGCAAGAAAAAATACTTTTGTTTAAATGGATTTAGGGCAATAATTATCCTCACCAATTCCAGGACAGTAATAATAGCCACCTGAATTGAAGAACTGGATGAGACGAAGAAGTTCTGATAAATCAATTTTCCAATCTTGTGGTTTGTAATCCGATGTATGAGGCAGACAATTATAATCCATCCCTTCCCCGGGGGCATAGCCATCTTCAGAGTTTGCCTGACAATGATAACTTCCTGAATTAAAGAGTTGAATAACACGGAGTAGTTCGCTCAAATCTATAATGCTATCGTTATTTTTGTCAGCACTATGGGAGGTTCGGATAATTTCCCCTTCAATATTTCCTTCCTGAATACCTTCCCCTTCGGCTACTCCTTCTGGAAGACCTTCCGTGATACCTTCTCCCTCGATACCTTCATTACTACCCTCTTGTATTCCTTCTTCCCCTTCCGATATACCTTCTAATGCCCCTTCAGGGATACCTTCTCCTTCCGCACCTTCAGGAATACCTTCATTACCTTCTTCTCCCTCTCCCTCATGACCCTCAGGAAGACCTTCCTGTGTTCCCTCATTTATACCCTCTCCTTCAATGAAACCTTCTGTTATACCTTCTACAAGTCCTTCCCCTTCAGATATGCCTTCAACACTTCCTTCTCCTTCCCCTTCCAGACCTTCAGGATTACCCTCAGGAGAACCTTCAGCGATGCCCTCCCCTTCGATACCCTCTGAAGACCCTTCAGTTATGCCTTCCCCTTCGGAACCCTCTGGGGACCCTTCGAAATTCCCCTCGGGAGGACAGGGACCTGTAGAAATGCTCAGATTAATAGATGTCCCAAAAGGCACTTCAGTCCCCGCGGTTGGATTTTGACTAACCACACTATTTTCGGGAATTGTATTATCGCAGATATATTCAATATTTCCAACGGTGAGCCCTCTCGAGATGATTCGATTTTCTGCCTCTGCATATTCCAATCCCACAACATCAGGAACAATTACAGGACAATATCCGGAAGATACAACCAAACTTACTTGTGTCCCAGCAGGAACCGAGGTACCTGCCTGGGGTGACTGAGAAATAACAGAGCCTTGTGGAACAGAATTGCTACATGTTTCGCTTGTTTGTCCCTGAGTTAATCCTGATGCTGTTATAGTTGATATTGCCTCTTGCAAGGTTTTTCCTACGACATTAGGAACAGTTACATTGACTGGATTCCCTGATATGGATATATCATCAATGTTCCAGCCTGCATAGGTGTCACTATAATCAGTAGGACCCATAACCCAACGAATGAGTAAGAGAGGTTGACGGTCTGCGATAGAGGAAATGTTATAAGTTTTCAATGACCAGGAATTTTCTTGTATTGTTCCCCCAGTGTGGTTCCAGATTGTAGTCCATGTTGTTCCGTTTATACTAACATCTATCCGTGCATGGTCATAATTGGAAGATTCAATACCTAACCAGCGATAAAAAGATAAGGTTACATTTTGGATATTAGAACAATCTATGGGATTGGAAGTTAAGGTTTCCTCATTCATATCATTTTCGTAAGTGCCGTTCAAATTGTAGCCATATACATACTGACCTGTGTATCCTGATGTTGGGTCTCCACCAATACCCGCGGGGATACCAAAAGCCCAGTTTCCCGTTTTTTCCCATCCGGGGTCGCTATTTAATGGAAAGGAAATGGGTGCTGGGTATGCTTTTTTGAGTTTAACATTAAAACTCTGGCTATTCTGTGTTGATGTATTTGTTATTGTAAAAGTTTTTGTATATGTTCCCGATTGGGTGGGTCGTTGGATAACAGTTAATTGAATGGTTACATTTTCGCCCGGAGTTAGAGTTCCCGATGATGGATTTAACGCAAGACTTCCATCGGTGGTAGATGTCCAGTTGATATTGTATTCACTGATATTTTCAAGACGGATACCAATAGAGGAAGGGGAAATAAAGTTATTAGAACTTAGATAAAACAACAAATCCTGTTGCGGTTGTATTAACAATGAGTCAGAAGGTGTTCCATATTCGATGTAATCTGCTCCGAAACCAATTTGAGAAGAGCCATAAGCGATATATCCATAACCATTTTCACCCCAATAAGTTCCCCATGAATTACGAATAATAAAAGAACCCCCTCCATAATTATCATCCCAACCTACAATTACAACCATGTGATTGGGCGCTGCTTTTGAATTCAAATTATCATTATACACACCTCCCTTGTATGCTAAGAAAGATTCCTTTGCTTCCATAGACGCGACAATGGGTCCGTACCGGTAAATAGCGGTTTTAAGTGCATCAAGAGAGGGTATACCTAACATGGGTCCTACATAATGCCAGTCGCGAATGGTGTAGTAATGCGGTTTAGGACAGCTGCAGATTTCGTCATCGCCAGTATAAGGATAATCTGTTTCAAGAACGGCACCATATCCGCCACAGGAATCAGTCTTTGTTCCTTTATGCCAATCATGAGCGGAAATGCCCCCCTCGCAGCCATACCAGAACCAACCTTTTGCACAACCTACTAACCATTGTTCAGATAAATCAACATTAATACCATCTTTAATCTTAATGGCACATTCTAACGCCCCAACCGTTGCAAATGCCCAGCAGGAACCGCAGTTCCCTTGGTCGCGTATAGGGGGTAGTCCGCCGGGTGTTTTTTCACGCCAATCCCAACGCGAGGGCAATTTCTCCGTCGGGATAACAGGTTTTTCAGTATATTGAAGTTCATTAATAAATTGTGGGTCAGGGGGGATATATCCTGTTAGTTCTTTGAAACTTCGTTGAGTTGCTGATGTTTCACCTATCTCAAAAGTCCAGTTGTTTGCGATGACTTCCTCTTTTAATCTCTGGATATCATCATGAGTAAGTTGGGCGTGGATAGGAAAAGTAATTAGAAATACATATACCAGAAATGTATGAATGAATATAGTATTCTTCCCCATAATACTTTTACTTTCTTTATATACTCCTTTATACTGCATATAAANATTATACTCTATACAAACCTTTTTTATCATTTTTTATATCGTTTAAACACATTAGGAGATTTCGATTATTTCTGTAATTCTTGTCTATTTAGTGCTATTTATAGAAAATTTATGTGATTATAATATGCAATTTACAAAACGGATTGCTACGACCTATAAGACTTGCAATTGCTAAAAAACAACATATTTTTTTGTTTTTCATATTCTTTGTAACAATATAAGGAATTTT
>AWNW01000092.1 GCA_000493945.1 Candidatus Hydrogenedens terephthalaticus JGI OTU-1
ATTTATAGGTCTCGTGATACCAGCGTTTTTCTATTATCTCATCCGGTATGGATACATAAGTCTGCTTCCAATATTTTTCCCACCACTGAACATGCGTTTGAATATAGTTCTTATAATCTTTATTCAGCACCCCTTTTACATATTCTTCTGCAATAGATAAAGGCTCTGCCGTTTCATCACTTGAAGGGATAATTGACCATGCTATCAATTGTTCATTATCACTTAATTTTAACTTGCCCATATACACTGCAAATTTAAATCCTCCCCAACCTTCCTGCAAATAAGATTGAACACCTTCTTCTTTTCTCATTTGTGGAGATGGATATTCCAGCATTCTCAGGTCATCATTACTTAATTTTTGGTTGTCTGTAGGCTTTCCAAACGGTGGGGCAATTAGTTCGGCACTTATATCAGGCACATTTATTAAACGGATAAATCCGATCGGATAGTCTGAAAGGACATATACTTCCAATTGTCCACCACCTGCAAGATGTACCGAAACCATTGCACGGTCTAAATGCAGTTCCATTTTTTCGATATTCTTGTCTTGTGGCAGATTTATTTTTATTCTTCCCGCGGGAATTTTTGTTGGACCGGGGTTATCATAAGGTTTTTCATACAAATTAATTAAATCATCATAGCGTCCTTCTTTTTCCCACTTTTTCATCGTTTCAAAACGATATTCTTCCTTCTCAAATTCGGGAACAGGTCGCAAATCCCATAAATCAATACGGTCAATCGAAACAATCAATGGGGAACCATCACCCCAGACTAAGGCTCCCATAGAACCATTTCCCAAAGGTAGCCCTTCATCCCAGGTCTTTGGCATCTTTGTATAAACGATATTATGCTTTTGGGCTATATCCATAGGTGATTCCGCACTAATATTAAAAACCAAAAAGTTAGACAATAACAAAACAATAACAAAATAAAAATACATGATTCTTCCTCCATAGATTGATTTGTGTTTTAATGGGATTTCATATACCTATAATAATTAATTGGCTTGCGTTGAGCAAATTTAAAAGCGTTCCCCCTATTAAAATCAATTTAAAATATTGAATAAAGAGAACACATGTGATCAAGGATGAGGAGGAACTAAACTTTTGAGGAAATCCCATGGATATATACTGGATGTATGCCCATCACTCCAGAATATACTTACAGCATAATGACCCAATGGCTGAATTTGTTCTATCTTTATATCTTCTGGCACCTCTTCAGGCTTTAATAATGGCTCTCCTGTTAATTCATCTACGCAATAAGCACATCTACATGCTCGACGCAGTTTGGCTAAAGGAATTTCGGAATACTTCCCATCTTTCCAGTCTATTAATAATTCATTCCCTTTTATGTTTACTTCTGGAGAAGATAAGGTATTTGCTCTCCGTTTACCCATCTCGCGTTGTATCTGTTCTATCAGAGGTTCCCAAATCGTATTATACTCTTCCCCCGCACTTTTGGTAGAAGCATCATGAAAATTGGAAAGCAGGGGAATATTTGCTAATATAGGTAAGCCAAATCGCTTTTGTAAATCCGCTGTCCCATTCCCGAATAAGAAATGCTTTTTCCCGCAGTTATCACAAATAAAATAAGACATGTTTTCTATAACCCCCAGCACAGGCACATGCAACTTCTCAAACATTAAAATCCCACGAGTAACATCAACCAGCGATAATGTTTGTGGGGTAGTAACGATTATAGCACCATCCAGTGCCACTTGTTGAAGGAGGGTTAACTGAATATCCCCCGTTCCGGGCGGTAAATCAATAATCAGGAAATCAAGAGGACCCCATTCTGTCTGATGTATTAATTGAGAAGTATATGTTGATACCAAAGGTCCGCGTAATACGGCAGGAGCATCGCCTAAAATATAACCTAATGACATGGTCAAAAGATTATCCACTTCAACAGGGATAATTTGTTCATCAATGATTGCCACATTGGCATGCGGTCGGTTCATAAGTGTAGGTAATGAAGGACCATAAATGTCCAAATCCATAAGCCCGACCTTAAAACCACTCCTCTGTAATGCCCGTGCCAAAAAAGAAGCGACGGTAGATTTTCCTACTCCACCTTTGCATGCAGAAATCGCAATAACGGAATGAATCTGGTTTAAGGAATTTTGTTGGGATACTTGCACCCCTGCCCTTTTTCGCGATGTAAAGTGTATGTTTACTTTTTTTATTCCTTCTATAGATAGAAGTTTTTGTTCTATTTCTACTTTGAATTTTGATTGCAATGGACAGGTAGGAATGGTCAGTTCTACCGTTAAATCTACAACACCTTGTTCTGTAATAGATACAGATTTTATAAAACCTGCAGTTACAATATCCGTATGTAAATCAGGGTCAATAACCGTTTTTAATTGTTCAAAAATCTTTGGTTTTAAAACTTCAGAAGACATAAAAACTCCTATCTACACATCTTTATACAAAAGAGAAACAAATTATAATGATTTATTAAAAGCCTACTTTCAACGATACATTAGCAACAATATCAAACTTAATATCTGTTTGGCTATTATATCCCTTTACATGGATATTTCCTTCTACACATCCTCCATCTGAAAAACTTTTTATAAATGGATAAATATCCACTTTAGGGTCTTTTTCAAACACAATAGATGTTTTGTTTTCGTTAAAACTGCCCTCTCCAAAGTCAATTTCACCGTTTCCTATTTTTACTTTCATTGCAAGACTTTGTAATTTAGAAAAATCGCCCTCTGTGGCAGTTACCGTAAGTTTTTCAATCCATAAATTCTTTATCTCAACATTATTGATTAACATTAACAATATTCTGGAAGCGATGCGAGGTACCGGCAATTTTTGTATCGCTGTTTTTACCTGTTCTTTAATTTTTTCAATATCGAATTGGCCACATACTTTGGGCAACGCAATATCTTTATCCACATACAAATCCAGTCCGCCCGGAATGGTTGCCCCCTTTACAAGAGGCGTTGTAAATTTTATGTCTGAAATAACAAAACATCCACCTATACAACCGGACATCACAAGACAAACAATGGGGATTAAAAATAAATTGCGAATACCTTTGTAATTCATTTTCATATTCCACCCTCCTTCTTTAAGGTTGAATATTTTTTTGCTTGTAATAAAATTATACACTAAAAAACAAAAAATATCACAAAAAATTCAATTTATTTTTACTTTATGGCAATGGTTCTCCCTGTACATATAATTCTCTCCATTGAATACCCGCAACACCGCCCGTATGGAGTTGTAATGCAAAGAAGCCTTCAAATAAGTTCGGAGAAGCATCTGTAAAATCAACTACTTTAACACCGTTCAGCCACGAAATCGTTCTATTGTCTTCCGTTTTAACTTCTATCTCGTTCCAATCACCTTTGCGAAGAGCCCACGCAGCGGGAGTTTTAACATGCGGTTCTGTCAACCAACCGCGTTTATAACTTTCATAAAGAAAACCTGTTTTTGTCGGATAGCCCGGCTCTACCTCAACCTGCACACCGGAGATAAGAGGATAGCCATCCTCACGCATTTTGATACTGGAATGATAAAACAGCCCATAGTTACCTTCTCCTAACATTTTGAATTGACCCCGAACACGAAAATTTTTCCAGCGTTTTTCTGTCGCTAAATAATCTTCCGATTTTTTAGGTCCACTTTTACCTACAATCACTCCATCTTCAACGACCCATTCTTCCGAACCGTAATTCTGCCAACCCGATAGGTCTTTCCCATTAAAAAGACACTGCCAATCTCCGCTACGCCCCAAATCTTTTATGCGGATATTTCTATACTCTATTTCTGCTGTCTCTGGAATTACTTCATCTGCACGAACCTGTAATAGAATATACCCTTTGATGTAGTTATCATCTTCAATGGTTGCTGCTAAAATATCATGAAGATAGACCTCAATCTTAGGTCCAACAGCGACCACCTTCATGCGGTTCCAATCACGCTGTTTTAGTGTCATTACGGCATCACGAGTGGGTTCTGCTAACAAACCTCTACCATT
>AWNW01000093.1 GCA_000493945.1 Candidatus Hydrogenedens terephthalaticus JGI OTU-1
TTTCATTCTGTGTGGTGCAAAGGACATGAATATTTTCATCTCATACCCTTAGACAGTAAAGTATATGCAATATTAGAGAATTCCCCTGATGTGGGTTTAGAAATGGAAAATACTAATGATTTCGAAATTGCATTTACATGTGATAAGAAAAATTTTTTCTACATACGATTTAATGAAAAAATGATAAAACCTACACGATCCGAACTTAATATGTTAATAAAATTAAAAGAAGGGAAAAAATTATCACCACCTCAAAAGACAATAGAACAAACAGCCCATTCTCCCCTTTTTGATAAGATTAAAGGTCTTCTTGAAAAGCAGAGCGAAAAATTATATCAACAAAACATTGAACAACAACCTCAAAATAATTATGCTCATAATGATTATGTAAGTTTTAATACTGCGGGGTATTTAAAAAATGGAGTTCCCACAGTTCTTCAAATCTCTGAAGACAAGACAAAGGTTTACTATAATACTGATACTTCTCATTCTTCTATGGGAATAATAGGTATAACTCCTCTAAATATGGTAGGTAGAGTAGGTTGGGGAAGCGAAGATGGTCAAACGAATACCTGGGGAATAAGTATATCTGAATTTTTAGACTTACCCGGACCCTTCCACCTCCATCAGGAAGGAGAACTTACTATTCTATGGCATCGAGCAAATTATTACGATGATCTCATAGAAAAAGAAATTCCATTGAGTCTGGACATCTGGATAGATAATAACAGGGATATTCGCAGAATTGATTATGTGGAATATTATGGTCGGATATGGAACCAAGAAGAATTCCAAAAAGCAGGATATAACGGCGAAATCAATTGCATGTATCCAAAATGGATAGAGAAAAGTTATTTTTTTAATGATTATATACAGACAAAAGAAAATGTTAGATTCCCACTGTCCGCCAGAGAGGAAATATATGATATAGATACTACAATTCCTGAAGGACTTCAGTTTGCTATTGATAATAGAAAAGGTAAATACTCCCGGGAACAATTTCTAATAAATCGGTGTTTTNTNCCTNNTACCATAGGTACTTATAAGGAGATATCTATANATCCTCAGAGTNTNNTTATTAACGGATCTATTCCGGAAGAAGTTTTTACTCCACCTCCTGAAACACCTCGGGAACAAATACACAATAAGATAAAGACCTTTCTTCATCTTCCCCATATAAAAGTTATTGCATTTATCGGAGTAGGAATCGCATTTGTTCTACTATTAATGTATTTAACCCATCGCTATTTGGGCTGGAGTTTCTTCTGACGAAATGTAGAATTATACCATGCTATTTTTAGTATAAGAAATTTACTACGACAAAATATTGATTAAAAATTTTTGGTGAAACAAGGAAGTAAAGAATGTTTTATTAGGGGAAAGACATAAAATTTTCTGCATATAAAAATTCTGGAAAACCCTTTATTTTTTACTAAAAAATTTTTAAAAAATTCTTATAAAATGCTTGACATAAGAAAAAAAAATGATAAACTATATTTATTGGATAATTGAATAATGAAGTAGTAGTAACCCCAAAACTCAAACAACTAAAATAAGGAGACCTCCTATGCGTATCACAAACTTCATCAAAAATTATCCGAGTATAACAATTACTATGATTGTTATCTTTATAGGGATTTCTACAATAATAGTGACTTCAAAGGTTTATGCATCAACAGGAACAGAAAAATCTTCTACTTGTATCTGTTTAGGGAAAAACTGTAATACTCCTATTTATTGCGTTAATGGCAATAATAACACAAAAAGATGTCCGTTAACAGTAGGCCAAAAAGTCACTAGAGGATGTCAAAAAAATGTAACTAATTTTTGTGGCAATAGAAATACTGGACGAACGGGATGCTGTGGTCCAGAAGATTGTAATCCCAGATGTGAAGATAATTGTGGATATGGGTGTGAAACAGTAACAATACGTTATGTAAATCCTGAATGTGATAATGCCGGAAATTGTCAATATGAGGCAGTATGAGGCATATTAGAATCCCTATAATGATTTAAATTACGAAATAATAAAAGGTGAGTTTCTCTATTAAACATTAACTATACAAATAAGTATTACTACATTTTATGAATACATATATACTTTCACTTATGTGTCTCTTTTTGTGTTTCCAATTTACGAATGATTCTATTAAAGAACAAGATTTAGAAAAAATAATTAACTTAATCAAAATAAGATTGAATATACTTTCTATAGAATGTGACTATAAATCTACCTTTGTTATTAATCCCAAATTATGCAATGGGGAATACATACCTATTGAAAGGCAATTTAAATTCAAATATCAAGATGATAATTTTTTTATTTCAGCACCAAAAATCAATAAAAAAATAAATACTGTAGAAAACAATCCAAGGAATCTTCTGGAGGTTTTAGCTAAGAAATTTAATATTCCCCCAGAAACTTCAATAACAAATGAAGATATAGAAAAAATAGTTGGTTATACAAATTTATACTTTTACAAAGGGAAGGCATCTTTTCTAAGAATCGGTTTTGATAACGAAAGAAATTCTCCAATTACATATATAACTAAAAATGACACAGATACACAAAACGAATATGGGAAATATTATGACCCACGAGGGGTCATAGGATTTATAGGATTTAATTTAGATTCAAAAGATGCCGCGGATTATTCCTTTACATCCTGTTATCCCAGAAAAATAACGGAACTATTAGATATTCATGGAGAAACACAAATAAGGAGAGAAGGAGACTACACAGTATTGTTTCATTGCATAAAAAATTCATGTGATGTGAGTAAATGTATATATGGAAATGAGAGTACATGTAAATTAATGGAGGAATATAAAAAATGGCTTAGTTTCGAAATATGGATTGATAACAAAGACAATATTAAAAAAATTATAGAAATAGATTATTTGCCTATTATTTACGGCGCTGACTCTATTAAAAAGATATGTGGAATTAACAATAACGGAAAATTTTTTCCATTTGAAAAAAGAAGAGAATTTACATTTGATGATTTTTCAGAATTATCATCCGGAGTAAGGGTTCCACTAAAAGCAAATATTCTTACATTTAGAAATGATTACATGATGTCAGAAATCTTATACAATTTTGTTATGGGTAATAATAACTTAATAGAAGACTATAAAAAAAAGAAAATTAGTGCTGAAGAATTAAGATTATCTCTTAATTGTTACGGTTTTGATGAAAGTCTTTATTTTTCAACAGTTCAATTAGAAATCAATCCTGATACCCTAAAAGTGAATGAACCAATATCCGAAGAAACCTTTATTGCACCTCCCATTCAAATTGACCACCGAAAAGAAGTTGATGAAGATAGAAAGGTCGAAGACCAAAAAGGAACAAATTATAAAAAGTCAATTCTTTTTATTACTGCTTTCGTTATCTTTACTCTTTTATCTATATTTATAACCCGACGATATTTTAAATGGGGTATATAAAAAGAAAACTGAATATAACAAATAACCTATTTTAAGATAATGAGAGGTAAATAGTATGTTCCCTTATCTTTTTATACCCGGACATGAAATTGAGTTATATCATGTATTCAATTTTCTTGCAGTATTTATAGTAATGATATTGGGGATTCGGTGGAACTATCGAAAAGGAAATAAATATTCTATGGGGATGAGTATCTTGTTCTTTACAGCACCTTTGGCTTTCTTTATAGGTAGAATCTTCTACTTTGTTTTCCTTGCATGTCCCGGGTCTAAAATGCAATTTTTCAATTTGGAACACGGGGGAAGTATGTTTTTAGGGGCGTTTACAGGGGGAGTGTTTGGAACTTTTATTTATTTTGAATTAAGGAAAATTCCGAAAATAGAAGGATTAGAAATTTTTGTGCCGTATATCCCTATTGGAGGTATCTTTGGTAGGTTGGGTTGTTTCTGTGAAGGGTGTTGTTATGGAACGGTTACTGACTCTATCTTTGGTTTGCGTTTT
>AWNW01000094.1 GCA_000493945.1 Candidatus Hydrogenedens terephthalaticus JGI OTU-1
AAAAAATCGTCTTTTAGAAATTATTGAGAAAGAAGAAATTTTTGAGAATATAATATTATTGCGGGGAAAGCACCCAACACCACCCGTTGAGGGAAGAATAGAATGGCAGCAAGATTTCTTTGCTGAAGGCTTTGAGATAGACCCTGAAACGGGAATGATGGATTACCGAAAACCTAAGGCAAAATTAAATGTAAAAGCGGGGCAAAAGTTAGCAATTATTATTCTTCCAAAAGAAGGAGAAGATGGGGTTGATGTATTCGGAAAAGTAGTTCCGGCTCAGAAACCCAAACCAATTCGTTTAAGACCAGGCAAAAATGTAAAAGTAGATGAAACAAACACTCATTTCTATGCGGTAATAGATGGTAGATTTCGATTAGAAGATGATGTTATTCATGTAGATAATTTTTTAGAAATTCAGGGAAGTGTCGGGTTAGAAACGGGGAATATTCATCATTTGGGTTTTTTAGTGATTAATAAAAATGTTGAATCCGATAGTGTTGTTTATGCAGAAGGGGATATAGAAATAAAGGGTTATGTGGAACAAGCAGATATAACTACCAAAGGGAAATTAGTAGTTTTTGGTGGTATTACCGGTGGCTTTGAAAAAAAAGTTATAGCGAAAGGCACAATAACAGCAAAATATTTTCTTAACTTGCTTGCAGAATCGGAAGAGGGAGTGTATGTAGGGAAAGAGATTGACCAGTCTATTGTTCGTTCTCGGGGACCTGTAATCGTAGGAGGAAGAATTGTAGGAGGAGAGATTATCGCTTTGGGCGAAATTAAAGCAGACCAGCTGGGAAGTGAAGCCTGTATTAAGACGACATTAGTTCTTGGGGAGGACTATTTTCTCCCTCGTTACCTAAAACCTTTTGAGGATGAAAAAAAAGAGAAGGAAGAACTATTGGAAAAGATAGTAAAGGGTATTAAGCCCTTACAAAGTCGCTGGCAATCTTTACCCCAGGACGCTAAAAATGCTTATGTAAAACTTGTTCAGCAGGCAAAAACAATAAAAGAAAATATAGATGAACTAGACAAAAAGATCAACGAATTAATAGAAAAATCCAAAAAAAAGGCTTTACCTCAAGCCATTGCTAGAAAACATCTTTATCCAGAAGTGTTTATAAAAATAGGAAATCAAACATTTCAAACAAGAGAATATATCAAGGGTCCTGTTAAAATAGCACTTGCGATGGGAGAAATCCATCTTCTATCTGTGTCATAAAATTATATGTTTAATAACTATGCAGGTCCCGGGGCAAAACCGTCTTCAGTATTTGGGTCTTGATGATAGTAACCACCGAAACTGTTGAATAACTGAATAACACGCAAAATCTCATTCAAATTTATCTGGAAATCCGGTGGATTGTAATCTGCAGAGTGATTGGAACAATTTCTAGGACCGGTTGGAATAGGTGCAAATCCATCTTCTGTCCCCTCTTTACAAGAATAGCCTCCAGCGTTATAAAATTGAATTACACGAAGAAGTTCAACCAGCTCAATCCGCCAATTTCCATTAGAATCACAATTATGGTAAGGTAGTATCTCGCCTTCTACTTGTCCCTCTATTGTTCCTTCGGTTATTCCCTCTAGCGTTCCTTCTGGAATCCCTTCGGGTGTCCCTTCACTTTGGCATGCGTTAAATATCAATGCCCATTCTTCTACCCTTCCCTGACTTCCCGAAACAACATCTGCAACTTGAAGTGTCCATAGACCCAACATATTTTCTCCGCTGAAAGTTGATAACGGCATAGCGGGAGCAAATACGCCTGTATATGGGCTTGATCCTGATTCAAGAGATATAGATGATGAATCAGAGAATACCGTATTTATCATATTAGCACCACCATGTGGAACAGATGTGAATAAAAGAACCTCAGTTCGTGAAGGAGATATAAGTTTCATTCTTAATTGGCTAACATCAGGATGTGTTACTGTTATACGAATTTTTACATTTTGAATAGTGCGTGAAAGTGGAACTTGTAAAGGCAAGAAACTATTACCGGGGTCTAATAATGTAGAGAAATGAGTTGTTTTGAATTCAATATCACAATCCGGATATTGAATTTCACCTTCTCCTTCTACGGGTGTTCCTTCACCTTCACCTTCTTCACCTTCAGGTTCTTCGCCTTCTAATGTACCTTCGATGGGTGTTTTTGTGCATATTCCGTCATAGCCGACCCAGCAACCTTTTGCTTCTAAAAGTGGAATTTGGTCGCATAATACAGATTCAGGCAGTGGATTTCCTTCTAATCCTATTTCATCACCAGAACCTAAGCCTGCATTCTGGATTAGTGATTGGATGTCTTCAATTTGATTATCCCACAAGAATAACTGCTCTAAGTTTTCTAAGTTTTGTAGAGCAGTTATGTCGGATATATTATTTCGTCCTAAATTAAGTACTCTAAGTCCAAATAATGACCCTAAAGGTGAAATATCGGTGATATTGTTATTCCATAAAATAAGCGTTTGTAGATTTCTGATTTTATAAATCCCCGCTAAGTTTTGAATATTTCGTGAAGCAGCATTAAGTGTTGTTAGAATAACAAGGTCGCCTTCATAAATATCTTTTGTTTGCTCGTAACCCAAGGCATCTTTTACAGCCGCTTCTAAATTCGGATCATCAAAGTGGACTACTTCACCAGCACCGAAAACATCAATGTATACCTGATTAGATACGACCTCCTCACTTCCCGATACAGCTCTACACTGATAGGTACCCTGACTGGAACCCGATACGGGATTTATAATCCATTGATTAGAATTTGGACCTGAAATAACTCCATTATGGCTCCAGTAATAAGTCGGAACAGTTGTTCCTCCTTTTACCTTGAAAAGTAGTGTTGCTTGTTCTCCTACATTATATAGTCCACCAACAGGCTGGATAAGTATTTGAAGTGGAACTCTTCTTACACCTAAATAAACACCCCAGGATTGTCTTCCTCCCATTCTCGTAGAAGGATTGTAAATAGAAGCAGAGTCAGATACGGCTATAGAGAATCTTGCATTATCTAAAGTTGTTGCATAGGGAATTATATAAGTTGAGGAATTAGGACCAACAGTTTCAAATGAAGAAGGGAAAGAATAACCATTGGAATCAGTTCTTAACCATCGGAAGTTTAAAGGTCCATCTCCTCCTACTACCTGGACGGAAAGAGTTGCCTCGTCCCCTGTATCAATTACACCCGGATTAGCCCATATACCTACTATCCTCGGAGGAGGAAC
>AWNW01000095.1 GCA_000493945.1 Candidatus Hydrogenedens terephthalaticus JGI OTU-1
CTTGCCACGTAGTTTATCGGTAACCTCTACCAGAATATTTGTTTTTTTAAGTTTCTCAATGGCTGCTTTAGCGGTGTGATAAGATGTCTTTAGTTTTATTGCTGCATGAGGTATGGTGACGTAAGGATTTTTAAACAATTCGTCCAGCAATTTAGTTACGTATATACTTGTTCGCTTCTCCTGTATACGCCCTCTATAGTTTTCAAGCAAGCCAAGCATAGCTTTTGAATTCTCAGCGGCATCTTTTGATTGAACAATAATAGCCCGTAAGAAAAAACTAATCCATTTTTCCCATTCGCCTTTTTGGCTTACTGACAGAAGCCGCTCGTAATATTCATCTCTATACTTATCAAAAAACGCGCTCAAATAAAGCATAGGATAATGCAAAAATTCCCGCTCGCACAAAAATAAAGTAACTAATAATCTTCCTATTCTTCCGTTTCCGTCTAAAAAAGGATGGATTGCTTCAAATTGATAATGGATAAGGGCGCATTGCATTAAACCAGATAAGGATTCTCGTTCGTGCAAAAATTTCTCGAAATTCCCTAAAGCTTTGTGCGTTTCATGGACTGGTGGCGGCACATATATAGCATTGTTTAAATTACACCCGGCAGGCCCTATCCAATTCTGACTACGGCGAAATTCACCCGGGGTCAAATGCTGCCCTCTTACATTTTTCATCAGAATTGCATGTATCTCCCGCATAAGACGTAAACAAATCGGTAGTTTTTTTAATCTCTTAAGGCCGTAATCCATCGCCTTAACATAATTTACTACTTCCAGCACATCTGTTTTTTGGGCTTCAACTTTTTGCTCTTCTCTCCGGGCTGCTTCGAAATAAAACAAATCTGAAAGAGAGGTTTGCGTACCTTCAATCCTTGAGCTTAATACCGCTTCTCTTCTCATATAAGTAACAATCAGCAAGTTCGGGTTTGGCAATAACATTCCTACGCCATTAAGGTTCCCTAAATGACGATTTGCTTCAGCTAATAAATTGATCAATCCGGTTGAATACTTAATGTCGGGAGGCAACGGATGAGGAACGAATGCCGAATAATCTCTATCCGTTTTTATAATTTTCCCTGCTCTGGCGCTTTTAAAATTGTTTATTTCCATATCTGTTCCTCTAATTTTGTTTATGTGGTTATTGAACCCGGCTTCAATTATAAAACACTTAATTGAAGAAATCAAGCATTTTCTTCAATAAGAATTCGACTAGTTAGCCCTGCTTCAATAACCGAAATTCGCCCGAGCCTGCCTGCCGGCAGGCGTCAAGGCGGTTTTATCTATTTAGGCAATCTACCTATCCTCGAATCATCAACCGAATCATCAACCAAATCATCAACCAAATCATCAACCTCCGCCACAAAGATCGGCGGATTCGCCTTTAGGCGAAAATTGATAAACCGTTATTATATCAAAATATAATGTACTGCCCTGCCTTCGCCAGCTGGCTTAATCAACTTTAATTCTACCAGCTTAACCAATTCTTTATGAACTGCCTGTGCGGAGATATTGAACAGCCTTTGTAAATCCTTATTCGTTACCTTGCCATTAACATTTATAAATTCGACTATTTTCATCTGCTTTGGCGTAAGGGGAATTTGCGCCTGGCCTTTCTTCCTTTTGGAGCCGACTTTTAAAACGGCATCTTTGGCTTCGCTAACCGAATAAAGTATGCCATCTGTAAAATATTCGAGCCATTGCGTAATATCCCCGTTGCTCTGTTGAGCTGTCTTTAAGGCAGCGTAATACGCCTGTCTATCCCTATCATAATAATCATCCAGGGCAAAAATCCTTCTATGATCAAAACCACTCAAATATAAAATTAGCGCTGCTATTAATCTTGCTGTTCTTCCATTACCATCGATAAAGGGGTGAATTCTTGCTATCTCATAATGGACAGTGCCTGCCAAAAGGGCAGGATTAAGCCCCCAAGATTTATCAAGGTTAAGCCACTCTGTAAATTCTTGAACAAGCTGCGGTACTTCTTCTGTCTTGGGCGGCATGTATTCGACAACCTCTTTAAAAGTTGTACCGTCAAAAATTCTTTTACCAACAAAAACCTGCCGGTTCCTGAAAACGCCTGAATCTGCGGTATTTTGTATTACATTTTTGGTTATGATTCTATGAATATTTAATAAATCTGCGGCTTTAAATTTTCCTTTTTCGGCAAGGCTGGGAATCGTTTCCGATGCCTCGATATAATTCAAAGCTTCTATCTTGTCCTTATTCGTGGCAATAACGTCTTTGCCCTCAGCTAAATCTTTAACTTGCTCAAGCGTTAATTTGTTGCCCTCGATAGCAGTCGAAGAGTGCGTATTGCGCACTAAAGCATCGCGCCTTAATTTTGCCTCCCATTTTGGCACCAGATGTGCCTGCTCAATAACTTCTCGCGCTGCTGCAATCGCCGTAAGGTTATTTAAAATTTTTTCGGTAATCGTATATTTTGGATTGAACGGCATAATTAATTAAACTGATCCTTTACGTTGGGACGGGTAAAATAATAAAGATTTAAGCTAAAAAGCCACCCAGAATAATTCACAAAGAAACTCTCCTAAGGTTCGCCTGAGCGTCAAGGTTGGTCCCTCGCTACATTCGGGACCACATACAACTGTGCTAAAATTGCTGCGCAATTTTGTACATCAGCCGTTTGCCCCTTCGCAATATCGCCTTCGGCGATGTTGCTTAAGGACCAAATACAAATGTGCTAAAATTCTCTTCGAGAATTTTGTGCATTTGTGTTTGGTTGCCCAGCTAGGATTCTCCTGCAAAAATTTTGCGTCTTAGTGGTTGCCCGAACTGGACGCCAGGCGAACTTCGAGAAAGTCACAACCCCAAGTAATACACATGGTTGTGAAACTCTACATCCGTAGGAGCAGGAAACAACTCATCCGTTTTGGCGATCCCCTACCCGAAAAGCCTGTCCGGGCTAAGCGTATTATCAAAAATACCATCTACGAGGGCCTGCAAATCCAGGCCTATATCAATAACGGCCCGGGCCGGATAACCTGGGCAAAAACCCGTAAAGAGCTTAATATATCGGAGTCCAAATTAGCACACTTGCTCAAAATAGTCAATAATCTGCCTTCGGACTTCGTCGAAGACATGAAATCGTGCAACGATGAAGAA
>AWNW01000096.1 GCA_000493945.1 Candidatus Hydrogenedens terephthalaticus JGI OTU-1
ACCATTACTTTAATTCTTGAATTTGTTATTTTTGAAATTATAGGCAGAAATCAAGGGCAACCGGGCTTCGCTTCCTTATCTACTATTATTCTTATCTTAAATCAATTGTCCATTTTCGGAATTATGGCAGTAGGAATGACTTTTGTCATTATGTCAGGTGGAATAGATTTATCCATTGGTTCTATTGGAGCCACAGCAGGGGTTATATCTGCTATGTTAGCCGTTCGTTTTGTATCTATTTCGGGTCATTTTGTGCCATTATCTTTCCTTGCTGGGATTATGATAGGTATTTTTATTGGTGTTATTATGGGAAGTATTATAACCCTATGGGATATTCCGCCTTTTATTGTAACCCTTGCCTTCATGAGTTTATTGCGAGGTCTGGCAAATATTATTACGAATGGCAAACCTGTCAGTCCTGTGCCTGAAGAATTTTTAGTTATAGGTAGAGGGATGTGGTTTCAGTTCATTCCTGTAAGTATTGTTATCTTTGGGCTAATATTCTTATCGGGACTTATTATTCTGCATTATACTCCCGTAGGAAGACATACCCTTGCAGTCGGAGGGAACGAAGAATCTGCCCGATTAAGTGGTGTGACGGTCAAACGGACAAAACTGTTTGTCTATGTCCTATGCAGTGCATTCGCTGCTCTGGCAGGGGTGATATTAGCATCGCGTATGGGTTCTGGAAGTCCCAAAGTGGGTATTGGGGATGAATTAGCCGTTATTGCAAGTGTCGTAATTGGAGGAACAAGTCTGAGTGGAGGAAAAGGCTCCTTGTGGGGAACATGGTTAGGATTATGTGTTGTGTTCACATTAAACAGTGGTCTTAACTGGATTGGTATTGAAACCTTCGGGCAACAGGTAACATTAGGAATCGTTATCCTATCCGCAGTTTTAATGGATAAGTTGCAAGGAAAATTAAAAGAACAGCAAGAATGATGAAAAAATATTTTGCCTTTGTTTTGCTTCTATTATTCTTTGCCTATCCTTTTTACCCATTAGCACATTCAGAAAACAAACCATTGCAAAGACTGGAATTAGAAAAATCGCGGGATAAAATACTGAATTATATACGCAAAAACAAAACCCATTTTAGAGTTGAAGACCTGATTCTATTAGACTATATACAACGACGATTTGACCTACCTGATGAATTTTCTTTTAATAGGTCTTTTATTCGTATTCCTACTCCGCAGGATATAAAATCTCTGGAAACATACGGGAGATTGGTAAATTACAAGGGTATTGAGTGGAAAAAACCAAAACAGGCAGAGAGTTATATCTGGCTTGAATTAAAAGCCCTTTTCGTTGATAAACAAGAGGACTGTATGGATAAAATTACATTAATCCGACAAATCAAGGAACAATCCAAACGGGGAGGATATGAAACTACACATTCTGCACTGGCATTAGCTTGGTTCATTGAACAAAGATGCTTGTCTATCAGCGATAATGATGTTCAACAATTGATAAATGAAATAACACATCAATTGCATTCGCTGACCTTTTCAATTCCATTTCCTTCTGATTTAAAAGTAGAAGCAATGGCATTTATTTGCTATCTTGGCAAGAAAAAAATCATCAACCCTGATGAAATATACCGTCTGTTCTCTTTCCAGAGGGATGATGGAGCCTTCTCCGGGACGGGAATCCCTTCCGACGGAGTGAATGTTCATACTACCTTGCTTATTCTCTGGCTCGCTCTTGAATTTTTAAATGAGAATACTCTTTATACGGAACCAATGATTGTTGTTGTAAAAGATAAAAATTAATTTTTAATTCATGAAACGATGTTCATCTTTCGACCCCGGTTCTCTTACCCCGACACAATAAGGACGAATTCGGGAAATGTCTTCTTTTCCTGCGGGAGTTTTAGGAGGAGGTGCAGATTTTGCTTCAGCCGGTGGAGCAGACAGCGGTTGCCTTTTTGTCGGTGCGGAAACGGGGGTAGCAGGAGGATTTACCAACGGTTTTCTGGGAGGAGGTGCTAATTTCGCTTCAACCGGAGGAGCGGATAGGGGTTGCCTCTTGGTAGGTGCAGAAACGGGGGTAGCAGGAGGATTTACCACCGGTTTTCTGGGAGGAGGTGCTAATTTCGCTTCAGCAGGGGGTGATTGTAATGCCTTCCGCGGTTTAGGTGCGGCAACAGGTTTTGCGGGTGGATTGGAAATAGGTAATCGCTTCGGTGGTTGTTTTATGGAAACGGCTGGTGGATTTGCGACAGGTTCTTTTTTTGGAGGAGCAGACTTTGACTCCGCCGGAGGATTTGTCAAAGACTTTTTGGGAGAAGGTGCTTTGACAGAGGTTGCAGGAGGGTTTGTAAGTGGAGAACGAGATGGGGGTTTTCCTATTTCTTTCGTCGGTGGCTGTAATTTATATCGTGAGTGATAAGGTCCACAACCTTCGGATGTATCCCCATTTGTTTGAGCAAAACAAAAACCACTACAAAAAAGCAAAAACAGTAAAACAAATAAAAAGTAGTAGTTAATATACCTATTTTTTAATCGAACAAATATCATGTTCATCCTATATAATTAAAGTCATCAACCACCCGTTCTACCAGCTGCGGGTGCAGGCGGAGGTGCAACAGGACGAGGTGCAGCACCACCACCTTGAGCGGCTCGTTGTTGTGCCTCTTGTAGTGCTTGCTCATAACGAACTTTTGCAACCTTCGCTTCTTCTATGCGTTTCTTTGATAGTTCGATTACATTTTGTTTTTGTTGAGTTAATGTAGGATTTTCATCATCCGGAATTACACTTACAATACTATCCACTTTCGCATAAGAA
>AWNW01000097.1 GCA_000493945.1 Candidatus Hydrogenedens terephthalaticus JGI OTU-1
AGAATACAAAAATTATTTAATAAAGAGGATGGCAAAACAGTAATAATACCTATGGACCATGGTGTTATGGCTGTTATGGAGGGCTTAGAAGATCCATTAATTTCTCTTAAAAAATTTGTTAATTTAGGGGCGGAAGCTTTACTTATAAATTTTGGGATTTTAAAATTAGCCCATAATTTTTTAAATAGTTTAAAGAATCGACCTGGTATAATAATGGGGATAGATTACAATCAAATGTGGTCTAAATGGAAATTACCATTAGAGAATTCTGATTGTATTTTAGGCCATTGTTTAACAGCAAGAATTGAACAAGCAGTTAAATATGATGTAGATGCTGTAAAAGTATATTTTCCTCTTGGTTTAGAACCTAAATTGTCTATGGAATACCTTGAACATACTTGTGAAATAATTGCAGAAGCAGACAAATATAATATGCCGGTAATGGTGGAACCAACTACAGATGGACAGTATATTCCTAAAGATAAAAAAGGAGATCCTAAAATTATAGCAGATGGTTGTAGGTTAGCTCTTGAATTGGGAGCAGATATATTAAAAGCTCCTTATCCTGAGCATACAATTGAAAATAAAGAAGTTTTTGCTAACATTTGTTCGAATTCGCATGTACCGGTAGTAATGTTAGGAGGAGCTAAAAAAGATGGTACTAAAGGTATTTTTGAAACTGCCAGATATGGGATTGATGCAGGTGCCAAGGGTACCATTTTTGGAAGAAATGTATGGCAGCGGCCAGTAGAAGAAATGGAAAGAGTGTTGAAAGGTTTACAAGATATAGTTCATAAAGGTGCTACTGTAAACGATGTAATGAGTAAGTATAAATTATCTTAAAAGAAATGTCATAAAAACTCCCCACTTGCACAAGTGGGGAGAAAAAAGAAAAATAAAATTAGTTTTAGAAATATTATATATAATAAGTTGATAGGTAATGTTATTTTTTAGATTATCGAAGAAGAGGGTGTTGACAATTGCCAAAAGATAAGGTTCAAAAGAGTGCAAAAGAAATTGAGAATAATAAATTAAAATAATTATCCCTTTGCTTGTAGGAATAATACCATATTTTACCGGGATAGGTTTATCTTTTACGAATTGGAAATTAGCTATATCTAATATTAAATTTGTTGGTTTGCGAAATTATATAGAAATGTTTACTAATCCTGATTTTTGGAATGCCTTAAAGGTGACAGGTATTTTTTCAGGAGTAAGTTTATTTATTGAAATAACAATTGGGTTTTTTGTTGGATGGCTGTTAAGTGTTAAACTAAAAGGAATATCATTCTTTAGATCAATTATTTTAATTCCTTTAATGGTAGCCCCGGTACTTTCCGCCCTTATGTGGAAATTAATGTTGCCACAACATGGAGTTATTAATTATCTATTATCTTTTCTGGGGATTCCTGCGGTTAGTTGGCTTTCTAATCCAAATACGGCTTTAATGACGTTAGTTTGTATCGATGCTTATATTAATATCCCTTTTGTTGCCATAATTATTTTAGCCGGTTTTCAAGCTTTACCAAAGGAACCTTATGAGGCGGCTGCAGTTGATGGGGCAAGTAAATTATTTATCTTCAAAAAAATTACTTTTCCATTAGTAACCCCTTTAATTATAGTGGCCCTTATTTTTAGGCTTATACTTTCACTAAAAACATTTGATATAATTTACGCAACAACTGGTGGAGGTCCAGGCAACGTAACTACTAATTTACATCTACTTGCTTATATGAATATTTTTAAGTATGGACAGGGTGCTAAAGCTACTTCTATAGTCTTAATTTTGTTTATATTTATTTTCTATATTAGCTATAAACTTGTTAATCGTTGGACTAAGGCTACTGAATATCAAAAATAAATCACTGTCAAATCATGACAAATAATCAATAGTTTATATTTACAGAGGTGAAAATATAAAAAAATGGATGAAACAAAGAATATAAAAACTAAAGTTACACTGTATATTTTATTATTTATCGTTGCTTTTGTAATATTATTTCCTTATGTATGGATATTTTTAACTTCTTTAAAAACGGCTGGTGATATTACTTGTTATCCACCTAAATTTATTTTTGATGCTTCATGGGATAATTATAAAAGTTTATTTGAAAAAAGCCAAACTGGAGCTGCAGCCTCAACTTTGAACTTTTCGCGTTATTATATAAATAGCTTAATTATAGCTGGTTTCGGAACTCTTCTGTCACTAATTATTGGATTTGGTGCCGGATATGCTCTAACCAGAGCAAGATTTAAAAAAGAATCTACAAGAGAATCTGTAGCTTTTACATTAATTAGTTTTTGGTTTGGTCCAGAATTAGCAATTATTCTTCCTTTATATATTTTCTTTAACAAACTTGGTTTGTTGGATAATCATTTTGCGCTTATCCTTGCTTACCAACTTATTGGAATTCCTTTTACAATATGGCTAAGTAGAAGTTTCTTTAGCGATGTACCAGCTTCTGTAGAAGAGTCCTCACGTATAGATGGGTATACAGCTCTTCAAACTTTTTGGAAAATAAGTTTCCCTATGGTAAAGAGTGGTTTAGCTGCAACAGCAATTTTAACTTTTATTTTTGAGTGGAATAATTTTTTATTTGCTTTGGTAATTG
>AWNW01000098.1 GCA_000493945.1 Candidatus Hydrogenedens terephthalaticus JGI OTU-1
TATAACTCATAGTCGAGTAGCAAGAAGTAATATCTGGGCATTATTAAAATTAGGAGCCCAAATTACTCTCTGTGGTCCTCAGACCTTATTACCAAAATCCTTTGAAAAGTTAGGAGTAAGGGTAACAACACACTTAAAAGAGGCTCTTTTGGATGCGGATATTATTTATTCCTTACGAATTCAGATGGAAAGACAAACGAAAGGATTATTCCCGAGTATTCGGGAATATGTCCGTTTGTATCGTATAGACCGCGATACAATTCGGTATGCACCTGAACATGCCATCGTAATGCATCCGGGCCCCATTAATCGGGATATAGAATTAGCAACAGAAATTGCAGATAGTCCAAGAAGTCGAATACTACAACAGGTCAGTCATGGTGTTGCTGTCCGTATGGCGGTTATGCATTTATTAGCCAATAGTCAATACAATCAAACGGGAGTATAGGTTATGAAAATAGTCATAAAGAACGGTTGGGTAATAGAACCATCATCTGGCTTTTCAGGTAAGTCCGATATTGGAATAGAAAATGGGGTTATTTCTTCAGTTGGGGTTAACTTAGATGGAGATGTTTCTATTGATGCAGAGGGTATGGTAGTTACACCGGGTTTTGTAGATATTCATGTTCATTTTCGGGAACCCGGTTTTGAGTCGAAAGAAACCATTGCTTCCGGAGCAAGAGCATCGGCTCATGGAGGTGTAACCTCAGTTGTTACAATGCCCAATACAATGCCCCCGATTGACAATGCAGGAATGGTAGAGTTAGTAGTAAGACGAGCTCAGGATTTAGATGGAATTCATATATACCCTGCGGCTTGTGCCACAAAAGGGAGGGAAGGTAAAGAATTAACAGAAATGGCGGATTTGCTTCAATCCGGTGCGGTTGCAGTAACCGATGATGGCAATGATATAGAATCTTCAGCGGTATTACGCCATGTCCTGGAATATGCAGGGATGGTGGGTATCCCCTATCTTGCTCATTGTGAAGATGAAGCCTTAAGTGAGGGAGGGGCTATGAATGAAGGAATCGCGTCGGCACTCTTGGGAATACCCGGTATCCCTCGTGAAGCAGAGGAAACCCGAATTGAACGGAATATCCGACTTGCTAAATTGGCGAATGCTCCTATTCATATTCAGCATGTAACTACAAAACGGGGCGTAGAAATTATCCGACAGGCAAAAAGAGAAGGAATATTTGTTACCGCAGAGACCTGTCCCCATTATTGGATGCTGACAGACAGTCAAATTGAAAATTATAATTCGAATATGAAAATGAATCCACCATTACGCGAGAAGGAGGATATTCAAGCAATAATTGAAGGGCTCCAAGATGGAACTATTGACTGTATAGCGACAGACCACGCCCCCCATACGCGAACTGAAAAAAATGTCCCCTTTCAAGAAGCACCTTTTGGTATTGTTGGATTAGAAACATTATTAGGATGTGTAATTAAAGGATTGGTTAATCCCGGTTATCTTAGTATTGAAAAAGCAATTCAACTTTTAACAAAAAATCCCGCCAACATTATTAAGATTAATGCAGGGACATTAGGGATAGGTGTCCCAGCGGATATTACGATTTTTAATCTTGAAGAGGAATGGGTCGTTACAGAAGATTACTTTTTTTCCAAAAGTTCCAATTCACCGTTTATTGGAACAAAATTATGCGGTAAAGTGAAATGCACTTTATGTTGTGGTAAGGTATTATACGCAGATAAAGATATACTATTACCTGAGGGGTTATCCATCTCTCCAACTTTTTTATGTGATAGATTTTTAATTTAATTTCCTAAAATAAAAATAAAAGAGCCTATTATTCGTTTGAATAATAGGCTCTTTTATAAATAGGTTGTTTATATTTTATCCTTTTTGTTGGCGGTCGTAAGGAGGTTCTAAACTCCATCCATTTAGATAGGGACGATATGCCCATGCATTACCTTTCTTGGTTGCTTCGTCATCACCAATAAACCGCTCATTAGCGGGGTCCCATAATAATCTTGCACCCGCTACATAAGCACATGTGCCCATGTGGCATACACGGGTTGTATTGTGAAGCGTTTCCACAGTAACGATTGGGTCTTTATTTTCACGGATAGAATCTACGAAGTTTTGCCAGTGCGGTTCATTTAATTGAGAAGGACCTGATTTCTTGGGCTCGCAACCGTCTCCATTATTAGGTACCGGAAATACTTCATATCCACCACGGTCTACACGAAGCGTTCCTAATGTTCCATGGAACAGGATTCCATGGTCCGAATATCCTTTAGGTAGATACATATTATAAACTCTATTGGTAATAAGGTCTGAGGACCACAGAGAGTAATTTGGGCTCCTAATTTTAATAATGCCCAGATATTACTTCTTGCTACTCGACTATGAGTTATA
>AWNW01000099.1 GCA_000493945.1 Candidatus Hydrogenedens terephthalaticus JGI OTU-1
GGAAAGACTATATTTTTCAGTTCCCATGTTTTAAGCGATGTAGAACAATTATGTGATAGAGTAGGTGTATTATCAAAAGGCAAATTGGCATTATTTTCGAAGGGTAAATGGAGAAGAAATAAAGGAGTGTTTTTTAAAGTAGGCACATAAGTATCAGTTACCCATTTTTTCAATCCTAATCGCACTTGTTTTCCTGCGACTCCGTCTACAGGTAAACCCATTTCACGCTGCAAATTTTTTACTGCTTTTTGTGTTTCCTCATCAAATTTATCTGTGTTATTGTTTTTGGATAGCCATCCTCCTCTTTGTAGAAGTGTTTTTAATTGGGCAACAGAATCACCTGAGGAACCCATAGACAAAGATTTAACTTTTGAGTCATCTTTCCATGGGATAACGGAAATGTTTGAAAAAATGGCACGGAACTGGTCTTTGGAAATTTCTACTAACTTCTGTGAACCCAAGAATAACACAACCTTATCCCCCTTTTCCTGAACAAGAGTACACCAAAATTCTTTTCCATTCTGTTTTATATATACCATTGCAGGTAAGCCAATGGTTAAAATTTGTGAAACGGTTGTTTGTAATGTTTCTGCAGATAAGCCATTTTCATTGAAAAAGCGGACTAATCCTATCGGAGAATTATCATCGGGCTGGCTTTTTACTTGAGCCATGTTCCACATCCTCAATAAAAGTAAGGCACCTTCTATACGACTTTTTTCTACATCTACATTCAGTTCTTCTACCGCATGTACTATATCATCTGTTTTTTGTGGCATTGTTTCAAAAAAGCGTTTCCACAAACCTTCAATTAGTTTTGCAGAAAATTCTGGACTAATTTCATTTTCTGGTTTTTTACTAACTGCTTCTACTTGCGTTGTAGAATTAGGGTTTGTATTAGAACTTTGAGAACGAGGAGAAAAAATATTATTGAAATTTCTTAATTCTTGAGCCATCTCATTTATAGGAATATACCATATACGAAAAGCAATCAGGATTAAAGCAATCCCAACGATTAAGGATGGGCTTGGGATAAGTTTTTTCCAATCTCTTTTTTTCGTTGGGATAGGCTGAGGATTTTCCAGTTGTCCATGAAGTTCTTTCAATGCCTGTTTGACAATATAATGGTCTATCACTTTCTTTTCACGGGTATAACCCACTAACAAAGACCTATCACAGATAGAGTTTATAAGACGGGGAATACCTTTACTATGTTTATAAATCAATTTATATGCTTTTGGAGCAAATTGAATCCTCTTTTTTCCACCTGCAATATGAATTCTATAAGCAATGTATTGGCGTGTCTCTTGTTCATCCAGAGCATTTAGATGATAGCGGGCAGTTATTCGTTGATTTAACTGCCTTAATTCATGAAGTTTAAGACGGTCTAACAATTCGGGTTGCCCAATAAGAACAATCTGTAATAATTTTTCCTTTTCTGTTTCTAAATTGGACAATAATCGGATTTGTTCTAAAACAGGTGGTGTAAGGTTTTGTGCTTCATCAATAACCAAAACACAATTTTTTTGCTGACGCGATTTTGATAAAAGAAATTCATTTAACTGGTCTGTCAAATCGAGCAGGGTTTCAGCCTTTGTTTGGATCCCGAATTCAGTAAGAATTCTTTTTAACAATTCCACAGGGTTCAGGCAAGGATTAAAAATAAAAGCAAGTTCTGTATCGGGGTCGAGTTGAGATAAAAGGGCACGACAAATAGTAGTCTTACCTGTCCCAATCTCCCCTGTAACCATAATGAAACCCATCCTGTTTTTTATTCCAAACAAAAGATGAGCAAAAGCCTCTTTGTGTTTCTCACTCAAAAAGAGGTATTTGGGGTCAGGAGTAAGACTAAATGGTTTTTCTTTTAATCCGTAAAAAGATTCATACATATTAAGTATAACGATTGTTTTTCCTGTAAATATTTATTTCTTTATATTTTACCGATTTTCAATAGCAAATAGAAAACGACTATCACATTTGAATACTAAATTGATATAATATATTGTAGTTAACATTGTAGTTTTCTCTTATAGTCTAATGGACTGAAGGGAGTTTTTTAAATCTAAATTAACTTTTAACTGTTTTGGAGGTTATATCAATGAAAGATAGCCAATTAACCCGTCGTGCGTTTCTTGCTGTTAGTACAACATTTGCTGTGGCTGGAACAGCCCTTGCAAAAAAACAAAAAGTGAACACTGCCACTGTCGTTCCAAGAAAAGTTTCTCCGAATGAAAAACTTAATATCGCAGGAATTGGAGTAGGAGGACAGGGA
>AWNW01000100.1 GCA_000493945.1 Candidatus Hydrogenedens terephthalaticus JGI OTU-1
ACAGTTTCGGGTTTGAGGACGAAGAATATACTTTTTATGCAAAACATTTTATTAAAACATTCTTTGATGATAAAGAGTTAGAACGGATTGTTTTATCTCAATCTCAACCCTATGAATTTCAAAAATTCATTTCCGAAGTGCATAAACAATACACACGAAAAACAAATAAGATACCATTTGCGAATATATTGTCTCCAACTACGGAGGAAATACAACAAATCCTCTCCGCATTAGACAAAGTAAAAGAAGAAGCAGAAAAACAAGGGAAAATGGAGGTATTACGCAACATCGAGCAATTACTTGATGAAAAAATTGATGATTTTTATTCTATTTTATGTAAAGACAGTCTAATTTTTGTTTTAATAAGAGAGGAAGATTGGAAATGGGTCGTTGCAAAGAAGCCTGAAATAGGCAAAAAGGTTTACTTACTTAAAAAAAGGGATGAATTTAACCGTCCTGTCCTTCTTCTTTCCAACAAACCCGTGTAAAATTCCCTTTTTCATTCCTTAATCCTTACACCTCCTTCATCTTAAAAATTAAAAATATTAAAACAAAAGAGAATTTTTGCTTATTTTCTAAAGTCCTATGTAGTTCCTGCCGATAAAATAGACAAAGGGATATAGAAACATTTTGCATGGAGGCAAAACACATGGGCAATGCACTTAACTTCAACCCCTCAATTTTTCAGTTACTACCATCAACGGGACTACTTTCACAAAAACAGGGTGAAATAAAACTTCCTAACTTTATCACAGGTATAGAAAAAGCGGAGGAAAATTCTCCTGACAAATCTATTCAAGAGAAATCTCCTCAGCCAACAACACAATCTACTTATGAAACAAAAAATGTTTCCCTCGCAAGTAAAATAAAGGAAATACAATCACTTCTCGGTAAAAAAACGAGTAGCGAAGGAACGCAACAATTAGAGTTTGAGTTTGCTTATGAAAAAAGTGAAGAATTCTTTTTCCAATTTTCACAAAGAACAAAATCCGTAGAAAACAATCTTTCTTCTGTTCAAAGAGAAACCTATGCAGAAATTCGGCAAAAAATATCTGTGCAGTTTAAAATCGGCGGGAGTATAAGCGCAGAATCAATGGTCGGATTTCGAAACGCATCAGAAAAACTGTTTAATAACTCCGACCTATTTAATTCCTTCATGAAAATAGCACAGGGATTGTTAGGGAATGGAGACTTAGACCAATGGAATGAATTTTTTGAAGGATTAGCAGGTTTATTTAGCAATACGGATGGAAATACAGAGGCGATAGACCAATTCATTAATCGTTTTTTGGAACAATGGCTACAAAAACTATTTCCAAACGCCACCCTTGGCAACGGAAATAATAATGGGAATTTTCCAAACTCCTTATCTACACAACAAAACAATCAAGCCTCCTTCCAGTTCCAGTTTCAGATGGAATTTCGGTTCGAAATGTCTATGGAAATTCAAATAGGTGTGCAGAAACTTGAACAGCAACAAGACCCCATTGTTCTAGATTTAGATGGAGATGGTATTGAACTTACAGATGTAAATAATGGTGTGCGATTTGATATTACCGGGACAGGGAAATCTGTTCAAACAACATGGGTTCGAGGAGGAGATGCCTTGTTGGCATGGGACAGAAACGGAAATGGGCAAATTGATAGCGGATTAGAACTCTTTGGCGACCAAAGAGGCGCTGACAATGGATTTGAAGAACTCAGAAAATTAGACACAAACAGCGATGGCTTTATAGGACCCGAGGACAAAAATTTTAAAGATTTAGTTTTATGGCGTGATAATGGTGACGGCATTAGTTCTAAGGACGAATTATTTACTTTACCTCAATTAGGTATCGAACGAATAGCACTCAACTACAAAAACACCAATGTCATAGCCGATGGTAACAATACAATTACACAGAAATCTTTCTTTATTCGTAGCGACCAAACCGTTGGCCGTGTTGCAGATGTAAAATTTAACTACATTATTTAACCGAATACTAATGATAATCACACATAGAACATAAATAATGGGTCTATACTTTCTTTTCCAATCGTAATATCTTTTCATTAATAGAATTAACCACAGAGGACACAGAGAAAATTTTACAAAAGAACACAGAGAATGTTTATAAAAGAAAGATACAAAACTATCTTTGTGAACTTTGTGTAGAATCTCTGTGTCCTTTG
>AWNW01000101.1 GCA_000493945.1 Candidatus Hydrogenedens terephthalaticus JGI OTU-1
AAGGACTATTTTTCCCGATTCAACAGACCCATTGGGTGTTTTTAGCAAGAAATTTTTATCTCGTTTTATTTCTATAACGGGAGTTCGTTCATATATTTTTACTTTGTTTTCTTCGATGATTTTCTTAAGTCCGCGGGCTTGTTTAGCAGGATTTAATAGCCCACATCGGGGTTCCCACCATGCACCTTTATAAATGGGAGAATTTACTTGTTCTTTGGTTTCCTTTTCGTCAAGCCATTCAATTCCTGTGATACCCAGTTTATGAGCAAGTTCAATTTCTTTTTTAAGTTTTTTTACAAATTTTTCTGATGTTGCAACTCTTAAGAAACCTGGATGTTCATAGTCTGAATCAATATTATGTTGTTTAACGAGTTGTTGAACGAGGTCTACGGATTGTTCCATGTATTGATGTGCTTCCAATGCCCTTTGTTTTCCAAATCTCAACACAGTAATCCATAAATCAAGTCCAAATAATGTCATAGAGAACCCGCCATTCCTCCCACTAGCTCCAAATCCGATGACTTCACTTTCAAGTAATGTAATGTCCATTGTGGGTTCGTATTTTTTGAGAAAGTAGGCAGTGGTAAGACCGGTAAATCCCCCGCCGATTATTGCCACATCTGTTTTGATGTGCTCTTTCAAAGATTCATTTTCTGTGTAATCGCTGGATGCCAGCCAAAAACTTTTCTCTCTGTAATTTTCCATAGATACTCTCCAAGTTTTAAAAACTCTTCAAGGTAAATAACAGTATATTTTGTTTTTTGTCTAATTTAAAAATTATGAATTTCTCTTTTTTTGATAATTCCAGAATAGTTTTGTCCAAATGGGTCGAATATCTTTAAGTTTTAGTTGGGTTATTTCCTGAGACCATTTTTGAAGCAGTTGTTTGTGAATGTTAAAAGATGTGTTTGGATCTGGGGTAGTTTTTGACCATTCGTTTTCAATTTTGTTCCGTTCTTCTATGAAACATGAGAAGGTCTGTGCTGGATTTTTAAGTGCAAATCGAGAAAATGTTTCATGTTGCCACCAAAAGTTTTTATTTAGTTCGAATGAAGAAGAACAAAAATCGGGTTTCAATGGATTGAGAACATCAATGGGTTTAAATAGACTTATACAGGGTGTTGATGTGGCTGTAACCCAGTGTCGGCAGTGATTTGGGGATAATTCGGCAACCCATGCGGCTGTTGTTTGATAATTGAGTAGAATTCCCCCGGCATGCATGCAAGGTGCATTCATACCTCCGTAAAGCCAGTGATACTTTGGTTCCTGCAGACCACTGGCATGTAATCGTGATGCACTTATCATCCCCATTATTGTTGGGTTATTTCTGATATGTTCTTCAACGATAGAGCGTCGAATTGAGCATTGCGTAAAGAAACTTTTAAATGGGTCGGAATATTTTTCTTTAAATCCTTTTATTGTTAATCCATTAGAAATAGCACGACAACCGGTAACCTTTTCAACGGCGTAATATTTATCTGCGGTTTCTAATACATAGGCTTCATAAGGATCAGCAATGATGAAACTGTTATGATAATAGATATTTTTTCTAAATCCACAGTTTCCACCCTGACCATATATTTCTATAAGTTGAACAATAGTTTCATAAGCCTGTTTTGCAGTAGCAGCGCGTTCTAAAGCAAGACGCAGTAAGTCCATCCCTGTCAAACCGGTTTTAGCATAGGGTTGATTAGTAAAAACCGCTTCATTTCCAATAGTAACACCCAATTCATTCGTTCCCATTTCAGCACCCCACATCCATGTAGGTTTGCTTATCAAAATGGCATAGGTCTCACGAACTTGAGGTATAGTTATATAGGTGCATTTAAGTAGGTCACCTTCTAAATGATTTTGCCGTGGTTGCCAAACAAGCACTTGCGGTTCATCTACCTCACGGTCTGAATTTTTCAAAAAGAGTACTTTATCGTCACATACATATACAGCCGTATCACACATATTTAAACCTCATTATTCTAATAAGTATATATGGTGGAAAAGTGTAAATTTAAATATCAAATTATTA
>AWNW01000102.1 GCA_000493945.1 Candidatus Hydrogenedens terephthalaticus JGI OTU-1
AAATTGGAAAAATGCTGTTGTGGCAAATGATGTAAATCTGGGAAAGTTATTAGCCCAGCCTATACCTCCTATCAAAGTAGGTGAAAGATATTCACCACTCAACAATAAAAAGATTGCAGAAAACAAATGGCTGATTGATTTTGGACAAAATATGGCAGGCCGAATTTTTATGAAAGTCAAGGGAACAGAAGGGCAAAGAATTCAGGTAAGATACGGCGAGCTGTTATATCCCAATGGTAGTTTAAATCCAATGACAGCCGTCTGGGGACAAATAAAGAATCATCAAATACCTGAAATTTCAGATGAGCCATTCACGGCGGAACAGAAGGATATCTTTATATTAAAAGGAGATGGCGTAGAAACATTGACAACCCATTTTACTTATCACGGATTCCGTTATGCAGAAATTGATGGGGTTGAGGACATTTCTTCTATAAAAGAAATTTTTGCGGAACGCCTTCATACTGCTGTGGAGAAGGATGGAAATTTTGAATCTTCCGAAGGACTACTCAACCTTATCCAAAAAATGTGCAATGAAACACTGTTAAGTAATTTACATAGTGTTCAAACAGATTGTCCTCATCGTGAAAAATTTGGATATGGTGGGGACATTGTATCTGCCAGCGAATTTGCTATGTTTAATTACGACATGTCAGCCTTTTATAGAAAAGTAGTGCGAGACTTTGCTGATGAAATCCGCCCTAATGGAGGTTTTACAGAAACGGCACCTTTTGTAGGTATTGCCGATTGTGGTTTTGGAGAAGGAAGTGGTCCTATCGCATGGGGTTCCGTTCATCCTTTTTTACTATGGCAGTTGTACCAATACTACGGAGACAAAGCAATTATTGAAGAGCAATATCCTTACTCTAAGAAATGGTTCGAATTATTAGTAAAAAGTGCAGAAGATGGAATAATCAAGCAATGTATCGGAGACCATGAAAGTATTGTTGAGAAACAAGTAGAAGTCACTGCTACCGCCTATTATTACTTAAATGCAATTTTATTAGAGAAATTAGCAAATATTTTAAATTTACAAGAAGATAGTAAGTATTACCAAAAAATGGCTGAGGAGATTAAACATAAATTTAACAATAAATTTTTTAATCCTGCTGAGGGGAAAATAGGTATAGGGTCACAGGCAAATCAATCTCTTTATTATGCCTTTTCTATGGGAACACCTGACCAGCTTTCTATGGCAGGAAATTATCTTATAAGTGATGTAATATCTCGAAATAGTAAACTGACTACAGGAATTTTTGGAACAAAGTATCTTCTCAGCACGCTTTGTGAATTGGATAGACAGGATTTAGCTTATCAAATTGTTATGCAAAAAGAATGCCCCGGCTGGAGGTTTATGTTAGAAAACGGCGCTACTACATTATGGGAACACTGGGAATTTAGTGACAACACTTTTTCACACAATCATCCTATGTTCGGGTCAATAAGTGAATGGTTTTATAAATATTTAGGGGGAATTTCGCCTTCGGATTCTGCCTACGGTTTTGATAAAGTGATTATTAAACCTATGTTTTTACTACCTATTCAAAAAATTAATTGTTCTTACGATAGTGTAAGAGGGGAAATTATCTCGCAATGGGAAAAGAAAGACAATACAATTGACTGGTATTTACAATTACCACCCAATTGTGAGGGAAATATTGTTCTTCCCGCTATGTTTAAGAAAATAATCGTAAATGAACAGGAATTACTCAATAATCCGTATATATTTGAATATAAAACAGAAGGAAACAAGGTAAAATTTAAAATACAAAATGGTAATTATAATTTTAAATTACTAAATTGATTTTTTATAAAAACGAAAAGAAAAAATCAGGCTTTACTCTTTTTTTGTCCCGATTAGTCCATCAATAACAAGTTTTTTGCCATCCCACATACCCGTTTTTATCATACCCAATACCATTATATCTATAACACCATTATCATATAATTTATATTCTGCCTCTATCCCTTTTGGAGATAACTTATTAACCACTCCTCCTTTTATATGTAATTTAT
>AWNW01000103.1 GCA_000493945.1 Candidatus Hydrogenedens terephthalaticus JGI OTU-1
AAAAAAAATTAATCTTCAGGTTTTTCACCCGCAGGTGCCATTTTGACAATCCGCGGGTGAAATATAGCCAGAGGAGTAACGAGGTCTTCTTGTTCCCGCATAACTTTATATATATCTTTATACACAAGAGGTATTTCATCTACTCCTGCGGTTATAACATTTACCTTGCGTTCTCTAAGTAGGCTTTCTACCTTTTTCCATGATAAAGTTTTCTTCGCCTGTGCCCTGCTCATGAGCCTTCCTGCACCATGGGCTGAAGAACAAAGAGATTCCTTATTACCCAAACCTTTTACAATAAATGCAGGGCTTGCCATAGAACCGGGGATAATTCCCAGTTGCCCTTTCTCAGCAGGAGTCGCACCTTTACGATGCACGATAACCTCCCTGCCATCGTGAATTTCTTTCCATGCAAAATTATGATGATTCTCTATTGTCCAAATAATGGAGACACCTAAGTTTTTACTGATATGTGTATGTATACACTCATGATTTGCCTGTGCATATTTGCCCATCAGTTGCATCGCCTCCCAGTATTCCTGCCCCGCATGTTCTTCTAATGATAGCCAAGCAAGATGTTGTAATGAATGAGGAAGATTATGAAGTCTTTGTCTTGCGATTTTACTGTAATATTCACATACTAAAGCCCCAGTGCCACGGCTACCGCTATGCGTTAATAAACCAAGATAAGTTCCACGAGGTATAGGCAGCTCATCGGTAATTATTTCTAAAATTCCAAATTCAACAAAATGATTGCCACTACCACTGGTGCCTAACTGGTCCCATGCTTTATCTTTATTTTCCTTTGTAATAGGGGAAATATTCCAGTTCAAATCCATAACAGGGTGTTGTCTTCGGGGTTTGAATGTTGACCCTACACCAAATCGAGTTTCCTGTTCGATGGCTTTTTTTAATCTTGTTGGGTTTTCTTCGATGATTTCAATAGGCAAATCAAAAACACTCATTTTAACACGGCAGGCAATATCAACTCCGACCGCAAAAGGTATTACCGCATTATCGGTTGCCAGAACACCACCAATAGGTAAACCATATCCCACATGAGCATCTGGCATAAGGGCTCCCCGAACAGAAACAGGTAAAGAACAAGCATTTTGCATTTGCTGTATCGACTCTGAATCAATTTCTGTTCCCCATATTTTATAAGGTGCTTTCGTTGAACGACCTCTTTCTACAAAATCTTCTTGGTAGGCTGTTAGTTTTGTATTATCAATCCCTGTATGAAGTTTTTGTGCCAATTCTTTCCATAAATTATCTTGCAAAAAGGCAACAGGATTACGAATAATCACCCGAAGCATTCTTTTGGCTTCCTTTTTGGAAAACCCCTCTTTTATCGCCTTATTAAAAATCTGAATGGCTGTTTCTCGTAGTTCCTTTGAACTATAACCTATCTGAATGAGTTCCTTTTCTTTCATTATATTACCTATTCGTTTCCTGAAAATATAATCGAAGCAGTTCTTTATGTGCTGTAAATGCAAGGGGAGGAAGTTGGTCGTATTGAAAAAATTCTGCTTCAGAAACATCACTACCTGCCCGAATTATCCCATTCCATTTTTCTACAATGAAACCCATAACTAAAATAGTTCCTGTTAATTTACTCGGTTGTGCGGATATGCCTAACAATTTTAGTTGTTCCGCTATGATGCCTGTTTCTTCTAATAATTCCCTTGCCGCAGATTCCTCCGTTGTTTCTCCTAATTCCATATATCCTCCGGGTAGTGTCCATTGCCCAAATGCAGGATGAATAGCCCTTCTGGTTAATAAGAGGTCTTTACCTGTATTTGTAACAAAGCAACATGTGGCAGGTGTCGGGTTATGATAATAATACCTTTGACAGTTTTTACAAAAAGGACGCAATTTTTCTCCGTCATTTTCCAGTATAAGAGTTGCCCCACAAATAGCACAAAAACGCCATGGAAATGGTTCAAAAAAATGGATAGGCATGTATCTATACCTTTTCTTTTGTTTTTTTTATTTATGTTTATATATTATATTTAATC
>AWNW01000104.1 GCA_000493945.1 Candidatus Hydrogenedens terephthalaticus JGI OTU-1
TGCCCATATCAATTTTTCGTCTACCTGGTAATACTGACTGCATTCCTTAACAATTTTCTGAATTGTTTCAAAGTTATATGTTTTTCCTTTATACAAATGTTCAAACTTCTTTGAAACATGAACCGGTTCCAAAGGCACAATTATCGCATAGCCACTATTCTCTGTAGAATCTTTTGTGTTTGTTTCTTTTTTCGTTGTTTGTTGTGTATTGGGAGATTTTTTAAAATACACCTCTTTATATTCACTTTTTGAACGATACTTTTGGGGGCGATTTGTAAAAACCAATGTGCCATCCTTCCGCTGGAATTGATACAACCCCTTTTCTCGAGAACGGTCGGCATAGGCTTCTTTTAAATCTATCTTATATATTTTCGTCCCTTGTGAAGAGACATTATTTGTCTTCTGCTCTGAAGAAATATGCGGTTCTGCAAAAACTAATTTAGATATAATCAGTAAGATAAACAAGCAGATTGTACTTTTTAAAAACAATTTTTTCTTCGCTACTAACATTAATTTTTTTCCTGATAAAACTTTTATATTTCACTATAATAATAGAAAAAAACTATTATTTTTGTCAATAAATTATTGGAGAGAATTTACTCTTCAAGTTTTTTAATAATCAATCCATCTATTTTTTTTGATGTTTTGTTCTCAACAGATACAAGACTATTCCCTTTCACCAGAATAATCCCCTCTACTTTTTGTATATCACAATTTTTATCTACCGTATCAAACTCTACAGGCTTCCTCATAAAATCGTCAAATATTACACAATTATTAAAAATGACATTTCCAATATCCGAAGTTATAGATTTCCGCCATTGGTTAATTTTGATAGGATAACCTTTTTGTTTATCCGGTGTATTGAAACATACACATGAATCAAATATCACATCCAAACCTTTTGATGATTTATCATAAACGACAATGCCCCCTCTTTTTGAACCCTCAATATAGCAGTTCTTAAAAATTAATTTACCTTGAGGTCCATCTTCAGAAACAGCCCCTACGGCAATTCCATGGTCATAATCATTTTTCATAATACAATTTTCTATATTTATAGAAACAGGAGTAGATGTATGTTTCAAATTTTTCAGATAAACTAACACTCCTGCCCCCTTATTGCCACTTATATAGCAATTTTTCATCGTAATATTTGTTAGCTGCTCATCATCTCCATTAGGTTCAAAGTCAATTCCTGCTTGAGGTGCTGTACCTGATGTATTTAATAAAGAACAATTCTCAATAGTTAAATTTTTAGTACTAATAACGCTAATACCCTGACGGTGATTATCATCACATACTACATCCTTAATAACTACATTTTCACAATAATTCTGTTTATGTGTAGCCCCAATATAAATTCCATCACCTCCGCTGCTTTCGCACCGAATCCCCTCAATAATAATATTCTTGCAACCTGTCAGGGATAAAGCCATTCGCCATTCTGCAGGCTCATACTCTTTTTTATTCTGGTAATCTTTTTTATGCATTCTTAAAATTGCACCATAACCTGAAATCACTAAATTTTCAACATTATCAGCAGAAAATAATGAATCACCTCTACCCTTAAACTCCCCTTTTTTAGCAAGAACAACTACCCCGGGTAAAAGTATAATTTTTTGATTTGAGTGCAATTTTATCGGCTTAACAATCCAGGGCACACCCATATTAGGGATCACTATCTCCTTTGCCCCAGAATCTATCGCTGATTGTAAAAAAACCGTTGCGTCCTCAGCATTGAATCCCCACCATACAGGACTTGCCCATGTAAGTTTCCCTTGTTGAACCTGTAAAATAGCATTTTGATTTGCTTGATATAACGAAATTTGGTTTTCGACATCATAAGCATAAACATTTATTAAACAAAAGAAACTAATTAAAGCTATCATACATTTTTTAATCATTTGCTTCTCCTTTTTATTTATGATTTAATCCTGAAAACAACTATAGAAATATGCTAAACTAATACCCATCTTAATAACAATCTGGGAGATACATTATCTAAATTTAAGGAGAAACATTATGAAGCATAATATATCTATTGACATCTCTTTATGTCATGCCAATAAAATTAGTTCAGCACATGGTTTTACGGATGATGAATTACAGAAGTTAGATGTTTTAATTAAGCAACATCACAAATCTATATTACAAGAGCGGGAAGAAAAGAAATATGGTTTTTTTGAACTTTATAAAGATAAAGCAACCCGCGAAAAAATTAGAAATATTTCATCCGAGTTTTTAAATCGTGGAATTGAAAATTTAGTAATATTAGGAATTGGTGGTTCCGCTTTAGGAATTACTGCCCTTAATACGGCACTCAATGCTCCTTATTACAATTTATTATCTCGCGAAGAAAGGAGGGGTTATCCTCGCCTGTTTGTAATGGATAATATTGACCCCATTACTTTTAAACGAATGATGAAATTATGTCCACCTCATAATACATTATACAATGCTATATCGAAATCTGGTGAAACAGCAGAAACAATGTGCCAATTGCTTATTATATTACAGGAGTTAGAAAAAACATTAGGGCACGAAAAAATAAAAGAACATCTTGTCATCACAACAAGCCCAAGAGGTAAAGATGCCCCTAAAAGTTTATTACATCCCGTAGCTGATAAATA
>AWNW01000105.1 GCA_000493945.1 Candidatus Hydrogenedens terephthalaticus JGI OTU-1
TTTTTTTTTCTCTTTATACATCGCGATATAATACCTTCTATAACTCTGTTAAACTAATTTGTAACCATCAAGGATTAATATTATGAAGAACTCTTACGCTTCGTTATTTTTAATTACATCAATTTTCTCTATTCCTTTATGTTCTACTGTTTTTGCTGTGGACAAAGATAAAGATATGTTGTATGTTGGCTCTGCAAAACGAGTTGTTACACCAGATCCGTTACTACCGGTATCAGGTGGAGTAGGGACACCAGAACCTGCAGAAAAAAAGATTGGAGATTTGTTCGCCCGTGCAATGGTTATGAAAAAAGGAGATGTAGCCGTAGCCATTGTTAGCCTTGATTTTTTGGGTTGGTCATCCGTACTGGCAGATAAAATCCGTTTATTGGTTCCTCAAATCCCGCCTGAAAATATACTGGTAGGTGTTACACATACGCATAGTGCACCGGAAACTTATGGGTTTGTTGATGAAAAAGGGAATTGTTCGGCGGATTTGAAATATCTTGATTGGGTATGTCAGCAGGCTGGCGAAGCGATTAATGAGGCATATAAAAATATGAAGCCTGCCTATCTGAAAATTGCTATGGGCGAAGCAAAAGGGAAAATTGCTTATAATTACTATGCAGATGAGTTATATGACCATCGTTGCAGTGTTTTACAGGCTATTTCTACGGAAAAGAAAAAAGGAGAAAAAGTTCTCGTAACACTGGTAAATTATGCTATCCATCCGGAAGTTATTGGAGATAGTCAGAAGATTTTATCCCCTGACCTCTGTGGTCCCTTGTATGATAAGATTGAATCGGAAACGGGAGGAATGGCTATTTTCATGAACAGTGCTCAGGGTGGTATGGTTACGGCAGATTGTCGTGGACCCAACGGAGATATTCAGACATGGGATGAATGTATCCGCATTGGTGAATTGTTAGCCAGTGAGGCATTGCGTATTGTAAAGGATGCACCCGTTCAGAAAAATCCAACATTATATTGCACCAACACCTCTGTTGAATTTCCGATTGATTCTCCGTTACTTCGTATGGTCTTAAAAAATTCGCCGATTAAATATCCTATTACAGAGAAAAACACAATACCTACACGAATTAACCTGATTAATGTTGGAACTGCTCAAATTATAACTATTCCTGGCGAAGCCCTGCCCAATATCGGCTTTTACTTAAAACGAAAAATGCCTACTCCCCATCCGTTTTTGTTTGGATTGACGAATGATGCTTTTGGTTATATCCTTACCAAAGTGGACTGGAACAGTTTTAAAAGGTATGAATATATTTCACGGACCGGATTGGGAGAAATGACTGGGGAAATCCTTATAGATACAATATTAAAATTAGTTAATCAGTCTCCCAAACCTGACCCTGTTGAAAAGCAATAAAAGGTAAATGAAATTATCTGAAACAGAACTGCAAAATAAAACTCAGAAACAGTCTTATTTTTCTGCTGTTGATACTTTATTCCTTTTAATTATTCTGGTTTTAGGTTTTGTTCTGAGAAGTTATCGTATTGGTTCGCTTTCGTTGTGGATTGATGAATTTGTTACCACATACAAATTGTATCTCTCGCCATCATTCGATGAGTTTCTTTCTATTTTCAATGCATATCACTCCGACCAAATCCCTTTATCCCATCTGATTTATTACTCTATATTTCGTTTATTTTCGATACCTCTTAAGAATATCGAACTACTTCGCTGGGTCTCTGTGTTCATTGGGGTAATCAATCTCCTGCTATTTTTCATATTCGTAAAACTTTCTTTAGGTAGGCGGACTGCTTTATTTGCTACTCTTCTGTTCGCTATTTCTCCGTTTCACATTTTATTTGCACAGATGATAAGGCCCTATATCTTTTATGAATTTGCGGGTCTATGTTCATTAGTTGCAACAGTCTTGCTTTACAAAAAACTTTCGTATCTCCGCGGATGTTTTTGGGTATTGACAAATACTACCTTGTTTATATCTCACTATACTGGATCTTTGCTTATCCTTATCGAAATATTTTTCTTATCCCTATATTTTGTAAAGGGGAAAAGAAGTATTTTCTTATTATTTCCTGCTTGCTTAAGTGGAATTCTTGTTTTCATTTTCTTTTTCTTCACACCGAATTCTATTCCTATATATACAAAAGCAGATGATTTCATTATGGGTGTTCCCCCTGTTTATAAATGGTTAACTGATTTGTTGGCTGACGATGCTATTCTTACAAATGAACCTTTTTTTCATCAAGGACAAACAAGTGCTATCATCTCTCCTTACTGGCTTAATGAAATTACAGGACTACATTTATGGTTTGATACCCTTCTCATTATTTTTTCTATTTTTTCTTTTACTTATGTGTTATCTAACCTGTACTCAAAATGGAAAAATGAATGCACTGAAAAAGGACAACCTCCATTTTCTTATTTGTTTCCTCTCTGGTTAATTTCATCTCAACCGATTATTTCTTTTCTATTAACAGTTATTACAGTACCTGTGATTATTCTGACTTTACTTTCTTTTCTTGTCTGGCCCTGTATGCAAACAAGATACACCCTTTACAGTTCTTTTGCAATGTATTCTCTGCTTGCTTATATCCTCATAAATATTGAACATATTAAAATCAGAAAAATATTGGTAGTATGGCTTTTAATTGCTTTTTCCTATCAAACTTTTATTTCCGCAATATCTCAAAAAACAACGGATTTTAAGACTGCAGGAAAAATTATTTCCCAAAGTAGCAAACCTGACGAGCCAATACTTACATGGGGGATTTTTTATATTTCCACCCCGATAACAAATGAAATGCTCGCATACTATATAGAAACCTCGAAGGAAAATATACTCCCTGTTTATAGTTTTTCTGATGTTATGAACTGTTTGAAAAAACTTTTTGCAGATAAACAAAAAGAAAGTGCATGGCTGGTAATAGAACGGTATGTATTCCATATTCCTGATGAAAATTTTATAGAGGCATACTTTTATAAAGCAGGGATAAAATTTGAAAAAACCTTTTTACCGGGGATGAATGGTCTTTGGTTATACCATTTAAGTAAAGAAACGAATTCTTTCAATGAAATAGAAGATGTTCCTGAATGTATAGACTATAATCCCTTTATAGAGATTTTAAAGAAAATTAACACCCCTGATAACATTCTGGAAGAAGCCCGTCATGAATTACGAAATTATATTGATTTTGTTCATCCACCGACCCCCATGATTTGGAATTACATAGCGTGGGCTGCTCTCAATAGGAATAACCCTGAACTTGCAGAATGGTTTGCCAGATGTGCAATATACCTTCAACCGCAGACACCCTGGGGTTATCATTCCCTTGCTATTAGTCAGATGGAACAGAACCGCAAACAAGAGGCTTTAGACACATTTCACCAATGTCTTGAAAAAGACCCGACAGGTATTCACAAAAAGCATTATCTCCCTATTATTCGTGCTATATACATAGATAAAGATATTAATCTTGCAAGACAATTGATAAATGAAATAGAAGGACAAGGTGGTTTCATTAATCCGATTTATAAAACGAGAGCAGGAATTAAAAATATACTTAATTAATAAGGGACGAGATTATGAAAAAGTACTTGTTTTTCTTATTGTGTATTTTTTTAAGTGTTTCTTTTACTACTTATGCACAGACAAAAAAGAAGGACAAACTTTTTTTAACAAAGGAATTATGTGGTGTTTCTATCCTCAAATTTGGAGCCATTGGAGATGGAAAGACATTGAACACACCTTTCATTCAAAAAGCCATTGACACTGTATCGGAACAAGGGGGAGGATTTGTAATTATTCCACAGGGAAAATTCCTTACGGGGACGATTGTTTTAAAGAACGGTGTGTTTCTCTATCTCAGTCCGGGAAGTGTATTAATAAGTAGCACAGACATCAAAGATTTTCCTGAAATGATTCCTTCGTATCGTTCTTATACAGACAATTACTCACAACGGTCGCTCATCTTTGCAGAACAACAAAGAAATATTGGTATTATCGGTTATGGAAAAATTTATGGGCAGGGGGAACAATTCAAAGAGGATAAAAACAGAATATATAAATTCCGCCCTTACCTCGTTAGACTGATTGAGTGTAAAGATGCAAATTTAGAAGGAATAACTTTTGAAAATGGTGCTATGTGGACTGTTCATTTACTTGCATGTGAAAACATACGCTGTTCTAATGTGAAAATAAACAGCCGTTGCAATCGGAATAACGATGGTATTGATATTGATTCCTGTGAAAATGTCATTGTTAGTGATTGTCATATCGTTTCTGGTGATGATTCTATCGTCCTTAAAAGCACATCGCCGAAACCATGTAAAAATATAACCATTACAAATTGCATTTTAAGTTCCCTGTGCAACGCATTAAAAATGGGGACAGAATCGAATGGCGGTTTCCAAAATATTTCGATTAGCAATTGCACCATTTACGATACCCGCATATCTGGTGTAACAATTCAGACTGTAGATGGAGGAATAACGGAGAATATCGTGGTTAATAACATTTCCATGCAGAATGTAAGTAATCCTATCTTTATTCGTTTAGGGAATCGTGCACGGCCTTGCTGTCCGGGTCAATCTGTTACTTCTGTGGGGACAATGAAAAAGATAATCCTTACAAATATAGTTGCCACAGGTGCTGATTCTATCGGCTGTCCCATTTCAGGATTACCGAACCATTATATAGAAGAACTTACTCTGCGTGATATTAATCTTTCATTCAAAGGAGAGGTAGAAAATCAAATAGATATTCCGGAGGAGAAAGAAGATGCTTATCCAGAATACAGGATGTTTGGGACACTACCCGCTTATGGTTTTTTCATAAGACATGTTAAAAATATCGTTATGGATAACATTACTATACATACGGGAGAGAAAGACATCCGCCCTGCTATTTTTTTAGTAGATGTCCAGACACCTATTATTGCTAATATTCATTTATTTGACAATAATAAAAAAGAAAAGTATATCATTTCCGAAAATACATCCGATATTATCCTGAAAGATATATACATAAATGGAAAAGCAAAATAATTGTTGTAATTGGATATATTTATTTTTCGGAGAAGGAGGAGGGATGAGAGCCAACAGCAATGATACTGCATGCATAGATGGGATTTAAGCCGAGTTGTGTTGCTTTTTGCATGAGTTCTTCGTCTTCGGCACCGGGGTTAATATAGAGTTCGTTATGTTTTTTCTTTGCAATGGAGGGAAGAAGTGTCTTACCGATTTGGGGTGGAACATAGACACTGATACGGTCAATGGGTTCAGGCACATCTTCTACAGATTTATAACACGGAATTCCTTCAATTTCTGTGAGATTGGGATTTACAGGGTAAACAGTCCAACCTTTTGCGATGTATGCACGGATTGCTTTATTGCTGTATTTGTTACGGTCTGCGGATGCACCGATGATTGCTACCGTTTTGGACATCTTATTACTTTTCTTTTTTAATTTTGGAGCGTTGTAAAACTTCGTCAATTAATCCGTAGTTTTTCGCCTCGTCTGCACTGAGGAACAGGTCGCGGTCAGTATCTCTTCGGATAACCTCAATAGGTTGACCTGTATGTCTGGCAAGGATTTGGTCAATGGTTTCGCCAATCCGAACAATTTCCTGTGCCTGAATAGCAATATCGGTAGCCTGCCCGCGTACACCACCCATCAATTGATGTAACAGGAAGCGTGAATAAGGCAGCGCATATCGTTTTCCGGGTGTTCCTGCGGACATCAGGACTGCTGCCATGCTGGCTGCTTGTCCAAGACAAATGGTTGTAATTTCAGGACGGATAAACTGCATGGTATCGTATATTGCCAAACCTGCCGTAACACTACCTCCCGGGCTATTGATATAGAGATTTATATCTTTGTCAGGGTCTTCCGCTTCTAAATAAAGTAATTGGGCAATGATATAGTTAGCAACATAGTCGTCAATAGGCATACCCAAAAAAATAATTCGGTCTTCAAGCAAGCGGGAGTAAATATCGTAAGCCCTTTCTCCCCGACTGGTTTGCTGGTATATAGTTACAGCCTGCGGATTGATTGGGTTTTCGGAGTAAGGGTTAATTCCGTGTTGAACCAATTTTTCTATTGCTTCGTGCATAGTTTTAAGTTCTCTTAATCAGATGTTTTTTCCCATTCTTCACGGGAAACGGTTTTTGTTTCAATTTTGGCATTGTCTAAAATAAGTTTAACTACTTTTTTCCGAAGTATGGTATCGTTTACATCATCTTTGCCTTGTTCTTGAATATAATTACGGATGGTTTCTATATCTATACCTGTTCTTCCCTGTATACTTTGTGCTTCGTTCTCGTAGTCGCTATCCGTAATTTCTATTCCCTCTGCTTCGGCTATTTCACTTGCCACAGTATACCACTTAATTGTTTTTTCTGCTTTTTCCTTGGCATCCTTTTCCAACTCTTCGCGTTGTTTTTCAATTTCTGACATAGGGATACGCATTTGTATCATTCGTTGAATTTGTTCTTCTACCTGATTTTTTGCCACTTCTTCAATAAGCGATTTGGGAATTTCAAATGTGCTGTTTGCAATAACCTGTTCAATTGCAGATGTTTCTAATAGATAATCCGTTTCTTCGGATATGGCATTTTCTATTTCATTCTTAATTTTTTGTTTCAAGTCTTCAAGATTTTCAGCCCCTGCTTGTTTTGCGAATTCATCATCTAATGCAGGTAATTCTTTCCGTTTGATGTCTTTAATTTTAATTTCGAATATTGCTTTTTTACCTGCAAGGCTTTTGTTCGTATAGTCTATTGGAAATTCAACTTCGCAGGTTTTTGTTTCTCCAACTTTAGCCCCGATAAGTGCCTCTTCAAATTTGCCAAAAAACCTCTTAGAACCGACAATGTAAGGATAATTGTTGGCACTTCCGCCGGGGAAATTTTCCCCGTCTATGGTTCCATTAAAATCAATAATTGCCTGATCACCATTAACTATTTCTGCATCAGGAATAGACTGGTAGATTGCAAAACGATTCCGCAAAAGTTCCAACCGTTCTGTAATCATATTTTCATCGGCTTCGAGGACTTTGCGTTCTAATTCAAGCCCACGATATTTACCCAGTTCACATCTTGGTGCTACTTCAAAAGTAACCTGAAAGGATATGTCCTTATCTTCCGGTAATTTGTCAAGTTCTTCTAATCCTTCAAATTGCGGTGTCGAAAAAGCCCGTAATTTATTATCCTCCATTAATTTCTTAACGGATTCAGTTATGACTTTATCCAATGCTTCTTTCCGTGCTATTTTGCCAAACTTATTTTCAACCAACCACATCGGTGCTTTCCCTCTACGGAAACCGGGTAATTCCGCATGTTCTTTTACCTCTTCCAGATTTTTATCTATCTGCGATTTAGTATTCACCGCAGGAATTGTAACCTTTACGGAATATAGGCAGTCCCCTTTGTAGTCAATTTCATATTCGGGGTCTTTTTCAAATTTAAATTCTTCTTCGGCTGCATCATGGGCATGGTGATGGTGTTTATGCTCATGTGTTTCCTCTGTTGTTTGTTGTTCCGAAGAAGTTTTCGTTACAGTTTGCAATTCTTCTTTTTGTTCGGATTCAGAGGGAGTAATGTTATTTTCGTTGTTGCTTTTTTGTTCTGTCATGACTCTTGACCTATATTTAAGTTGTTGTATTGTTTTATTAACTATCTATCTAAAAATTTAATAATAATGTGGGCGAGGCGGGAGTTGAACCCGCACACCTCGCGGTACTGGATCCTAAGTCCAGCGCGTCTGCCAATTCCGCCACTCGCCCCTCATGCTAATAAACATTGGGGTTTAAAAGATTATCATAAATCCATATTTTTTTACAACTTTTGAATTTAACAGGAATTTTCAGGAATATTATATCTTCGGGGTATAGTTGTTACAGGGATATGTTGATTTTGCTCAAAAATTTCAAGAATTTTATTCGATAATTCATCAACGGTTAGTCCAAACATTTTTAATTGCTCTTCACGGGAAGCATGTTCACAAAACAAATCCGGTACCCCGAAACGATATATCTTTGTCTCTTCTATTAATGAATTGTCATTGAAGTATTCAAGGATAGCACTTCCGAATCCACCTATCAAAGTATTTTCCTCCACCGTGAAAATACACGGGGTAGAAAGGTTTTTTAATACTTGCACATCGAGGGGTTTAATCCATCTCATATCAATCACACCTATGGA
>AWNW01000106.1 GCA_000493945.1 Candidatus Hydrogenedens terephthalaticus JGI OTU-1
TTACGGGCAAGGGCTAATATCTTTTCTTTATCCGGCGGAATGGTTATATCTTCTATAGCAATTGAAAGTCCCGATTTCGTCGCATATTTAAATCCAATATTCTTCAAACAATCCAACAATTCTACCGTCTTGCGATGCCCAAATCTCTTGTAACAGTCCGCAATAACTTTACCAATCGTAGATTGATTATGTTCTATATTTACATCTTCTAATTGAATTTCAGGAGGTAGTCCATCCCAGAGAATAACTCTTCCTACTGTCGTATCTACTACTTTCCCCTGATGTTGGATTTTAATCCTCGCATGAATATCTACATGTCCAAAGTGATATGCTAACAATACTGCCTCTTTATTCGGGTATATTTTCCCTGCATTACAAAGAACCTTCCCATCCTTAGTTTTCCATTCCTCTTTCCATTCTCCTTTGGCTCCAGGTCGCGTGCGAGACAACCACGCAATACCCAAAACAATGTCCTGACTGGGTGTAACAATAGGAGAACCATCGGACGGAGAGAAAATATTGGAAGAACCCATCATTAAAAGATGTGCTTCCAATTGGGCGGCTGGGGTCAAAGGCACATGCACCGCCATCTGGTCGCCATCAAAGTCTGCATTATAAGCCCTACATACCAACGGATGTATACGAATAGCATTCCCCTCTATCAGTATCGGCTGGAATGCCTGAATTCCCAAGCGGTGGAGAGTTGGAGCACGGTTCAGAAGCACAGGATGGTCTTTAATTACTTCTTCTATTGCATCCCATACTTCAGGTCTGCCCTGTTGTATCATTTTCCGTGCCGCCTTAATTGTAATGGCAATTCCCTTTTCCTGAAGACGACTAATAACGAACGGTTCAAACAGAGCCAGTGCCATCCGTTTGGGCAAACCACATTGATTTAGTTTTAACTCCGGACCCACGACGATAACGGAACGACCAGAATAATCTACGCGTTTACCTAACAAATTCTGACGGAACCTGCCTTGTTTTCCTTTGATAAAATCACTCAAAGATTTCAAAGGTCTTAAATTGGTACCGACTACCGCCCTACCATGTCTTCCATTATCGAATAGAGCATCTACCGCTTCTTGAAGCATTCGCTTTTCATTACGAACGATAATCTCCGGTGTGCGAATTTCCATGATCTTCTTGAGACGGTTATTGCGGTTCAACACACGCCGATAAAGGTCGTTCAAATCACTGGTCGCATACCTCCCACCGTCCAGAGGAACTAAAGGTCTCAAATCCGGTGGAAGAACAGGAATAACATCTAAAACCATCCATGACGGCTGATTTCCCGACTTACGGAATGCCTCGACTATTTGTAATCGCTTAATTGCTTTCGCACGAGTTTGGGCGGATGTAGAGTTTGCAAATTGATCCCGAAGTTCCGCGGATAATACATCCAGATTTAGTTCTTCTAATAAAATTTTTATCGCTTCCGCACCCATCTTCGCTTTAAATGTATTCGAACCAAATTCCTCTACCGCATCCTGATAGTCATCTTCAGATAAAATCTGCAACTTTTCTAAACGAGTTGTACCGGGGTCGATTACGATATAACTTTCGTAATATATAACTCGTTCCAGACTACGAACTGGCAAATCCAAAAGGTTGCCCATACATGACGGATTATTCTTGAAAAACCAGATATGGGCAACAGGGGCAGCAAGGCGAATGCAACCCATTCGTTCCCGTCGCACTTTGGCTTCGGTAATCTCCACACCGCACTTATCACAAACAATACCCCGATGCTTTACTTTCTTGTATTTACCACAACCGCATTCCCAGTCCTTGGTAGGACCAAATATCTTCTCGCAGAAGAGACCATCCTTCTCAGGCTTAAAAGTCCGATAGTTTAGCGTTTCAGGCTTCTTTACTTCTCCCTTAGACCATTTCATTATTTCTTCGGGAGAAGCAATCCGAATTTGAAGTGCATCAAATCGGTCTGATGTGGTAGGAACATATTTAGCCAAGGTATATATCCTCCTCGTCTTCTTTTTCTTCTGTATCTATTGCTGTTTCTACTTTCGCAAGTTTAATTACATCAAGACATAAACTCTGCATTTCACGGATTATCACATTAAAGGATTCCGGAACAGAGGGTTCTACTTCATAATGCCCTTTTACAATAGCATCGTAAATCTTGGTTCTACCTTGTATATCATCCGACTTTATCGTTAGTACCTCTTGAAGAGTATGGGCGGCACCATACGCCTCTAACGCCCAGACTTCCATTTCTCCAAATCGCTGTCCACCGGAATTAGCTTTACCGCCTAAAGGCTGTTGTGTTACTAAGGAATAAGGTCCAATAGCACGAGCATGTATCTTATCATCTACCATGTGGTTTAATTTCATCATATAGATATAACCCACACAGGTTTCATGATGAAATTCTTCGCCAGTTTTCCCATCACGAAGTTTTATCTTACCACTTGTTGGAAGTCCCGCTTTCTTCAAATAATCTATAATTGTTTCTTCTTTTGGTCCATTAAACACAGGGGATGCAATTTTGAGCCCCAGTACTTTCAATGCCCAGCCCAAATGCGTCTCTAAAATCTGTCCCACATTCATTCGGGAAGGCACACCGAGAGGATTTAGGATAATCTGGATAGGAGTTCCATCCGGAAGGAAAGGCATATCTTCCACAGGAACAATTTTCGCTACAACACCTTTGTTCCCATGGCGCCCTGCCATCTTATCGCCTACGGACATTTTCCGCTTGGTTGCAATATACACTTTCACAACCTTATTTACTCCCGGGGGTAATTCATCCCCTTCTCTCAACCGTTCTAATTCTTTCTCACGGAATGACAGTAATTTTTGTTCTTCTATCGCTGCCTGGTTCACTAATTTCGTAAACCACGATTGAATTTTCTTATCTTCAATTCTCAATCGCCCTAATACAGAATATTCCAACTCTCTCAGGTGCGATGGTCTTACAGATTTGCCTTTTTCAAGCACATAACCATTCTTTGTGTAATCGAAGACATCTTCTGTTATTTTTTGACCTAACATATCATCGCGAACTAAATCAACAAAGGTCTTCCGAATTTTTTCTATTCGTTCTGCATATTCTTGTTTAATGCGTTCTGCTTCTCGTGTAATTCTTGCTTTGGTTTGCTTATCTATGGCTTTATTACGACGACTGGATACTTTCACATCCACAACAACCCCTTCGGTACCCGGGGGAACATATAAAGAAGCATTTCGGACATCTTCCGCTTTTTCTCCGAATATAGCAATCAACAACTTCTCTTCCGGTGCCAGTTCTTGTTCTCCTTTCGGCGTCACCTTACCAACAAGAATATCCCCCGGCTTTACTTTCGAGCCAATATGGATAATTCCGTTCTCATCAAGATTCTTTAGGGACTCTTCCCCTTCATTCGGAATGTCAGGAGTAATTTCTTCCGGTCCTAATTTGGTATCGCGTGCTTCAATTTCAAAAACTTCAACCTGAATAGATGTAAAGACATCATCTTTAATCAATTCTTCACTCAGGATAATAGCGTCTTCAAAGTTATAACCTTCCCACGGTAGGAAAGCAACCAAGACATTTCTACCTAATGCCATTTCTCCATCACACATTCCCGGTCCATCTGCAATTACATCTCCTGCACTTACTTTATCCCCCTTCTGGACAATAGGTTTTTGATTAATACAGGTACTTTGATTGGAACGCGCAAATTTCTTTAACCGATATACATCCTCTTCCAACCTAAATGGATTATCTGTCTTTGAACTGTCAATGCGAATGCGAATTATCTCACTATCGGCATATTCGACGACCCCCGACCGTTCCGCACGAACTGCCGTTCCTGAATTTCGTGCACAGATTTTTTCCAAACCTGTTCCGACCAGAGGTTGTTCCGCTTTTAATAAGGGGACTGCCTGCCGTTGCATGTTAGAACCCATCAAGGCACGGTTTGCATCGTCATGTTCTAAGAATGGTACTAATGCGGCAGCCGCACTCACAATTTGCTTGGGAGATACATCCATAAAATCCACCTCTTCCGGCGGAACCATCGGAAAATCCCCTTTATGTCGGCAAAGCACAAAATGATTCTTAAATTTCCCTTTATTATCCAGCGGTTCATTTGCCTGAGCAATTTTATAATTATCTTCATCGTAAGCAGTCAGATAGACAATTTCATTCGTAACCCTTCCATTTTCTACCTTACGATACGGTGTTTCAAGGAAACCATATTCATTTATTCGTGCGTATGTTGCCATTGAAGCCATCAAACCGATATTCGGTCCTTCAGGTGTTTCTATCGGGCAGATTCGACCATAATGGGTTGGGTGAACATCGCGGACATCATAACCAGCACGGTCACGATTTAACCCACCCGGACCTAATGCACTCAACCGCCGTTTATGCGTTAGTTCGGACAAAGGATTAATTTGATCCATAAAATGGGATAATTGACTTCTCCCGAAAAAGTCCTTTAGCACAATACCCATCGGCTTTGAGTTTATAAGTGATTGCGGAGTATATTCCTGGTCTTCAGAACGATAATTCATGCGTTCGCGGATTGTTTTTTCCATCCGTGCCAGACCAATACGGAATTGATTCATCAATTGTTCACCAACCGTTCTTACACGACGGTTTCCTAAATGGTCAATATCATCCAGCGTTCCTTCACCCCGATGTAATTTCACTAAATATTTAAGGGTTTCTAAAATATCCTCTTTTGTCAGAGCCCTCTGTTTCTGGGAAATTTGCAACCCTAATTTCCTATTGATTTTATACCTGCCTACAGAGGCAAAATCATAACGAGCCGGGTCAAAGAATAGACTATCAAAATGCTTCCTACATTGAGCATCATTAGTAGGGTCTCCCGGTCTCATACGAATATAAATTTCGCGGAGTGCCTCTTCCTGTGTCTGAGCCTGGTCCATGTTAAGCGTTTGAGCAATACTTATATCACTCAGCACATCTTGCTTGTTAAGAATATAAAACTCGCGAATAGGAGAGCGAAGAACCGCATTTAACACAGCCGTTGTAATTTGGGAGGAGGCATCGGCAATAACTTCGCCTGTTTCTGGGTCTATTATATCCATTGCAAGCCAACTACCGACAAGTGCCTTTACCTCTACACGATTCTCAACCTCTTTCTCTGTTGTTTTCCCTCCACGATTTACCTTCTGTTTACTAAAGATACACGCTTTGTTCCGTTTTATTTGAACACGGTCTACCCTATAAAACATTTTCAAAATTTCATCTGGTTCAACATGTCCCAAAGCCTTCAAAAATGTTGTCGCCAACATTTTCACTCGTCGGTCTACAGTAACCCATAATGTATCATTTATGTCATATTCAAACTCTATCCATGCTCCACGATATGGAATAATTCGAGCAGATAAAAGGAATTTTCCTCCCTGATGTTGTTTCTTCTCAAAAGATACACCCGGTGATTTATGCAATTGACTTACAATAACGCGTTCTGCACCATTGATAATAAATGTCCCCGTAGGGGTCATCAAAGGAACTTCGGCTATGAATACTTCTTGCTCAAGAACTTGTTTCTCTTCCTTTTCGCCTTTAAGGGACTCCTCATATATTGTAAGTCTCATCGTGGCTTTTAATGTGCCACTATAAGTTAATCCTAAATTTTGACACTCTTCTATTGTATATTTCGGAGGAACAATGTTGTAGGAAACAAATTCTAATTTCGTCAAACCATTTGGAGATTCTATTGGGAAATACTCATTAAGAACTGCTTGCAGCCCTTTGTTTTGCCGTTCTCGGGGCGGTACTTCCCATTGTAAAAAATCGGCAAACGATTTAGTCTGAATTTCAATAAGGTTGGGCAGATGAGAAAAATCCTCAGGTGCACGGGATAAAGAAATGCGTTCTGTTCGGGGAGCCACAGCCATTCAATAACTCCTTATATATTGGTTCCGGAAAATTTATGAGAAGTGACACTTATACCTATTCTGATTCTTACAGGTGTAAAGATAATTCATGCTTTTACCGATATTTATATATAATCTCATAAGGTCTATATTTTAGAGGAATAATTATAGCAATTTTAAAGCCAAAATGCAAATCCCCTTTCCCCCATCTTAATCTTACCAAACTCTGTTATCCTTTTATTATATTCATTCTCCTGTTTTTATGTTATAAAAAAGTAACCATATCTATATTTTATCAAATATTTTTCTATAATTCAAGTGTGTTACTGGAAAATTTGGGATGATTCCCTGCAATAACAATTGTAACCTCTCCTTTCATAGTTTCTGATTTCAATCTCTCCAAAATTTCGGAAAGGTAACCTCGATATACCCGTTCGAATTTTTTGGTCATTTCAAAACATACCGCACATTTTCGGTCTCCCAAAACTTTGATTGCCTGTTCTAAAAATTTCTGAACGCGATAAGGAGATTCAAAAAAAA